>CAJLRL010000002.1 GCA_905209075.1 uncultured Lachnospiraceae bacterium | reverse complement strand
CACATTCCTTTTAATGCAATGCGGAAGATGTCGCAAAACGTCCGGTGGACGTTTGCCCTGCGACGACCGAAGCGGAGCGGAGAACTTGATCTGGGGGCATGGACCGCTTCGGTCTTGCATTAAAAAAAGGAACCAAGTTCTAAAACTTGGCACTCTCTTTTTAATGCAATGCGGAAGATGTCGCAAAACGTCCGGTGGACGTTTGTCCTGCGACGACCGAAGCGGAGCGGAGAACTTGGACCCATGGGGTCAAGGTCCGCTTCCGCTTCTAAAATTAAAAAGGGCTAAGCCATAAGGCTTAACCCTTTTTAGTTTTATAATGCGGAAGATGGGACTTGAACCCACACGACTGCAATAGCCACAAGATCCTTAGTCTTGCTCGTCTGCCAGTTCCGACACTTCCGCAGGTATTATATTATGTCTGCAAGAGATTTTCTCAAGCGACTTAGATATAATACCAAAACTATTTACAAATTGCAAGCCCTAATTTTATTTTTCCAAAAATTTTTCAAAATCACCTAACACTCCTGATTTTATCTATAGCTGCAGCTCCTGACATATCTTCTTCGAAAGTTCTTTTGCGTTATTTTCCATCACTTTAAAGTCAACACTGTCCTCGTTATCATGGTTTACTGCATCCTCCGGATCGCCTGAGTCCTCACAGTGGCGCCATCTGAATAAGTTTCCGTTTTTAAAATATAATCTTTCCGATGTTCCCTGCGGATCTTCATAATATGTAAATATAAGATTTCCATCCTTATAATACAACTTACAGCTATATCCTTGCATATTACTGTCTGCTATATCAACACATGCAGGCTTATTTTCTGAGTCCAGATAAACAGATGCCTTTTTACCCGACACTTCAATTTCTTTTATTGTGTATCTCTGGTCAGATATGTTTTCTTCTATGTCATTGTATGTGGTTCTTATGGACGAAACTTCATTCTCTACATCATCTTCAGTCATATTTTGTCCGGCAGGATACAGAGACATTTTCCTGATAAAAATATCACTTGTTCCCGTAACATTTTTATCCTCATTAAATAATATGGTAATAAGATAATCGCCGTTTGTTCCGGCTGCTACAAGTGCTCCCTCATCATAGCTGTAGTCTCCTATGCCCTCATCGACATAATATCTCAGATCCCCGCCTATCCCAAGCATCTTTGCAAGATCAGCAACCTGCACCACATCTGACTGCTTCATATTTGTTATGACAGACAGCGCACCTGAAACTTCTCCTACCTGATCCACATAATTCGGTACCTGTGTAAAATAGATTTTTTTATCATCATATCTTATCTGTCTTCCAAGCCAGTCTTCTGTTCCTGAATTCCATGATGGTGTACCAAGTTCTGCAACAAGATCGTCGTAACCCATCCCAAAATAATGATAAATATCATCATTTATTTTTATATCCTTCTTATCATCTGTCTGTTCTGTTGTCTTTGCAGACTTGTCAGTTTCAGATTTATCGGTTTTTGACGCTTTTTGTGTATCTGATTCTTTTTTTGATACTGATTCTGTTGAATCCTTTGCCTTTTTCTCTTTTCTTGTTCCTGCCTTTTCCTGTTTGGAAATTTCTTCGCTTATTGTATTGCCACATGCTCCCAGAGTCACTACTCCGGCCATTGCACATACTGCAAAAACAGCCGCTTTTTTATTCATTTTTTCCTCCTATTTCAATAAAATGTACTCTCGTAATCTTCTTCAAACAGAGCGTTTCATTTAGAAGATCCCGAAAGTACATATAAAGACTATATTCTGACCTATGCTTTCTATTTTATTTATGCTTTAGATCAGTAAATTTTAAATCATAAATATTTCTCTTCAAATTCTTCGATCGCCATCGGTCTGTCAAAAAAATATCCCTGGATATTTTCTATCCCCATTGCCTTTATGAGCATATACTGCTCTTTCGTTTCTACTCCCTCAACACAAACTGTAACACCTATAGTATTCGCAAGCTCCCTAACCATCTTTACAAATGAATTTGAAAAATCATCCTCACCAAGATGTTCTATAAAGCATCTGTCTATCTTTATTATATCTATAGGCATTTCTCTTATATGGTTAAGTGATGAATAACCTGTTCCAAAATCATCAAGCGCAACCTTGACTCCAAGCTTTTTTATATCGCCCAGTATCTTTTTCATCCTTACCATATCGTTTATTGCAAGGCTTTCTGTCACCTCAAGACATAAGTTTCCGGGATTTATCCTCACATCATCGATCACAGCCTTTATCTTTTTTACTATATCATTCTGTAAAAGCTGTACAACTGACAGATTCACATTAACCTTGTATTCAGGATGTCCCATGTCATTCCAATATTTACAATATTTTGCTGCCTCTGCAAGCACATGCTCACCTATAGGATTTATCAGTCCAAGATATTCTGCAAGTGGGATAAATTCATCCGGCCTTACAATCCCCATCGTCTGTGACTTCCATCTCACAAGAGCCTCCGCACCTATACAGACATTCTCCTTACCCGTAACATCAACAATGGGCTGAAAATACACTTGAAATTCATCACACTCATTCATGGCTGCGTTTCTCATGTGCTTTTCCATATCGAGCCGTCTTACACTCTTGCTGTCATCATCTCCATTATAAAATATAACGCAGTTTTTTCCCTTTTTCTTTGCCTCAAACAAAGCTATATCGGCTTTTCTTATTACATCATCCACATTACTGCCATCCGTAGGAAAATACACTATTCCGGCACTCATTGTACAATAATAATTTTCACCCTTCAAAAACCATGGTTTTTTAAACACACCGCTTATCTCATCTATGATCCTATTAAGTTCTTCCCGTCCGGCTCTTGGCACTATAATTATAAACTCATCTCCACCCATGCGGTAACACATATCCGCAATTCCATCAATCTTTGTAAGACTGTGGGATATGGATTTTAAAAGCACGTCACCATACGGATGGCCAAGTCCATCGTTTATATGTTTAAAATCATCGAGGTCGATATAGATAAGTGCTCCGTCTATTCCAGAAGTCCTTGCCTTATGTATATATTTTGTGAGATCCTGCTCACAGCGCATCCTGTTGTACAGTCCTGTCAGGAAATCGTTATTTGCCTGACTTTCAATCTTTTGCTGGTACCGCTTCTTTTCTGTTATCTCATATGTGGTACAAAGACGTACTTCTCTTCCATCCACCCACTTAATCTTTGTCCTATGTACATCAAACCATTTATTTTCAATTGGAGAATACATTTCTTCAAAAGAATTGGTGTATGTACTTCCACCAAAAATTGTCTCATTTATCTTATTTTCATAGATAGAGTTCTTAAACAGTTCCTTAAAGCGCTGATTCATGTAGAGCACTTCTTTGCCATCCACATCTGCGACATATATTCCGCAGCCTGTATTTTCAAGTATTGCAACGAGCGATGTATACGAACTTGCCAGAGAATTTTTAACAATTCTCTTAGAAAGCACACTCTGTATCACACGCTTGGTATCATTTAAAAATTTTACGTCAGTAACGCTCCAGATCCTGTCCTTTTTTTCGTAAAAGCATAGATACATAAGTACCTTGTCATTTACCTCAAGCGGCTGGAATATTGCAGCCCTTATCCCTGTTCTTTCGAAAAAATCCACAAATGGCTCAGGCTTCATCGAGTCAGACGAAATCATATATGATTTTCCCGTAAAAAATGGCAGCTGTTCTCTTTTGATCTTTTCAAATATATTATCATTATACCTGCCTATAACGTCGAGTGAGATTCCATCACTATTTTGTCTTATAAGGCATCCGCCATCAATACTTATAGTCCGGCATGCTTCCTCAAGTGCACGATCCACAATACCACTGAAGCTGTTTTCGGATTCAAGCAGTGTCACAACTTCATTCATTGATTCCATCCGGTGCAGCTGCTTTCGAAGTTCCTCATCTGACTGTATAGTCTTCTGCATAGCCTCGCATGCCTTTGTTTCATTCTGCCTTGAAACAATAAGCTGTCTTGTAAGTGTTTCCAAAAACTCGATCGAAGCATAAAATCTTGATTCGGTCGTTGAAAGTGTTCCCTCCGGCAGCTCTATTCCATCCGGCATATTTTCTTCTATAATACCGATAACGATCCACATAACCTGATCAGAGTTTTCAGTTCTGACAGAAATTCCACACATTTTTATATAGTCTACATTTAATTTTTCCTCGATCACAGTTTCAATATCACTGGATTTCATCTTTTTAACAAGCGAATAGTATGTATCCTGATCAATAAGCTGATATAAGAAATCCTTTGATTCCACAAGGCCATACGCCTTTGTCACAACTCCGTTTTCCTTGTCTATGCATGCAAGATATAATCCATTTGCTTCGCAAAAATAATCCTGAAGTTTCTGCATAAGTTTTGAATCAATCATAAAAAAATCATCCTTCCAATATTATTTTTACGCATAATATTTAATCACAAATAAATAAAACCCTGTCTTTTTGATCATACATGTTTCCTGAACCAGTTTATAATCGGTATTGAGTCTGAGCTGTTTCTTTACAAAGCCTGCCTCATTTGTATATAATATGATAACCGCCTCGTCGGCAAGTATCTGACGTGCCTTATCAAAAAAACGTCTATATAATCTGTCCTGTTCCTCTTTTGATTTTTTCCCCCTAACCGGAAAATTTGTAATGATCTCATCAAATTTATAGTCATGTTTAAAATCAAAGAAATCCCTGTGTATGAAGTTTATCCTAACGTCCGCTTCTTTGGCATTTTCTCTTCCAAGCTTTATCGCATCGCCAAATATGTCTGTAGCATATATTTCTCTTGCCGGCTTTAGCTTATCTCTCTCTATAAGCATTGTTCCGACACCACAGAACGGATCGATAATCTGTGCATCCTCCTTCAGATACCCTTCTGAAAGCTTTGCTATCAGTGCTGCTGTTGACGGCTGGATCGACGTTGATATCGCATTCTTTCTATATCTGAATCTATTGTCCGAAATAGTATTAAGCTTCATGCAGCAAAAAAATCTGCCCTCTTTATTTGGTATAAGTTTAATCTCGATTTCATATTCAGAAGGTGAATTAATAAGTGTTCCTTCCGAAATCTGATCAAGTTCAGAAGCAAGCTTTCTTGAAAATTCACTGTCACCTTTATAGTCAATTCTGTAATAGAATGTGCCCGCTGCTGTGTGCATGTTTGTCAGTATATTATACATATCTGATTCCCATATCTGCTTTGCCGCTTTCCTTGGATCATTATCCACAAAATTTCCTGTATGTACATGTACAGGAAAATACATTGTTTTAAAAGTTCTTATCTTCAGCAACTTCTGGACATTATCTGTCTTAACTATAACTCCAAGTGGATGTATCTGCACTTCCACTCCTTCTGTCTCTGCAATTCCTTCTATCTGCCTCTTTACAATTTCACGATGAAGCCTGTTTGTCAGAAGAAGTACTTCTGCATTTACGCCTTTTGTCCGGGCTGTATGTTTCTCTATCCCTTGATATTTAATCAGGATTTTATTTATTGAACGCAGTTCTTCCTGAATATGTTTTCTGTTTGAATCATTTATATCTTCGCTTTCGATCTTAAGCTTGCAATCAACTATATCAGGAATTAACTTTTCAATATCCATATTGGCAAGTGCATCGAGATATGAACTTTTTACAAAACGTTTTTCCTCTTTAAGGTACACATCAAAAATCAGCTGTGCCATCTCAGACATCTGAAGATCTCCCATCAGAAGAGCTGCATTTTTTCTGGCTTTTGCATCAGGATTGTAAAGCATCTGCTTTAAAACATCCTTTTGCGCTTCAATGCCATTTTTTATTTCCTCAATTTCTGAATAATTATCTGATTTTAAAGATTTGCGGATCAGACTAAGCGTTTCTCTTGCGCTATCATCGTTTTTAAGATTCACTTGCATTTTCTACTTCCTTTTCTACTCCGTTCTTTTCTATATAATCCACCAGATCCTGTCTAAACTGATCCCATGCTTCAGGATGATCTACGAAATACTTTGGGCATTTTTTACCGGTGACATCATAGTGTCTTATAACATCGCCTGCCGTAAGATCATATCTTCCCATAAGCCATGTGGTAAGTTTTATAAGCGACTGGTATGTCTTATCATTGAATTTTCCACTTTTATCCGGTATACAGCACTCTATGGAAATCGTGTCTGAATTTCTGTCGTTGGATGCATAGGCTACTTCATTACATGGCACGCACTGTACTATTTCACCATCAAGTCCTATAACAAAGTGGCTGCTTGCCGATGTTTTCTTTGTCTCTGCCAGACTATTAAAATAACTTCTATTCTGTGCTGCTGTTGTCCCTGGATTTGCCGTATAATGTACTACGATCCCATTTACCTTTTCCAGCTTTGTCTGTGGTCTTGAATATTTATTCGGGTCTAACAATTGGACATCTATATCCGGTTCCACATCGTTTATTTTCTTTAATTCTTTTGCATACTGTATATCCTGTTCTGTTGCAAGCAGATCAGTATGCTTTCCGTTTGCAATGGCGGCTGCTACTATAACGACCGCTACTATTGCGATAGCTAAAAGAAGCCCCATTCTGGTCATCATCTGCTTTTTTCTGACCCGTTCTCTGTGGCGTCGTCTGTATGCAGCTCTTTTTCTCTGCTCTATTCTCTCCTGTTCGGTCATTGATTTTATCCTTCGTGTACAACTCTTTCGTCCGATATATATATTATCATACTTTTTATCATTCTTCTACACTGCTTTTCCATAGTCCCTATTTACCTTTGTGTGTCTAGTACCAATACCTTATAATTATACATTTCACGAATTGCGTAAGCAATTAGAAAATCAAGTAGTCCGAACTATCAGCTAAGAACCTCAACTTTGTTCCTGTGCTTTGCGTTCAAGAGATGAAGCTCTGTCAAGATAAGTTTGTGACTGCTCAAAATCAAGGTTTGCTTCATCAATCATTCTGTCACGCATTGATTAGATACCCAAAGCTGGTTGTGATTCTGGTAAGGTCTTTATCCATACAACATCCTTTGTGCAATGGTACAGAATAATACGCATAAGATTACCATAAGGCACAGGCAGACCAGATGCTGCATTTTTGAATAATATAAATTCATCCTTTAGGAATAACTCAACACCTCAATATAGAAAATATAATTTATTTTTTTGAAAGGAACTTTTTATGGAAAGCAAATCACGGACATTAGTTTGTATATAGTATTTTTTATCAACATGTGTTAGACTACTGTTATACAATCGGAAGTTATATGTGGAGGAGGATTATTATGAATACAGTTAGAATGATTTTATGTGGAAATGTTGAAGATAGCAGAATGAATCCAAGTGAAAAGGTAGGAGTAGTATCAGTGGTTTTTGTTTCTACAGAGGAGGAAAAAATTAAGAATAAACTTAAAAAATTGCAAGATAAAAATCCTGAAAAATTTTATATGGAATACGTTACTCCATTAGATGTTGACTTAACAAGTTTAGAGCACTATCCATCGATTGAAATATCAAAAAATGATTTACAATAACAACTTCCAGCTTGTCAATTACAGGTGACATTGAAAGAGCCAGCCCATTCAAGGTGCTGGCTCTTTCAAAAAATCCATTCTAATAAATTGCACGACAACTTATCAGAAAATAAGTTTCCCATTAGTGAAAATTGTATCTTAAAGTATCTGATGAACCCATCCTTCTGGTCCCTCAATATGTCCCATCTGGATTCCTGTAAGTGTATCACGCAGTTTCTTTGTGACTGGTCCCATTTCTTCCATTCCGCTTGGGAAGCAGATTTCTTTTCCATGATCCACGATTTTTCCAACAGGCGAAATAACAGCTGCCGTACCGCAGAGACCACATTCAGCAAAATCTTTAACTTCATCGAACAATACTTCTCTGTGTTCAACCTTAAGTCCTAAGTATTTCTCTGCAACAACCATGAGTGAACGACGTGTTATTGAAGGTAATATACTATCTGACTTAGGTGTGACAAATGTGCCATCCTTCGTGATGAAAAGGAAGTTTGCACCACCTGTCTCCTCTACCTTTGTACGTGTAGCCGGATCAAGGTACATATTCTCTGCAAAGCCTTTATTATGAGCATCTACTATTGCGTGAAGACTCATTGCATAGTTAAGTCCGGCTTTGATATGACCTGTTCCGTGTGGTGCTGCACGGTCGAAGTCTGAAACCCTTATAGTTATAGGCTTAGCACCACCCTTGAAATATGGTCCTACAGGTGTAACTAAAATCCTGAACTGATATTCATCAGCAGGTTTAACACCGATAACTGCATTTGTACCCATCATATATGGCCTGATGTAAAGTGTAGCACCTGAACCATATGGTGGAACCCATGCTGCATTGGCTTTTACCACTTCCTCAACTGCCTTTACGAACCTGTCAACCGGATATACAGGCATCTCAAGTCTCTCACATGAGTCTTTCATACGCTCTGCATTGAGGTCTGGTCTGAAGCATACGATTTTTCCGTCCTCTGTTGTATATGCCTTAAGACCCTCAAAGCATGTCTGTGCGTACTGGAATACTCCTGCACATTCATTTAATGTGATAGTGTGATCCTTTGTAAGCTGACCCTCATCCCATTTACCATCTTTATAATTAGAAACAAAACTGTAATCTGTTTCCTGATAGCCAAAACTAAGGTTTGACCAATCGATATCCTTTTTCTCCATCTTTTATATCCTCCGTTTCTTTACGGATCCGATATAACCTAGTGTTATCATATATCGGGTCTATCATTATTTATGCTCATTGTATTACAAGCAAACCGAATTGTCTACTATAAAATAATTATATTATCTATAATAAGTAATTATAGATAATATAATTCGCACAGATATAATTCGCTTACGCTCATTATATCATGTGTTAACACACATGATAAGCCTGCGGCTGATACCTATGCGCATTCGCGCGGATATAATTCGCTTACGCTCATTATATCATAAGTCCAGATCGTTCCTTGCTTTTTTCAATTGCTTCATTTAATTTTTTAAACGGTCTTCCCAGAAATAATCCTATAATTATGGAAATAACAATATATATTCCAAGTACACCAAGGCATTTTGCATAGGTAAATCTGTACATTCCGCCGACACATTCCCTCAGTGCGTTCATTGCATAAGTAAACGGCAGATATTTGTATATCATTCTATATATCTCCGGCAGCACTTCAACAGGGAATGTTCCTCCGGCTCCTGCAACCTGTATAACCATGACTACTACTGCAACAGCCTCTCCCACGTTGCCAAAAGCAACCGTTAGTGAATACATAAAAATCGTAAACATTAAACTTGTTATCGAACATGCAAGCCAGAACAAAAATCTGTGTTTACACTGTATGTCTACGAAATACAGATCTCCAAGCACAGTTATAAGCGTCTGTACCTGTCCTATCAAAAAGAACACAATATATCTTCCGAAATATTTATGCCTTCCTTTTACGCCTTCTATCTCCTTATTGTCCTTTACTTTCACATGGATAAGTGCAACATTTATAAGTCCTCCTACCCACAATGCAAGTACTGTATAAAATGGAGACATTGCGGAACCATAATTTTTTATTTCATATATTTTTTGTTCATCCATCGAAATAGGTGATGTAACAAAATCCGCTATAAGTGTAGGATCAGTTTTTAACATCTGGGTCACTTCCTGATACTGCTCATCATTCTCAAGGTCATTAAGCCCATTTATAACTGTCGAAAGCCCATTTCTTATCTCATCAACATATTCCTTCGTTTCAACTATATCTGCATTTCCGGATTCAAGCACCTTAGCATAGGAATCAAGTGCATTGTTTATGTCCGGGAAGCTGTCATCAAGCGAACCAAGAAGTGTCTGCGTCTCTATAAGCGCATACTCCATATCATATACCGAATCGGATATTTTTGGTGTAATATCATAATCAAATGAACCTTTAAGTTCATCTATCGCTGACTGGCAGGCAGAAACCTCCATCTCTATAGACTGTTTTAAGGCTTCAAGCTTTTCTGCAGTAAGTGATGCATCTAATTTCAACGACTCCATCTGTGCCCCTATCGCATTGAAATTTTCTTTTGCCGAAGCAAGATCATTCTGGTCTGCGATTCCAAGGTCTGATATGACATCAAATGTATTGTTTGCCAATTCATTCAGTGCATCAAAATTCGCCTGCGGCAATGAAATATCCGTATTTATATCTATTTTTTTAATCGAACCATTGAACAGGTCAAGCTGATCTTTTACTGTTCCAAGGCTGATATCAACCATTGAGCTTATCGTACTTGCCGTCTGTGCACCGGATAAAACAGACCCCTGCATTCCATTTACGGTGCTTTGTCCATTGTCGATCATGCCTTCGATTCCCGGAAGAAGTGACTGTGTCGATCCAACAAGCTCCCCTGCCGAATCTGTAAGAAGAGCAAAAGTGCTAAGTATATCTGAATATGTTGAAAGGCTTGAATCCATCTCTTTAAGCTTGGAAACTATATTTCCAAGGAGATTTATATCCTGTGAACTGCCTACTATTGCTTCTCCTGACTGTGATGCGATCTTCGTTATATTGCTTACGACCGATGTATTTACAGTCTGCTGCACTGTCGTTTTTACTTTTGATGTTATCTTTGTTGCAATGGCATTCTTTTTACTGTTTTCATAATATTCTATCTGTGGATTTACCGGATCTCCGCTCAGGAAGCTTAACATATCCCCGGTAAAGTTTTCAGGGATAATAAAAGTAGCATAACAGTCTCCACTATATACTTCTTCCATTGCATCTTCTTTTGTATCAGAAAAGATCCACCCTATTGTTTTATTTGACTCGAGTCCTTCGACAACCGTATCTCCCATGCATAACTTAAATTTGTCATATGTCACACCCTTATCTTCTGAATAGACAGCAATGTGCATCTGGGATGTGGCAGATTCTCCATAAGGATCCCAGTTTGACATAATATTAAACCATGCGTAAAGTGCCGGTATTATACTAAGTCCCATTATTATAACAATCGCCACGACATTGCTGGACAGGCGTCTGGCATCTGCCATAAATACTTTAAATGTACGCTTCATAGTTTTACCTCTTCCTTCGTCTCCTCAATCTTTCCGACCACTCCTGCGACCTTCTGTGAAACCTGCTCTATCTTAATGAGGCTTTCTGGCTCTATATCATTTTTTCCACCTATTTCATTCATTTTTTCCTGCAGCTTATAATCCACATACTCCACACCTATAAGATATATAGCAATGCCAAAAAGACTTGCGATCCAAAGTACAAGGAAAATTATCTTTGAACTGTCTGTTATAAAAAGCAGCACAAGAAATATGAGAGGTATTATATATATACATCTTAAGCCTATTTTTATACGCTTTTGGTTTATCTCATGTAAAGAAGACTCATAATCCATGAGTTTTTCATACATTTCCTGAAACTTTTTGTCTTCGTTCATATCTTCTTTCATGTTTTCTCTCATATACTCCTCCTATAACATTTCTGTATCTTCCATACGTTTTTCGATGAAATGATTAAGCCGTATAAATGGTTTTCTGATCACAAGTCCTACTATAAGTCCCTCCAGACAGAAAAGCCCAAGTATTCCATAGCACTGCGCAAGTGTATTTTCATACATTCCACCTATGCATTCCCTCATTCCATTTATCGCATACGGGAATGGGAAGAAAATATAAACCGCCTTAAAGAATGAAGGCAGTGCTTCTATAGGATATGTTCCACCACTTCCTGCTATCTGTATAACCATTATTACAACCGCAAAAGCCTTTCCGATATCTCCGAATGCGATCGTATAAGAATATATAAGCAGTGAAAATGTCAGGCTCGTTATAGAAGCTGTGACCCAGAACGCGAACGGATGCGGACACTGTATTTTTAGCAGGAGCAGATCTCCAAGCACTATTATCGTAGTCTGGATCTGTGACAACACAAAAAATATAAGATAACGTCCAAAATACAGCTGTGACGGCTTTGGATTTTTAAGTCCTTTTGTATCTGCATTTACCTTTACAAGTGAAACAAGGATCGTCATTCCTACCCATATCGCAAGCGTTGTGTAAAATGGAGCCACTCCTGATCCATAGTTTGCTATTTCATAAATATAATGATCTGAAACCTGTACCGGTTCCGCAAAAAAGGTGCTCAGCTTTTCGGGATCACCTGATAAAAGATTTATGATTATATCCATCTTTTCATCTTCAGAGGCTTCTTTTAATTTTGTAAGCGTATCCTGAATTTTATCATCAGCCGCTGTTATCACGCCTTTAAGCTGTGTCATGCTTGTATTTAACACATCTATTGTATCTCCGACTCCTGTAAATACCTCAGACATCGTTCCCGCTGTTGAACTTAAATTAGTAAGCATCGAATCTACAGAATCAAGCGTATCCGACATGCTCGATATCATATCATTTATCTGTGGGACAACCTGGTTCTGGTATGTATCATTAATTGACTGGACTGTAGTTGAAAGCTTTGAGATAACACCAAGAAGAGCCTCTGTTGTCTGGGCTGATGTATCTGAAGCACTTGCAGCCGAAAGATTGTCAATGATCGACTGTGAACGGTCAAGCATTATCTGTAAATTATTATCCACAAGATCCGCCGACGGTGTCTGGGCGTCTATTTTATCAGCCGCAACATCCTTCATCTTGCCTGCAAGGCTGTCTATACTGTCATGAAGTGCTGTCGCACTTGCTGATATTTCTTTTATATCACTTTGAAGAACTGCTGCATCGGTATCAAGATCCGCACTGTCAAGCTGACTTGATATATTGCTTAGCGCAAGCTGTACAGACGACATAGTATCTGATATATCCGTACTAAATTCATTGAAAGATCCCTGTGTTGAACTTAAATCATCCCTGCTTTGCTGTAACTTATCCTGCCCGTCTGATATTTTATCCTGCCCGTCATTAAGCGCATTTCCTGTCTCTGCTGATACTTTTGCTAAAGAAGCATTTCCATCTATAAATGTATCTATAAGCTGCTCATACTGGTTAAGGCTTGCCGATACACCCTCAAGCTTCGATACAAATTTATTTACAGTATCTTTTTGTGACATTTCACTGGAGAATTCATTTGTCTCCTCAAACACTTTTTCTGCAAGCACCTGCAGAAATTCTTTATTTATACTTGATTTTACTGTTGTTGCCGCACTATCAGTTATTTTTGTTGCTACCGCATTTTTCTTGTCATTTACATAATATGTTATCTTTGGGTTTGAGATATTTTCAGCAACCCCGTTGTACATTCCGTATGTAAATTTTTCATCGATCACAAGTGCTGCATAATAATTGCCGGATCTTACCCCGTCAAGTGCTTCTTCCTTTGTATCGACAAACTTCCATCCTATGGTATCCTTCGCCTTTAATGATTCGACGATCCCATCTCCCATATTAAGTTCTTCGCCGCTCTCATCTTTCCAGCCCTCATCAAGATTTGCCACGGCAATATTAACATTTCCGGTATTTCCATATGGATCCCAGTTTGCATAGATATTAAACCATGCATACAGCGCAGGAAGAAAACATAGTCCAACAGCTATAACCATCGCAAGAATGTTTTTTACCAGTCCCATTATGTCTTTTCCAAAGATCTTAAAAATGTTCTTCATTTATATTCTCCCATTTTTCTTTTAATTCGCCTATAAAATACAACGAACCAAATGCAATATTTTTGTCCGTACTGCTTAACATGTCAAAAATATCAGATATATGCATAAGGCATTTTACTTCTATTCCTCTATTCCTTATGAACTCTGCAAGCTTTTTTGAATCCAGTGCCCTGTCACTATCCGGTGTGACAGTAATAAAACACTTTGCAAGCGGCAATATTTCATCGATCATAAGAGGATAATCCTTATCCGCCATAACTCCCATAAAAAATACGAATTTTTCACCTGGATAGAGTTTTTCCAGGCTGCTCTTTAATGCCATGACACCATTGCTGTTGTGTGCGCCATCAACAAGTAAAAATGGTTTATCTGCCAGAACCTCCATTCTTCCCGGCCAGACAGTCTGTTCTAGTGCTTCTGCAGTGATCTTCTCTATCTGTTCATCCGGCATTCCTTTATTTTCCAGTAAGATTTTTGCCGTTTTAAGTGCACAGGCTGCATTTTCAATCTGGTATGTTCCAGCCAGACCTATTTTTCTGTGGCTTATGGCTTCTATCTCTTCATCCGTGACAAAAGATATTTGTGCATTTTTATCCGATGCGGATTTTTTGAGCACTTCAGATGCCAGTGTGGTCTGTGGTTCCGATATGACAATAGTTCCTTCTTTTATTATCCCGGCTTTTTCGGCAGCAATATCTCTTATGTCAGAGCCAAGTATCGCCATATGATCATAGCCTATTTTTGTGATTACTTCTGCAAGCGGTGTGCCAATGGCATTTGTTGAATCAAGTCTTCCTCCAAGTCCTGTCTCTATTATCATTATGCCGCATCCGCATTCCTTAAAATAAATAAGTGCCATCATAAGACAATAATCAAACATGGTAAGACTGATTCCAAAGTCCGCATCAAGAAGCATATTTCCTATCCGCTCGACTGCAGTTTTTGGAATCATCTTACCATCCACCGTTATCCTCTCCTCAAATTCTATCAGATGTGGCGAGGTAAACCTTCCTGTACAATAGCCTGCCTTTTGAAATATTGTGTCTAAAAAAGCACAAACAGACCCTTTCCCATTTGTTCCTGCTATGTGGACAAATGGAATGCGTCCTAGATCATTTTCTGTTTTCCTTAGTATCTGTAAGATTTTTCCTATTATTTCAACTCCGGGAGCATTTCCAAAACGCCTGGCGTTGTTTATCTCATACAGTACCTGTTCATAAGTCCTTTTTCCCATGCTTATATTATATATATATTTCCTATTTATTTCCACAAAAAAAGTGCGCAAAAAGCGCACTTTCTAAAACTTTAATAATTTTCAGATATTTACACCGCAAGTATAACTCCGCCATCATTTGCATACATACTTGAAATGCCGGCTGTATCAACTATAACGATCTTTTTAAATTTTGCCATTTTCTCGATACACGCTTTAACATATTCTGCTCTTTCCGGGCAGTTACAGTGTGCTATTGCAAGCACTCTGTTTTCATAGTCTTTTGTGGCTGCAAGCATGTCAGAAACCATTTTTGCAAGAGCTTTTTTCATTCCCCTCGCCTGTCCAAGCTGCTGTATAGAGCCTTCCTTTGTCGAACCCATAACAGGTTTTATATTCAGCGTATTCGCAACAAGAGCTTTTAGATTACTTAATCTTCCTGCTTTTTTTAATGTCTCAAGTGTCTCTAAGACGAAAAATGTATTCATCGATGAAATATATTCCTCCGTCTTATCAACAACCGCTTTAAAAGGCTCTCCCGCTTCCTCAAGCTCCTGTATTTTAAGTCCTATGATAGTCTCCCCTATAGATGCCGAACGTGAATTGAACACATATATATTCTTCCGGCTGTCTTCATGTTCCTCATTATAAAGATTTGCAGCAAGCACTGCACTGTTGTACGATCCACTAAGCTTTCCCGATAATGTAACGACATATATGTTTTCAGCCTCGCCCTCAAACGCCTCCATGTATTCTTCCGGTGAAGGACATGCTGATTTTGGTCCTTTTATACTTTCTTTTACTCTTCTAAGGAAATCAAGCTGATTAAATGTCTCATCATCACGTATTCTGTATCCATCCACATCAAGCTCAAGTGCAACGTTTGTAAAATGCTCATCATTCTTTAAATTTTCAGGTAATTCTCCACAACTATCGATAACAATCTTATACATAAGTCATTTCCTCCATTATTTAAGTTTATAAAACTTTAATAAATGTTTTTTCTTTCCTTAACAAGTAGTTTTGATTACTACATTATATTAACACGGAAACTAACTTATTGCAATACCATTTTTTATTTAGTTGCTAAAACTTCCCACACGACACGTCTGAAATCAAGTGTGTGCCATAGACGGACGCTGCGGCGCGGGTGTACAGCTGTAGAATGAACATAAATAATCAAAAGAGCCGGAAGCAGACACCGGCAAATTAGCAATCCGGACGAGTTCCGCTATCGGAAGGATACGCAGCCCCGCACCCCGGATGGCACCATCAACGTTATAGCTGTAGGAAGTTTTAGTCAGTTATTTAAAAAATACCGTAACACAGTCTTTTAGTGCATCCATATCCTTCGCTCCCATAAGTTCTCTTACTGAGTGCATAGAAAGAAGCGGTATCCCTATATCTACAGTTTTTACCGGAAGAAGTGTCGATGCTATAGAGCCAAGCGTTCCTCCTCCGCGCACATCTGATCTGTTCACAAATCTCTGATAAGGTATATTTTCTTTTTCACAGAGCTGGCAGAGGATTGCGACAGCCTCTGAGTCTGTTGCATATGACTGTGAGCATGCCTCCTTTATACAGAAACCGCCTCCCATGACAGGTTTGTTTGTTATGTCCATTTTTCCTGTTTTGTTCGGATGAAGTGCATGTGCAACGTCAACTGACAGAAGCATTGCCTCATATATTATCCTGTCTATGTCTGCCTCACATTCTCCCATGTCACGCAGTATACGCCTTAGCATATCGTGCATAAGTATTGATGCCGCCCCCTGCTTACTGCTGCTTCCTATCTCTTCATGGTCAAACAATGCGATAACATTTATTCCGTCTTTCCTGTCTGCATTTTCTATTGCACTAAAAAGCGCATAGCATGAAGTCTGATTGTCAAGCCTTGGTGCAGATATCATTGTATCGTCTATTCCTACATACGAAGGCTCTTCCATGCAAAATGTATTAAGTTCAAAATCAATTATGTCTTTTTTGTCAACTCCCAGTTCTTTTGCAAGAAATGTAATAAAATAGTCCGATCTATCTGTATTTTCTCCGGTCTGTGGAATGCAGTCAAGCACCGGCATCAGATCTATCTGATTATTTATTTCAACCCCTTTATTTACATCCCTGTTCATATGTATTGCAAGGTTTGGTACTATCATTACCGGTTTTTTTGATCTGTAAAGAACCATCCTTGGGTGGAACGGATCATCACCTCTGAGTGCCACACGGCCTGCAACCCCAAGCGGCCTGTCAAACCATGTATTTAATATCGGTCCTCCATATACCTCAACATTTACCTGCGGATATGCCGCAGTCTTAAAGTCCGCATTTGGTTTTAATCTAAGACACGGATAATCTGTATGTGCAGCGGCGATCCTTAACATATCTCCTGATCTATATTTTGTACCTACAGTAAATGCAAAAAGTGTCGTTCCATGATGATCCACTACATATTTTCCGCCAGCCTTTATCTTCCACTTATCCGCATAATTTATTTCCTCAAATCCACATTCAATAAGTTCATCTTTTGCAGCCTTAACACACGCAAATGGTGATACTGCATTATTTAACAAGTCAAATAATCTGTTTTCCATTATTTTCCACCTTCTATATTTTATTTATAACTGCTCAGGTTCCTGACAGCTTTTGCTTGACATCGCAGTGTCAAGCTTGCGTCTGAACAGTAACCAGCTTTAGTTATTCAATTGCTATCATACCATATTTTCTTTACATGTGTAGTTTTTTTGTAGTATAGTTAGTCTGTCAGGTTATTGGTTGTTACACGTTTAAATATATTCTGGAGGATTTATGCTTGCTTTAGAGCTTACTAATGTCAAAGATTTTATGAATAAATTACTAAAAAGCGAAACGTTTGATAATTTTCTTCTGCAGGAAGCTGTTATCACTTCGGCCGCTTCATATGTAATAGATGGTCATATACATGATGGCTTTTTTTCTTCTGAGGAAATTTCAGAGCTTGGACTTACCGGATACCGCCTTCTGCCGTTCCGGTTTTTAAGAGGAAATTGCTTTGACCTCATAAAGGGAAAGAAAACTCCCAGCTCATTTAAATTTATTTTTTCCCTCTCACCTGAAAATCTTCATAATACTATCGAGGCCGCTTCAGGCAGCTTTACCACAAATGATGTAAATGGTATTTTTTTTAATATCAGGTATCAAAATGAACAGCTTTTGCTTACAACAGGTGTATCATATAATATTTTTTCCACTGATAAGACATTGGAAAACAGTTGGGATGCCATGATGCGTAAATTTTTAGTAAATAATGACATTTCTTTTGAAGAACTTTGATTTTATTGCTTTACATATGTAAATTGTTATGATATTCTAACCTTAGTTGCAATGCAACAGTAATATTATTTGGAGGTACTTTCGATGAACAAAGGTACAGTTAAATGGTTCAACAACCAGAAAGGATACGGATTCATCACAGGTGAAGACGGAAAAGATGTATTCGTACATTACTCAGGACTTAACATGGAGGGATTCAAGTCTCTTGAAGAAGGCGCAGCAGTTGAATATGAAGTAACTGATGGTGCTA
The DNA here is from genome assembly GCA_905209075.1 of uncultured Lachnospiraceae bacterium. Taxonomy (GTDB): domain Bacteria; phylum Bacillota; class Clostridia; order Lachnospirales; family Lachnospiraceae; genus Roseburia. The sequence continues at coordinate 198,801 of CAJLRL010000002.1, read as the reverse complement.
AAGGTCCTCAGGCAACTAATGTAACAATTGTTAAATAATTGTTATGGCAATCAAGTTTCTATGTACCTTTTTCTTTATTATATTTAATGGATAAATGTTAATTTGGGAATAAGATATTGGATACAATGATTAAAAAAGAAGAGTTCGTTTTGAACTCTTCTTTTTTGTTTAATTATTTACTTTGTGATGAACCATTTTTGTTGTAGGTGTAAGAGGCAGGAATGTATATCCATTTGCCTGTCCCCACTGGATTATCCGTTCTACAGCGTCAACGCTGAACTTCTTTATATCATGCTGCAGGACTACCGAAACTTTATGTTTCTGGATCCCTGAAATAACATTATTATACACATCATCTGTATATTTTGTTTCACCAGCATCACCACTTGATACATTCCAGTCACAATACTGGAATCCACTTGCCTCAACAAGACTTACAAGCTGTGTCATTATTCCTTTACAGTAATCAGCACTTACTGTATTTGACGCCCCTCCAGGGAATCTGATTATACTTGCGCTCTTTCCTGTCTGTGCTTTTATTATATCATTCATCTCATAAAGATCTGCCATGTATGCATCTGTGCTCTGATATATCTTCGGATAATCGTGTGATGCTGAATGGATAGCTACAGTGTGTCCTGCTTCTGCCTCCTTGGCGATCATATCCTGATAATCCGGATCTTCATTTGTAACAAAAAATGTTGCCTTAACACCGTATTTGTCAAGTACATCAAGAAGCTGCTGCGTATATTTTCCCGGGCCATCGTCAAACGTCAGATATACAACCTTATCCGTTGGTGTCATCTCACTTGCCGACTGCGGATCATATACCATAACATTTCTCTCTACCGTTGCTTCATTCCCCGCTGAATCTGACACGGTATATTTAATTGTATTTTGGCCTTCTTTTGATGTATCAACTTTTCCAGAAGTCTTTACATCATCAGTTACATCTCCATCACAGTTATCTTGTGCTGTATATCCCGGTTCCTCATAAGTTGAACCGATCTGTACATACGTATTTTCATTTCCTGAAAGTGTGATCTGTGGGGCTGTTGTATCTGCTACGTGTACAACTCTTTCTTCTTGCGTTTCATTCTCTGATGAATCTGACACGATATATTTAATTGTATAATCTCCGCATTTTTTCGTATCTACATCTCCATCGACAGATACTTTACCTGTGACATCTCCGTCATAATTATCCTCTGCAGTATATCCCGGATCAGAAAATTCTGTTCCAGCCTCTACCGTCATTTCGGAGTCACCTGCAAGTGTTATTGCCGGTGCCTTTGTGTCAGCAACTACAACCTCGATTGTTTTCTTTAATGTTTTCTTCTTATAGCTGGCTGAAATCTTAACTTCATATTTGCCAAGTTTTGATGTATCTACGTTGTTTTCGACCTCACATTCTGCCTTATGCTTTTTGCTGTTAAACAAATACCCTTTTCCGAATGCTTTTATCTTTGGAAGTTCGAATGTCTCGCCGTATTCTACTTTGAATCCGTCAGAAGGTGCACCTTCGATTTCTATTTTGTAGTCAAATCCTATCACATACACTGCAACAGCAATTAAAAACACCACAAATGCTACGATAACACCTATTAAAACACTTTTCCTCATAATGATTTTATCCTCTTTCGCAATTTACTATCCAAGACATTATACTATTATTTTTGTGTTTTGACTATTGTTAATTATTTGAGATTTTCTTAATATTATCCAATTAATTGTTTTTCATCCACCAGGTTTGACAAGTATCTCCAATTATTCCATTAATTGGAAAAAACCATCCAGACATACAAATCCGGATGGTTTTTTCTATATTAATTATACTTCCCTCTTGACAGAATGGCTAACAGCCTTCTATCTCTTTTATATTGAATTCATTGCCCTGAAGCAGATATGTATGCCCACTGCCACACTCAGGACAAATCTTTCCATGCTTTACCGTTCCGTATTTGGCGCCACATGACTCACAATACGTTATCGCCGGTATAGTCTCAACTATAAGCTTTGAATCCTTCATATGCTCGGATTTTTTAAGGACTGCCCATTTCCACACATCATAAAGATATTTTTCTATGACTGTAGACACTTCTCCCAGTTCGAGAGTGACAGAAGAGATTTCTGTAAGATCATTTTCCTCACAGACCTCTTCCACCATTTTTATTACCTGAAATACTACACCTAATTCGTGCATATTATCTCCTATTACAATTATTTTTTACGTGAAAACTTAATCTTTATAGCCTGTTTTGCCCCATTTGGAAGAATATATTTAAGCTTATCCTCCGCCTTTCTCATAGTGCTGGCTGCCGGAAGGTCTCGGCTTAAATGGATCGCATCAAACTCACATCTTGTTGTACAAAGTCCGCAGCCTACACACTTGTTCGAATCCACAATTGAAGCTCCACATCCAAGACATCTTGCCGTCTCGGCCTTTACCTGTTCCTCTGTGAACACAAGTTTTGGATCACGGAATGATTTCTTATCAACCGCCTCGTTGTGCCCCGGTGTCTGGCGCCCTGTATTATCGTAGTTTTCAACAAGAATATCTGTCTTGTCAAGTTCTTTGTAGTAGTTTGGATTACGTCCTATCGTAAGTGACGATCCCGGCTGTACAAATCTGTGGATCGATATTGCAGCTTCCTTACCTGCTGCAATCGCATCAATAGCAAATCTAGGTCCTGTAAACATGTCTCCACCGACAAAGATGTCATCCACTGTTGTCTGGTATGTAACAGGATCCGCAATAGGTGCCGGTCCTCTGAACTCAACAGCTTCATCCTTAAGAAGATCACCCCAGACTGTTCCCTGTCCTACAGAAAGAATCACATTACTGCAAGGGATAGTCATTGTATCACTCTCATCATATAATGGATCAAAACGTCCCTCTGCATTTTTAACCTGTGTACATTTTTTGAATACGATCCCTGTAACTTTTCCGTTCTCTGTAAGTATTTCCTTTGGTCCCCAGCCTCCGTGGAATTTTATTCCTTCTGATTCTGCGAGTTCTATTTCCTCAGGGAGAGCAGGCATGATATCACGTGTCTCAAGTGACACCTGATATACATTTGCAGAATCACATCTGACTGCTGAACGCGATACATCGATGGCAACGTTTCCTCCACCAATTACTACAGTATCCCCTGCCAGCTTATAATTTTCATCATCTGTTGTGATATGAAGGAAGTCAACTCCTGTCATAACTCCGTCTGCATCCTCACCAGGAACGTTTATCTTTCGTCCACCCTGACAGCCTATTGCTATGTAAAATGCTTTGTATCCATCTTCACGAAGCTGGTTGAGTGTAATGTCTTTTCCTACTTCAACACCTGTCTTAAATTCAACACCCATCTCACGGAGAATATCGATTTCTGCTGCAACAATATCCTTTTCAAGTACGAAGGACGGAATACCGTAAACAACCATACCTCCAAGCTTCTCATTTTTCTCGAAAATTGTAGGTTTATAGCCTTTTTCCGCAAGATAGAATGCACATGAAATACCGGCCGGACCTCCACCTACGATAGCGATCTTCTGTTTAAACTCTCCATCAAGCGTAGGTACAACTTTCTTTGGTATAAATCTTGTCTCTGCTTTAAGATCCTGCATTGCGATAAATTTCTTTACCTCATCGATTGCTATAGCCTCATCGATAGTCGCACGTGTACATGCATCCTCGCATCGTCTGTTACATACATGTCCACAGATCGCAGGAAGAGGATTATTTTTCTTTATAAGTTCAAGAGCATCTGTATATCTGCCCTGTGCCGCAAGCTTAAGATAACCCTGGACTGCAATATGCGCAGGACATGCTGTTTTACATGGTGCTGTTCCAGACTCATGTGTCTCGATACGGTTTTTATCCCTGTAATTTTCTGTCCACATTTCCGGTCCCCACTTCTTCTCTGAAGGAAGCGGCATCTTCGGATACTCTACCTTTGAGCCATCTTTTTTGCAAAGCTTCTGTCCAAGTGTGGCAGCTCCCGCAGGGCATACCTCCACACAGCGACCGCAGGCAACACACTTTTCTGTTTCAACATGCGCTACATATGCTGAACGTGACATGTTCGGTGTATTAAAAAGCTGTGATGTACGGAGTGCATAACATACGTTTACATTGCAGTTACATATGGCAAAAATCTTATCTTCTCCGTCTATATTTGTAATCTGGTGAACAAAACCATTATCCTCTGCTTTTTTAAATATCTCTAAGGCCTCTTCTTTTGTGATATACTGACCGCCTTTTCCTGTCTCTACGACATAATCAGCCATATCACCGACTGCGATGCACCAGCCCTCCGGATCATCTGCACACCCCTCACCATATGTAGTACGTGAACGGCGGCATGAACATGGACTCTTTGCATATTTTCCCTCGTATTTGTCGAGCCAGTGTGAAATGTGTTCTACTGAAACAGACTGGTTTTCCATTCCGATCGCTTTCTCAACAGGAATTACATGCATTCCTATCCCGGCTCCGCCGAGTGGCACCATAGGTGTAACCTTTTCAAGTGGAATACGGCTCATTCTCTCGAAAAAACGTCCCATTTCCGGGTGATCTTTGAGCACCTGCTCATTCATATTTGCAAACTCTGCAGCACCCGGAACATACATTGGGAGCACCCACTGTTTTTCATGTTGCGGATTCTCATAATTCCACTCTATTATTCCGTTGTATGACATCTCTTCAAGCTCTTTTAAGAGTTCTTCCTCACTGTACTGCGGACATAATTTTTTAATTTCTGACAGTGTACGAGGTTTTCTCTTTTTCATCTTGATGGCGATCTCACACTGTTCATCTGTCACAAGAGGTGCAATGCCCCAATACTCCGGTGATTCTTTCGTGAGTTTTTCTTTTCCAAGCAAAACCTCCGCACGGTCTGTAACAACCTTTCCAAGTCTAAGAACTGCTTCACGCGCAGGTTCATCATTTTTTACTGTTTCCGGTACGAATCCGCCTAATGGATCTGCCATAATTTACTCTCCTTTTTCCTGTGCTATCTCTCTTTAATTATTTTTGTATTCCTGTATCTCATTTCTGAGCCAGTCCACCCACTCTTCAAATCCCTCACCGGTCTTTGCCGATATAAAAATAACTTTTGCATCAGGGTTTAATTTTTTGATACGATCCTCGACAGCTTCCTTTGAAAAGTCATCAAAAACACAGAGTGTGTCGCATTTATTTATGAGTACCACATCACATATCGAAAACATGAGCGGGTACTTAAGTGGCTTATCATCTCCCTCCGGCACGGAAAGGATCATTGCATTTTTTGTACTTCCTGTATCAAACTCTGCAGGGCATACGAGATTTCCCACGTTCTCAAGCACCACAAAGTCAAGATCTTTTGTGCCAAATTCCCTGATACCCTGCCGTGTCATATCAGCATCAAGATGACACATGCCTCCTGTGTGGATCTGGATAGCCCTGACACCTGTATCTGAAATAGCCTGTGCATCCACATCAGAATCTATATCTGCTTCCATGACACCTATCTGCATCTCATCTTTCAGCATACCTATAGTCCGCTTTAATGTGGTTGTCTTTCCTGCCCCCGGTGAAGACATAAGATTCAACAGGAACGTGCCTTCACTTTTAAGCTCATTGCGCAGCTTTGCTGCATCAGCATCATTGTCCTCAAATATGCTCCGTTTAACCTCTATAACTTTAAAGTCTTTCATTATGACCCCCTTATGTTTTTTCCATGTTCTACCACTGTGTCAAGTGTGGTTATACCACACAATAATTTTAATATTCTGCAGTAGTCTTTATCTATTTGTTAAAATAATAACATAGTTTTATCCATGTGTCAATTATTATCGAATTTTAGGGGCTTTTCATAAATTTCATCAAGCTGTCATAACAGTTCTGCAAATAATATCAGCCTATTTTGCATTGTGGTCATACCACAATACTTACGTTCATTTTTAACATTTCTACACAGTACCTATGTCTTATACCTCCAGCAGTATGCTGCCCGTCAGAAGGGCTTTTTAATTCATAGGGCGCAATTTTCTATGAATCAAAAAAACATGGCATATCGCATTTTATATCCGATATGCCATGTCAGTTTTTACACTGTAGCAGCTTAGTCTATATTCTGATCTGTGATGCAGAGCTTCACAGATGATTACTGATCCTCACGGTGCATATGGAATGTCTCCATATGATAGCCAGAGATATTATCCCTGATCTGACGATCATCTGCCCTGCTTAAGAGTTCGTCACGGAATTTCTTAGTCGAGATCATATCATTGTATGAGCTTGGTCCGCCTACGCAGCCGCCTTCACATGCCATTCCCTCGATGAAGTCCTCAGGAAGCTTTCCTGCTTTCATGAGAAGAAGGGCTTTCTTGCACTCTGCGGCACCATTTGCCTTGCATACTTTACAATCAACATCAACATTCTTTTCCTTGATGCTCTCAAGTACTGCCGCTGTAACTCCGCCTGAGTTACCGAAACGTTTTCCGTATACAGAGCCTTCCTGATATGAAGTATCATCAGCCTCAAGCTCTACATTCTTAGCTCTCATGATCGCACGGATCTCGCTGTATGTAAGAACATAATCTGCATTGTCAGCGATCTGCTGGTCTGCAACTTCTGATTTCTTTGCGATACATGGTCCAATGAATACTGTAACAGCATCCGGATCCTTTGCTTTGATCATTCTTGAAACTGCACACATAGGTGAAACTGTTGTGGAAATCTTGTCAGCAAGGTCTGGATAATGCTTTCTTACCATATTTACGAATCCAGGACAGCATGATGTAACCTTTTTCTCTCCTGCCTCGTATGCCTCAAGCCATTCATCAGCCTCATATGCAGCTGTCATATCTGCACCAAGGGCAACCTCTACAAATCCGTTAAAGCCAACAGCCTGCATAGCTTTCTTCCAGCTGTTCATAGTGATATTTGGTCCGAACTGTCCCTCTGTAGCAGGTGCTACCATAGCATATACATGCTTGTCTTCTGCTTTGATTGCATCTATGACATTTACCATGTATGTCTTTGATCCGATCGCTCCAAATGGGCAGCTGTGTATACATTTACCACATCTGATACATTTGCTGTCGTCTATGACTGAAATACCATACTCATTGTATGTGATAGCATTAACCGGACAAGAGAACTTACATGGTCTCTTTAAATGTGCAATAGCATTGTAAGGACATGCCTGTGCACACTTTCCACACTCTTTACATTTCTGTGGATCGATATGTGAACGAAGGCGTCCTGCTTCGATCGCACCGAATTTACATGCATTTATACATGCTTTTCCAAGACAGTTCTGACAGTTTTCAGTAACTGTGTAGCTTGAAATAGGACAGTCTTCACAGGCTGAACTTATTACCTGGATTATATTTCCGTCATCTACTGGGCCAGGTGTTTTTCCCTCAGCAAGTCTGACACGTTGACGGATTATCTCTCTCTCTTTATAAATACAGCAGCGGAAATGAGGTATCGGTCCCGGAATAAGCTTGAATGGGATATCATCTCTTATCTCATCAAGATTTCCATCAAATGCTGCTTTTGCGACCTCAAATAAAACCTCATGCTTGATTTTGATTACATTTTCGTCAGCGTACATATTTTCTCCTTTTCTTTTTTATAAAACTCTATCTAGTGTAATTATTATATGATTACAGTCCCACCTTTATAGAACGGCTTAGAATGACTGTATAGTTACTGATCACATTTATTGCAACCAGTAACAAAAATGCTCCTAGTATCTCTCTACTAGGAACATTCTACAAAATTTTTTTGAACTTTTCTACCCATGTACGCATCAAAGTACAAAAAAAATGATATTTTTTTCACAAAGTATCAAATACCTGTAAATAGCCTGTATTCATACTTTTTTTGTATGCTTTAAACACTGATATTTTAAATATATCATTCATGTCTGAGTGCATCTATCGGATTAAGGTTAGCTGCCTTATGTGATGGCAGTATACCGAAAATAATTCCGATAGCCATGGAAAAAAGTACCGCAAGCACTGCTGCAGCCGGATTGATGGATGTCGGTGTTCCGTTTAATGCGGAGATAACCTTGGAAAGTATGACACCCACTATCACACCAACAAGTCCTCCTATGCTTGTAAGGACTACAGCTTCTGTAAGAAACTGCCCCAATATAGCCCCTTTTCCTGCTCCGATCGCTTTTTTCAGGCCAATCTCAGACGTACGCTCTGTCACCGATACAAGCATGATATTCATTACACCTATTCCTCCTACGAGAAGAGATATTCCAGCGATCCATATAAGCATCATATTTGTTGACTGTGAAAGCTGTTGTATCTGTTTTGCCTGCTCAAGCAGATCCTGTGCCTTATATTCTGTACTTCCGTCTGATGAAGCCATTGATGAATTTAAAATATCCTGCGCAGCTTTTCCTGCGGCCGCCATATTGTCAGCAGAATCGGTTTTGAGTATAAGATTCTGCGGCTCATCATACCGATAGATCACCGGCCATACAGACTCAGGAACAAAGATATTTCCGGCAGAGCTGTCATTTGAGTATGTGTAGTAATCCTCGATCGAGTTTATTACAAGCTCATAGCTGTCTTTTTCTGTAACTATTCCAACGACCGAAAAAGGTTCTCCCTTTATTTCTATTGTTTTCCCTATCGCACTCTCTCCCTGAAATAATGCTTTCTGTGCCTTTTCATCTATAAGCGCAACTTTTTTGCTCTTGTCGTAATCATTCTGTGAAAATCCACGGCCTTTCATTATTGTATAGCCGCATGTATCAAAATAGTCTGAATCTATACCGAGCACCGTTCCACCTGACAGAGTAGTATTCAGATAATAAACACCGCCATAATCCTGTCTGCTTTTGTACAGCGAAGCACTTTCCACATGATCGATATCCTTTATCTGATCCAAAGTGCTGTCGGACACTTCTGTTATCCCAGCCGGAACTGAGTCATAAGATAAATCTATATCATATCCGTCTTTTTGAAGTGTAACCTTTACATTATTGCTGCCTGAACCTATGAGGTTCTTTTCAATCTGGTCATTCGTTCCCTGGATCGTTGAAACAATTGCAATTATCGCAGCGATTCCAATAATAATTCCAAGCATCGTAAGAAATGAGCGCATCTTATGCGACCATATTCCCCTGAATGAAAGCCTGATATTTTCTAACATTTCTTGTCCTCCCTGTAATAATTAATATGCTATATCATCTGATTCTTTGACCTTTTCGCCCTCACTCACACCATATGGGAAAGCAATATAATCACTGTCAGTGATTCCGGACTTTATCTCTATGTATGAACCCCAGAGACTTTTTCCCGTTTTCACTTTCTGTTTTACAAGTTTTCCATTTTCTTCCTTGTATACATATGATTGTCCGTTTTCATCTTTTACATATTCCTGGCTGATGTAAAGATCACCCGTAGTATTTTCATCTGTGGCAGTATCTATCGTAAGATCCAGATACTGACCTTTTTTGAGGCCTGTTGTATCCTCGATATACGCTGTGTATGGATAATATGATGAATTAGGGTTATTGTCTCCATAATAACCATTGCTGTCTGCCGGCACGGTGCCTATCTGCGTTATCGTTCCGCTATAGCTGTTTCCGGTTTCATAATCTGTTGCTGTCACTGTCTGACCGACTTTTACAGTTTCAAGATCAAGCTCTGCTATCGTTCCCGATATGTATAAGCCCTCTTTTCCGGAGATCTGTAAAAATGCGCTGCCATCCTGCGGCGGATTCTGTGGATCACCTACTGTTGTGACAACTCCGTCTGCCTTTGCATACACCGTTCCGTCCTCAAGCTGGTCATTTAATTCTTTAAGTTCTGCCTCTGCCATCCTCTTTGCAAGATCAGTAGAGCTTACCCGTCTTGCCTGTTCTGATATGGCTGTTTTTAATTCTTCAGCTGTATATGTCTGTTCTTCATTCTCTGGTCCGCTTTCCTCCATGGAAGCCTGACTTTCAGTTTCCTGTGAAGCATCGCCGCTTTGCTCTGTATCCTCACTTTCTGTTCCCTGCAGTCCGCTATCATCATTACTATTCTGCACACTTTGGGATTTTTCCGGGAACAGATGCAGTTCATCCGCATCATCATAGGTTTCTGTAATATACTCACCATATACTGTCATGACAAGGGCTGCATCTGCTTTAAACATTACCACACTTTTATTCTGCGCAAGATAATTAAGCAGTGCTCCCGATACATATGTATCGTTTGTACATTCAAACACATATGGATTTTCTTTTGTTCCATCTCCTGAAGAAGCCTGCGATATGCCGCTTATTGTGTCGTGCTCATCAGCCGGCTGCATAATATCCTCCTGCGCTGTATCAGGAACCTGTGTATCTTCGCTTTCCGAAGGTGTCTGTGTATCCGGCTGCACTGTTTCTTTTTTTTCTACGGGCTTTGTTGCTTTAAGCTTTTCAAGCTTTTCTTTTTCTGTGGAAAGCTGATTTTCGTAGCTTTGTATTTCTAACTGTTTCATCTCTATAGAAAGCGAAAGACTTGTAACATCGTACGTCATAAGTTTGTCGCCCTCTTTTACCTGCTGTCCCTGTTCCACATAAACATCTGTAACCTTCTGTCCATCTGTAAGATATACTGACTGTGATGCATCATCACATACCACACCCGAGCTTGTCATTGAATCTCCCATGTCTCCCGGATTCAGGTTTGCTACACTGTACACCTCCACAACATTTTTGCTGTTTTTATAATGTATTCCACCGGCGATGCCACCTCCGGCAACAGCTGCGATAAGGAGGGAAACAGCTATGATCTTAATTACCTTTTTCTTCTTCATGCTTAACCTCCTGTCCCTCTTCTGAAATCTCACCATCAATTATATGCACGATCCGCTTTGCCCGCTCGGCGACTTTTCTGTCATGAGTGATCATTACAATTGTAACTCCTGATTCATTTAGCATATCAAATAATTCAAGTACCTGTTTTCCTGATTTTGAATCAAGTGCACCTGTCGGTTCATCGGCAAGCAGAAGCTTAGGGTTATTCACCATTGCCCTTGCTATTGCAACCCTCTGTTTTTGTCCACCTGAAAGCTGATTAGGTCTAAACGCAGCCCTGTCTGCAAGTCCTACCTTTTCAAGTGCTTTCATTCCCATCTCTTTTCTTTCCTTTTTACTGACGCCTGCATATATGAGAGGAAGACATACATTATCCAACGCACTCTCACGCGGCATAAGCTGGAAGTTCTGAAAAACAAATCCAAGTATGTTGCGCCTTACCTTTGTAAGCTCCTTCTCCTTAAGTTCGCTTACAGGTCTTCCATCAAGTATATAGCTGCCGGATGTAGGAAGGTCAAGACATCCTATTATATTCATAAGTGTTGTCTTGCCTGATCCGGATGGTCCCATAACCGCAACGTATTCGCCTTCATCTACCTGCAGCGAGACATCCTTTAATACCGGCACAACGAGATTATCCTGATCATAATTTTTGTAAATATTTTTTAGTTCAAGAATCATCTACTGTACCTCCGCTTCACCTGTACCGGCGTCCGTCTGGTCACTCTGTACGTTTCCGGTATCCGCCTGATCTGCGCCATCTGTGACGCTTCCTTCATCTGTCATTCCCTCTTCTCCTGATGTTCCCTCATCTGTTGTTCCGTCCTCTGCATAACCTCCCTCATCTATCATGCCATCGTCTATATACTGTGTATCATCTGTCATAAGACCTTCATCTGATGAAGGATCATAGTCATCCCATGTTCCGGCTTTTTCTCCCTCATACAGATCATCAGAAGCCCATACTATATAATCATCTTCTGAAAGACCTGATTTGATCTCATACATCATAAGGGCGTCGTCATGATCTCCAAGTCCGACTGTTCTCTTTTCGAGCTTGTCCTTGTCATTTTTTACCCATACATAAGGATCATCATCTGCATTTACAATATAACTTTCATCGAGCCAGATACCTTCTTTTTTCTCTGACTGTCCATAATCAGGCTCAACAAACACATGCTGTCCCAAAAGCATGTCTGAGGCATCTGCGAGCTGTACATAAAAATAGTAGTTTGTAGCTGATTCACTATTTTGCGAGTCCGATGAAACCATGCCATTATTATTTGAGGTTGTCTGTGGATTATCTGTATCTATCTTTGAAATTGTCCCAAGCCATGTTTTTTCATCATCAACTCTTGAACGCACTATAACAGACATCCCCTCTGCAAGACCACTGTTATAGTATGTCTGCTCATCGATTTTTCCTTTGACGCGGTAATCTCCTGTTGAGATTATTGTCATAAAAGCATCAGACTGACCTGCATCATCCACACTGGAATTATCATTATTTATTTTTTTGACAAGTCCTGCCATCGTACTGTTTACTGTAGCATTATTTATACTGTCATCATATTTTTTGATTTCAGCCTGCTTTGATGTTATATTGTACTGACACTGCTTCTGTTGTGTCTGAACCTGTTGTATCTGTAATGTATAATCAAGCTGCTGCTCCTTTGAAGCCTCTTTTTTCTCGCTTGTCAGCTGATCTATCTGTGCATTATATCCCTCAAGATCATTGTTTAAGCTCTCAAGTTCAAGCTTTACACTGTCTCTTTTGTCTGTAAGCTCCTCTACATCATATGTAAATAAAGGTGTCCCAACTTCAACCGTATCACCTTCTGATACAAGAACCTCTTTTACAGTTTTTTCTGCATCTTTCTTTATTTCAAGAGTATCTGCAGCCTCTACCATTCCTGTAAATTTTGTCACAGAAAGTGTATTCTGGTACATGACATCTGACACCTTATCAGCATACACACTGACCTTTGAATCTCCACTACCGCTCTTTGTCCTTATCACGATAACAGCTGTAACCACCGCTGCAGCTGCAACGATCACTGCCACGATCCCAATGATGATTTTTTTCTTTTTGCTCATTTCGCCCTCCTGCATATTTTTAGATTTTATACAAAAATTGTAACAAACTTCTTACCGATTTTCCTTTAAGATTCTTTTAATATTTATTAAATTGAGAGCAATAATTTCTTATGAAAAATAAATTCAGTGAAAAAATTTCAACCCAGCTTTCGGCAGCACTCCTTGCGACTCCGGAAGAGCTTGCGTCATCAAATGAACTTTCAAGCGGCTATAATGCACTTACTGACAGTTGGGAAGTAATTGTTAAATATGTAGGGAACATAGATTACATTAAAGATTTATATGACCGGATAAATATAATAAAGCTGCTCGGAAATTATGCAGTGTTTATCATCCCCTCAGACCTTGTGGATGTGGCAGCCTCACTCCCTGAAATCATATATATGGAAAAACCTAAACAGTTTAACTATGAAGTATACCAGGGGCGGCGTACATCCTGCATAACATCAATCCCACAAAGCTTCGGGACCTTAACCGGTGAAGGTGTTCTTTTATGTGTAATTGATTCAGGCATTGATTATACCCACCCTGATTTTATTGAGAATAGAAAAAGCCGCATAGCCTTTCTGTGGGATCAGACAATAAGCACTGGGCCTGCACCTTTTTTAGATTCTTTCGGAACCGTGTACGATAATGAAACATTGACCCGTGCAATAAATGCGGCTTCCATAGAGGAAAGGATTTCAATATGTCCAAGCATTGATATTTCAGGGCATGGAACACATGTTGCTGGAATTGCCGCAGGAAACGGAAATGCGTCAAATGGTGTATACAAAGGTGTTGCCAGTAAAAGTACACTTATCATCGTAAAGCTTGCCACTTCCAACCAGACTTCATTTCCCACAACAACACAGGTAATGCTTGCCGTAGATTTCTGCATCAGGAAAGCAAATGAAATGGGAATGCCCGCTGCAATAAATCTAAGCTTTGGAAATTCTTTAGGTTCTCACAGCGGAACATCACTTTTAGAAACATATCTTGACTTTATCGCTTCAAACTACAGATGCAGCATCATCGCAGGATGTGGCAATGAAGGAACCGGATATGGCCACGCTGGCGGAAACTCATACCCCGGCTTTACTGAATTTTCCGTTGGTGATTATGAGCCGGTTGTTTCCATGTCACTCTGGAAACAATACTGGGATAAGATCCGTATAACGCTTACCGCCCCGGATGGAAGCAAATTCAGCATACCTGAAAGTGTAAGTTCATCCGGCAGCGGATTTTTTTACAGATACGATATCGATTCAACAGATATCTATATAACCGGTGGAGGACCTGCGCCATACAGCCCCTTTCAGGAAATATATATAGAACTATCAGCCAATAACAGCTATGTTTCTTCCGGTATATGGACATTAGAGCTTACACCTCTTAGCATCAAGGATGGAAACTGGGATGTATGGCTTGCCTCTGCCGGACTACGTGGAAACCAGACTTCATTCATTCAATCAGATCCTGGGATAACACTTACGATCCCGTCTACCTCACAGAAAGTAGTATCTGTCGGCGCATATGACAGTCTGACTGAACGTATCGCTTCATTTTCCGGACGCGGCTATACATGGACTTATAACTTCATAAAGCCGGATCTGGTAGCTCCTGGTGTTGACATAATCTCATGTTCCCCGGGCGGCGGTTATACATCAAAGTCGGGGACTTCAATGGCTGCCCCGTTTGTAACCGGCTCTGCCGCTCTTCTGATGGAATGGGGCATAGTCCAAAAAAACGATATATATATGTATGCTGATAAATTAAAGGCATATTTAATTAATGGCACAAAGCCGATAATATCATCAATCTCATATCCAAATAATTCAACCGGATGGGGTGCCTTGTGTTTAAGAAATAGTTTAATCCAGTTTTAAATTGCTATTGTTTAAAAATGTCAGACCTGCTGCTTGTCCTTTATATCATACTTTTCATCTTTTTGTTGTTTCAGGTCTTCTAATTGTCTATAATATGATTATATACTAAGCTTTCCTTCCAATTAATTTAATGATGCATGAATAATCATAACTATGAGTTTACTGAACAATTACAAGCAATTTATATAACACCGGGTGATAAAATGAACAATGACATAAAATACAGACTGGCCAATGCAATGAAAAAATGTATGTATTCCTCTCCTGTCGAGAAGATTACTGTAAAAGAAATTTCCGATGCCTGTGGGGTTACACGCCAGACTTTCTACAGAAATTTTAAGGATAAATACGATCTTATCAACTGGTATTTTGACAAGATACTTGTCGAATCATTTCGTCAGATGGGTGAAGGACATACCGTATACGAAAGCCTTGTGAATAAATTTGAATATATCCAGATGGAGCAGCTTTTCTTTAAAGCAGCTTTCAAGAATGATGATCAAAACAACCTCAGGGAACATGATTTCGAACTGATCCGGCAGTTTTATATTGACCAGATTGAAAATAAAAGCCACCGAAAAATATCCGATAAGCTTTTATTCCAGCTTGAAATGTACTGTCAGGGATCTGTTTTTATGACAACACAATGGGTTCTTGGCTATAAAAATTTTACTCCGCAGGAGCTTGCCAGATTACTTTCTGACTCGATGCCTGCGGAACTTGCAGAGACGTTTCGCAAGGTAAACCTGATATAGTTTTTCTCATATCTCTAATTTACATAGTTTAGCACTCTTAAAAAACTAAAAGATCCGGGAATACTGTTTAGAGGCAGTTCCCGGATCTTCTATTTTATTTCGCAACTGTTCAACATTTACAGTTGCGAGCTACAAACACATTAAAATGATTACATCAGCTTACGGAAAAGCTCCTTAAGATCCTCAACACTTGCATCCTTTGGATTTCCTGGTGCGCATGCATCTGCGTGAGCTGACTCTGCAAGGAAGTCTAAATCCTCTTCCTTTAATGCCTCAAGCTTTGTAGGAATTCCTACATCTACAGAAAGCTTCTGCACTGCATCTATTGCAGCTTTTCTATACTCATCCACAGACATATCGTCTACGCCCTTTACACCCATTGCACGTGCGATCTCACGATATTTCTCACCTGTACAGTCTGCATTGTACTCCATTACGATAGGAAGCATCATGGCACATGCAACACCGTGTGGTGTATCATAAACAGCTCCGAGTGTATGAGCCATTGAATGAGCGATTCCAAGTCCTACATTCGAAAATCCCATGCCTGCGATATACTCTCCAAGAGCCATGCCCTCACGCCCCTCTTTTTCATTGGCAACAGCACTTCTTAAGGATCTTGCGATAATCTCGATCGCTTTGAGATGGAACATATCTGTCATTTCCCATGCTGCCTTTGTAGTATATCCTTCAATAGCATGTGTAAGTGCGTCCATACCTGTTGATGCTGTAAGTCCTTTTGGCATTGATGACATCATATCAGGATCTACGATTGCTATGATCGGCATATCGTGTGGATCAACACATACAAATTTTCTTTTTCTCTCTACATCTGTGATAACGTAGTTTATAGTAACCTCTGCTGCTGTTCCGGCTGTTGTAGGTACTGCAATGATAGGAACGCAAGGCTTCTTTGTAGGTGCTACACCCTCAAGACTTCTTACATCTTCAAACTCAGGGTTTGCAATGATGATACCGATTGCCTTTGATGTATCCATCGAAGAACCGCCACCTATAGCAATGAGGTAATCTGCTCCTGATCTTTTAAATGTTTCTACTCCGTGTTTAACATTATCGATAGTTGGATTTGGTTTGATCTCTGAGTAGATTTCATACTCTAATCCATTCTTATCAAGAATATCTGTTACTTTTGCTGTAACACCGAATTTTATGAGGTCAGGATCTGAGCATACAAGTGCTTTCTTAAATCCATGAGCCTTTGCCTCTGTTGCGATTTCTTCGATTGCACCTGATCCGTGATAAGATGTCTCATTTAACATGATTCTGTTTGCCATAATATAAAATCTCCTTCCAATACTTTAAACTCTAAGTCTGCAAACCATTCTTCATTTGCTTTGACTATATTTTAACAAAGTATGAAAGGAGATGTAAGTTACAATGTAACCGATGTGTAACATATTTTATACATCCATTAAAATTATATTTTTAAATTCTCTCGCTGCTGCATTTATAGGGTGTCTGCTGTCAAATACCAGACAGATATTACGCTTTGGTATATCCTCTGTCAGCCGGATTTTAACAACCTCTTTATTCTTTACTGCCTCATGCGCCATAGGCTCTGGTACAAAAGCAAGTCCCAGTTCACATTTTACAAGCGGAAGTATCTGATCTGTAGTCGCAGTCTCTGTGTCTGGCGAAAACTCACTTCCATGTGACATAAACCATTTATTGAAAAATCTGAATGTCATAGTCTCTCTCCCCAGTCCGATAAGAGGATAATCCTTTAACTCCTTCACCGACAATATCTGGCTTCCCAGTGCCCTGAACGTCATCCCACCTATAAGTATTTCCTGGAAAGTTTCAAGTTTTACTATTTTAAGAGGCGGTTCGACCTCTGCCGGTGTTGATACAACGGCAAAATCTATTATTCCGCTTTTTACCGCATTTATCGCCTGTGGTGTTGAATGATTGTAAAGCTTCAGCCTTATTCCCGGATATTTCATATGAAATGCCTTTAATTTATCAAGGAAATAAATATTAAGTGCCGTCTCGCTTGCTCCTATGGATATGCTTCCATGGGATAATCCTGTTGTATCTGTAAGTTCCTCCTCAGCTGCAAATATCTGTGACATAGCAACTGATACATGTGTATACAGCCGTTCTCCTTCTGGTGTCAGCTGCACTCCCCGGTTATTTCTTATGAATAAAATACAATTCATCTGCTGTTCAAGGCTATTCATCGCCCTTGTGATATTGGGCTGGCTATTCCCAAGCACTCTTGCTGCTTTCGTAAAATTACAATACTTCGCCACATAATAAAAGATTTTATAATATTCAAAGCTGATATTCATATTTTGCCCCCTCTTCTGTTATACCAATTTATTATTTTTATTATATCAATTATACTTTTTACTTATTTCAATTTCAATAGTATAATCTAGCCGAATCAAGATAATAGACAAAGGATGTGTTTAACATGAGCGAAAAAACAATGTTTCCAAGAGAACTTCATACAGATGTGTTGTTTGAGAAAATATTAAATGATCCATGGGCTTGTGAACGGCTTCAGGAAACATTCTGCGACAATCTCGTATATGACAACGAATTTGACACAACCATTACATCTTCAAAATTTGCAGAATCACTTTTCAACGCATATAAAAACAGGGATTTATCTGCATTTCTTATGTGTCTGTGCAATAATACGGTATTTGATCTTTTAAGGAATTCCTACCTTATCCCTTATCGTTTCAATGCCGATGGGAAGCCAAATCCGATAATATTTACTAATGAAAGTGGAAATCTTCTTCCCGAATATAAATCAATCGCCCACGAAAAAGACTACCAGCATTTTAACACTATATATCAGGGTCTTAACAACAAAAAAAATATATATTTTGCCAAAGCATACAGGTACAGTCATTCATACGATCCTGATAGTGCCGACACTTTCCAGCAGATACTTGAGGAGCACAGCGGTGTACTTTTAATCCGTGAACTTCCTGACACAGTAAAGTCAAAAGAGACAGAAGCCGAGGCTTATTCTGCTCTATGGGATTTAATGATACAGATTGAAAAAGATCTGCCTATGGCGTATGTATTTTATGGTCAGGATTCACTTATTGAAAACGATAAGCGATATGATGAAC
Organism: uncultured Lachnospiraceae bacterium; assembly: GCA_905209075.1. Taxonomy (GTDB): domain Bacteria; phylum Bacillota; class Clostridia; order Lachnospirales; family Lachnospiraceae; genus Roseburia. The sequence continues at coordinate 180,172 of CAJLRL010000002.1, read as the reverse complement.
TAGGTATATTTCTTCCAAATTCACATTTTCTTAAGAATCTCGAGAAACATGTAGAAAAAGCAGAGGCGATAATCTATGGCAAATAATAATTACATAGATATAATGGAAAAAAATCATATGGAGATTCCATGGCATGATTATACAAGTCAGGATAGTGATGTTCTCATATCAAAAGCGGGACTTATTGAAAAAGCATCGGTTATCGGTCGTGTCGGACTTATAATGCTTTCCTGCGGAACAGGTGCCTGGCGTGTCCGTACATCCATGAACAGACTTTCCAAAGAGCTAGGTGTCACATGTACCGTCGATGTCGGACTTATGTCCATAGAATTCAACTGCTTTGATGGTACGGATTGTATTTCACAATCTTTAAGCATTGCAAATACAGGTGTAAACACCTCAAAGCTTTATCGGATGGAACAATTTGTAGATGATTTTCCAACAGAGGAAGCCCATCTTACAGGCGAAGAGATTCACCGTTGTCTCGATAAAATTGAACAGATCCATACACTTTATTCCCCCATCAGGCTCGGTCTTGCCGCAGCGATCGCATGCTGTGCATTTACATTTCTGCTCGGTGGAGGTCCTATAGAAATGCTGCTTGCATTTATAGCCGCAGGTATAGGAAACCTTATAAGAACTAAACTGATAAAACACCATTTTACTTTGTTTTTAAATATATCGGTATCCATTTCAGCATCATGCTTTGTATATGCTGTATGTCTGAAAATATTAGAAATAGCTTTCCATGTACCATCTGTGCATGAAGCTGGATACATTTGTTCCATGCTTTTTATCATACCTGGATTTCCATTTATCACAAGTGGAATTGATCTTGCGAAACTAGACCTTCGATCCGGTCTTGAGAGACTTTCATACGCAATAATCATTGTCCTGGTAGCTACTATGTTTGCATGGATCATGGCACTGCTGCTTAGTCTGCGCCCACTTGACTTTACAGATCTGAATCTGGATCCCATACTATATCTAATCCTGAGACTTATCGCAAGCTTCTTCGGTGTATTCGGATTCTCGATCATGTTTAATAGTTCAACCCCCATGGCCGCAACAGCAGCACTTATCGGTGCCATAGCCAATACCCTGAGGCTTGAACTTGTGGATCTGACATCAATGCCAGCCCCTGCTGCAGCTTTTGCCGGAGCACTCATGGCCGGTCTTCTTGCATCCATAATCAAGAAAAATAACGGATATCCACGTATATCACTTACCGTTCCATCAATTGTTATCATGGTTCCGGGACTTTATCTTTACCGAGCCATTTACAATTTCGGCATAATGGCATTATCTGATGCAGTATCCTGGTTTGCATCTGCAATAATGATAATCATTGCACTGCCGCTCGGACTTATATTTGCAAGGATACTTACTGACAAAACTTTCCGTTATTGTACTTAAATAACTATATAATCACTTATATAAATCACTATTCAGGAGGACATTATCATGCTTACAGCCGTAACCGGAATAAACTGGGGAGATGAAGGAAAAGGACGTGTCGTAGATCTGCTCGCAGAGCAGGCCGATATCGTTGTCCGCTATCAGGGCGGCAACAATGCCGGACACACTGTTGTAAATGCTCAGGGAAAATTTGTACTCAATCTTCTTCCCTCGGGAATTCTTCATCCAAAAGTTGTATGTGTTTTAGGCGACGGAATGGTTGTAGATCTCAATCATCTGTCTGCAGAAATTTCACAGATAGAAGCCCAGAACATATCTGTATCACCGAAAAATCTTAAATTATCTAAAAAAGCCACGATATCTATGCCTTGGCATAAAATACAGGATGAACTTGAGGAAGACCGGCTTTCAAAAACTGGTGCTGCTTTCGGCTCCACAAAACGAGGCATCGCATATGCTTACAGCGACAAATACAGAAAGAAAACGCTGCGCCTCGGTGACCTTTTACATCTCGATGATCAAGCTGTCCAGTACAGACTAAAAACAATGCTTGAGTCCAAAAATCTCGAACTTGCTGGATGCTATAATCAGGAACCGATGTCATATCCTGCCCTTCTCTCATGGTGCCAACAGAAGGCTGCCAAATTTGCTCCTTACATAACAGACACTGGAGAATACATAGAAAATGCCCTGTTCCTCGGAAAACGAGTCATACTTGAAGCACAGCTTGGCGCAATGCGTGATATCGATTATGGAATATTCCCTTACACATCCAGTTCATCTACAATATCCGCATATGGTCCTATAGGTGCCGGCATCCCAGGAAAATCATTAGACCACGTTGTCGGTGTACTAAAAGCTTATTCTACATGTGTCGGCGCAGGTCCCTTTGTTGCTGGAAAAGCAATGGACAAAAGCTGGACAGATATGCTCCGCAAATTTGGTAATGAGTATGGTGCTGCAACAGGAAGACCCCGCCGTGTCGGTCCTTTTGATGCTGTTGCAAGCAGATACGGTTTAAAATGTCAGAATTCTGACAAAATCGCACTTACCAAACTTGATGTACTTGGTGCAATTGATGAAATTCCTATTATAACTGGATATAAACATAACAATACCATTGTAAAATACTTTGATCCTACTGACGATCTTGAAAAATATACACCCATTATTAAAACGCTTCCCGGTTGGAAGTCAGATATATCTAATTGCAAAAAATGGTCTGCGCTCCCTGATGAAGCTAAAAAATATGTAGAAACACTTGAGAATCTGCTTGACCATGAGATTCAGTTTATATCAGTCGGTGCTGAGAGAAATCAATATCTTTTAAATGGAAAATGGTTATGATCTTATAATACAAAAACCAGAAAATATTGCTCATATTTTCCGGTTTTTGTGCATTTAACCATTTAATTATTTTTGTAATTTGATTTCTAATATATTTTCAACTATACTACCAGGAAGAATTTTACAAGGAATATAGCTGAGATAACATATGTAAGCCATGAAACTTCTTTTGCCTTTCCTGTAAAAACTTTAAGCACGGTATATGTAATAAGTCCGATACCGATACCATGTCCTATTGAACCAGAAATCGGCATTGATATAAGCATAAGTGCAACAGGTGCTACCTGTGAGAGATCTTCAAAATCTACATGCTTAAGTCCTCCAAGCATAAGTATCCCTACATAAATAAGCGCTGAAGAAGTAGCCGCTGCCGGAATTATAGCTGCTATAGGAGCGATAAAAATACAAGCAAGGAAGAGAATTCCTGTTGTAAATGCTGTAAGACCAGTTCTTCCACCTGCCTCAACACCTGATGCAGATTCAACAAATGTTGTTACTGTTGATGTTCCTGTACATGCACCAACCATTGTTCCTACGGCATCAGAGATAAGTGCCTGTTTCATGTTCGGCATATTTCCCTGCTTATCCACCATACCTGCGCGTGATGCAGTTCCGACAAGTGTTCCGATAGTATCAAACATATCTATGATACAGAATGTTATAATAAGTGATACCGCTGTAAACCAGCCTATACTTATAAAGTCTTTAAAATCAAGTTTAAATAATGTTGTATCCACCATATCCTTTACAGGTGGTACAAATGAAGCTGTGGCAAGTGCAGCAAACGGATTTGTGTGGAAGAACAGCGCCTCTCCCGCCCAATATATCACGCAAGCACTAAGCATTCCAAAAAGAACAGCACCATTTATACCCTTATGTGCAAGGATGATTATAACAAATAATCCAACGAACATTGTAATAACAGTAAGTACCATTGTAGGATAGCCGTCACCCATATTCTTTGTTGCAAGGCTTGGTGTAAGCGCACCGAAGAAATCCCTCATTACATAAAATGCACCTTCGCCTTTTGAATTATATACTCCTGCATTGGAACCAAGTCCAATATTAAGGAGCATGAGTCCGATAGCCGGTGATATTCCCATACGGACACCATATGGAATTGCATCTACTATTTTGTCACGGATATTAAAAATCGAAAGTGCGAAAAAGATCACACCTTCTATAAAAATAATACAAAGTGCAGCCTGGAATGATGCCACATATGACATACCTGTAAGGCTTACGATATTTGCTACAACTACTGCAAAGAAACTGTTAAGTCCCATTCCCGGTGCAAGTGCAAACGGCTTATTCGCAAGAAATGCCATCATAAACATTGCAACTGCTGATGCAATACATGTTGCAAGGAAAACTCCATTCCATAAAGCTTTTGTACCTTCTGCGCCGAAACCAGTCAGAAGATTTGGGTTAAGTGCAATAATGTATGCCATAGTCATGAACGTTGTCAGACCTGCCATTATCTCAGTCTTAACCGTAGTTTTGTTTTCACTGAGTTTGAAAATCTTTTCTAACATTTTTTTCCTCTCTCTTAATTAATTTATATAATTTGTGAATCACAACTGATTCCATATTAAAAACCCCATATCCAGCTATCCAGCGAGCTTTTCAGCAAGCAGTTTTGCTGTAAACTCCAGTATAGCCAGCTCCTGTGCGTTATCCTTTGGATTAAAGACAATAATTCTTCCCAAATCATCTTTACAATCACCTATACATAAAGATACAAGCGAAGAAATCCGGCCATCCACAAGCTTAGAATACAATATAGGATGCTTATCTTTTATCATTTGTATATTGCCAATAAGGATATGTTCATTATCCCCGCTGCATAGTGCTTTAAACTCTTTTATTGAATCCGATATTACCGATTCATTTAAAAGCTTTGCAAGAGTGTTTGAATTATCATTATGAACCTCACTTACCCTGTAACCATCAGATGTATTATAAAGAAGTGCCGCCACGTCACAATTATAAAAGCTGTAAAGAAGAGATAAACTATCTTTAAATATTTCATCTGTATCAGTATTTCCGGCAATGAGTTTTCTACCGATCGCAATACACTTTTTTGCGCCAATTACGATTCCTGATTCTTTTCCCATGACCTGATTTAAATGCATATTGTCGTTGAGATTAGTCACATACAGCCTGATGATATTTTCTTTACTCACGTAAACAGCTCTTAACATAAGCATGCATCCTTTATATATTTCGTCTAGAAATGTATTCTGTCCTCCGAAATATATTGAATATTGCATGCCTGACTCATAGTTTTCTATAAGCATATCGATAAATGAGTCTGGTACAGACCGTGATATACATTCATCAAATATCTGGATAGCAAGCCTGCTTCCGCCCTTTGCAGCTTCATTTGCAAATACCACTCTTTTTTCTGATACATTTATGACAAAGGCATATTCATTACATATATTTAGTGCAAAGCGCTCATATTCACTGACAAATTTTTTCTGTCCGGGATATGCTGCTATTTCAATCTTTCTGCCTTCTTCTATATCAGGTATTTCATCAAAGCATACTATCTGGTTTTTTCCATTTTTCTTTGAATAGTACACTGCCTGATCGGCTTCGAAATACATATCCTTAAATGTAAGATTCCTTCCATCTCTTATGGATATGCCTATTGATGCCGAATATTCCATGTCAAATATTATATTTTTGAGGTTTGCTATAAGCTCCCTGCAGAATTCTTTTATCTGCATGCGTGAGTCAAGTCCCCAGACCATAATGGCAAACTCATCCCCGCCAAGCCTTCCGGCATATCCGTTGTCAAGTGTGACAAGCCTTAGCGCATATCCTGTCTGCCCTAATACAAGATCACCTACATTATGCCCTAATGTATCGTTGATGATCTTAAAATCATCAACATCAAGCATAACAAAGATCACTTCACCATCATATTCCCGGAGTTTCTTTTCACAAAGATCTTCAAATGTTGTATGGTTATATAACCCGGTCAATGCATCATTTTCAGCTTTCCGCCGTATTTCAATCTCTGCATCCTTTTCTTTCTGGATAGATGCGATCCTTCCGGCAACGAATTTTACATTTCCATCCGGTTCATCTATACTGGCAAGGAAAACCCTTACCCACTCTAACCTGCCCCTTTTATAATTCAGGCGCATTTCAAATGTAGCATGGGATGGTTTTCTGACACACCGGTTAAAATTCTCTTTAAAAAGCTCAACATCCTCATTCGGGCAGAATTTCATATATTCTTCGATTTTAAATGAAAAATCATCATATATTATAGTTTTATCAAAACTGCCATCCTTTATCATATAGATCGATGCCTTATCGGTATCAGCATTATACTCAAAAAGCTTCTCGTGGTTCTGCTCTGCAATAACCTTAAGAAGCTCCATCTGTACTTCCATTTTCCGGTCGGAAACTCTGCGACCCCGCGCACTTCTTTCTACCATAAATATCCCTCTCCTAAGCAATAGTTATATAATATATTCTATCTAAAACCATCCACTTTATCAAGTATATCAGGTAAATCAGAAAATCTTTCCATTTCCGGCACAATATCATTTATTTTACCAAAGCCATACGCTGCATGTATAAATGCTGTACCAGCGTGACAGCTGGCTTCATAATCGGCCTGGATATCACCCACATACACCGCTGCATCCAGTTTATTCCGCTTTACCATAAGTGCGATATTATCGCCCTTTTGAAGCTTGTTTTCTCCATAGCAGAGTGTATCTTTAAAGTATTGTTCCAGTCCATAATAGTGAAGAAATGCCTCAATATATCCAATCTGACAGTTGCTCACAATATAAAGGCCGTACTCTTTTTGTAATTTTTCAAGCGTTTCCTTTACACCCGGATAGATCATGCCGCCGTGTTCTTCTAAATATTCGTTTTCCCTCTTACCACAATAATCAAGTACTTCGTATTTATTTTCAAAGTCAGGAAAAAGGATGTCAGCTATGACATCCATTGTTTTTCCCATTACATGGTACATATCTTCTTTTGTGATCGGTTCTCTTTTAAGCCCCAGTTCCGAAATGGCAAGATTCCATGAAGCTGCAACATTTTCAGCTGAATCCCAGAGAGTCCCATCCATATCAAAAATAATACCTTTATGCTTCATCTATCGCTTTTCCTATATCATGTCTCATATATTTGTTTTCAAACGAAATCCACTCAGTAGCTTCATATGCCTTAGCTCGTGCCTCTTTGAGCGTTGCGCCTGTAGCTGTTATTCCAAGGACACGGCCGCCATTTGTGACAATATTTCCGTTCTCATCAAATTTTGTACCGGCATGGTAACAGTAATAATCTTCTTTTCCATCAAATTTATCAAATCCTGTGATAGGAAATCCTTTTTCGTATTTGACCGGATAACCATCAGAAGCAAGTACTACACATACACAAGCATTGTCCTCAAACTGTAAATCTATTGTGTCCAGTTTTCCGTCAACACATGCTTCCATAACATCTATTATGTCATTTTTCATCCTTGGAAGTACAACCTGTGCCTCCGGATCACCGAATCTTGCGTTGTACTCAAGCACTTTTGGTCCATCCTCTGTGAGCATAAGTCCAAAGAAAATAACTCCGGTAAAAGGTCTGCCCTCTGCTGCCATCGCATCAACAGTTGCCTGATAAATATATTTCTGGCAGAAATCATCTACTTCTTTTGTGTAGAAAGGACTTGGTGAGAAGTTTCCCATACCGCCTGTGTTAAGTCCTGTATCTCCATCTCCTGCACGCTTATGATCCTGTGCAGATGACATTATTTTTATAGTCTTTCCATCCACATACGAAAGAACTGAAACCTCTCGGCCTGTCATAAATTCTTCAACTACCATTGTGTTTCCGGCTGTTCCGAATTTCTTGTCCTCCATGATAGTTTTTACGCCTTCTTTTGCCTCCTCAAGTGTGTTACATATAAGTACACCTTTTCCGAGAGCAAGTCCGTCAGCCTTTAATACGATAGGCATTTTTGCTGTTTCTAAATATTTAAGTGCTTCGTCTGCATCAGTAAAATTCTCATAAGCTGCTGTCGGGATATTGTATTTTTTCATGAGATCCTTTGAAAACGCTTTTGAGCCTTCAAGGATGGCTGCATTTTTCTTTGGTCCGAAGCATTTAAGTCCGGCTTTTTCAAACTCATCCACGATTCCGCCTACAAGTGGATCATCCATTCCGATAATTGTAAAATCAATGGCATTATCTTTTGCAAATGCTACTAATCTGTCAAATTCCATTGCACCTATATCTACACATTCAGCAAGAGATGCTATTCCGGCATTTCCCGGTGCACAATATATTTTATCAACCCGTGGGCTTTTAGCTACGGCTCTGCATATTGCATGTTCTCTTCCGCCGCTTCCTACTACTAATACTTTCATATTACCCTCCACTTATTTAATACGTACTTTTCCGTCAACTACTGATACCCTGCCGTTTGCTATTAAATCTATCGCTTTTGGCATGATTATCCATTCTGCCTGTTCCATTACCCTGCGCTGAAGTACCTCCGGTGTATCATCCTGTTCTACTTCTACTGCTTTTTGTAAAATTATAGGACCTGTATCAGTGCCCTCATCCACAAAATGACATGTGGCACCGGTAACTTTTACACCGCGGGCAAGCACTCCCTCATGAACCTTAAGTCCATAATATCCTGTTCCACAGAATGAAGGAATGAGTGATGGATGTATATTTATGATCCTGTTTCTATACTGTTCTATCATCTTTGGCGGTATAACCACTAAAAATCCTGCAAGTACTACCAGATCAACGTTATAAGAATTAAGCTGCTTTAAGAAATCTTCGTTAAAGTCTGCTCTGCTTTCATATGATCTCGGCGATATGCACACTGCCTCTATACCGGCATTTCTGGCTCTCTCAAGTGCATATGCATCAGCATTATTGCTGATAACGACCGCTATCTGTGTATTTGTGATTGTTCCATTATCTATTGCATCTATGATGGCCTGAAGATTAGTTCCGCCACCGGATACGCATACAGCTATTTTCATTTTTCTTCCTCTCATCCCGATGACCGTAATAACTAAACGAGATCTACACCCTTTTCTCCATCAATGATCTTTCCTACTACATAAGCTGTGTCTCCGGCTGATCTCATAGCTTCCATTGTCTTGTCCACATCTGCCGGATCAACTGCTACGATCATTCCAAGTCCCATATTATATGTGTTGTACATCATCTGCTCTTCAACCTGGCCTTCTCTTGCCATCATTGTAAAGATAGGTGGGATCGGATAGCTGTTTTTCTCAACTACAGCACGTTTTCCTTCTGGAAGCATACGTGGGATGTTCTCGTAAAATCCACCACCTGTGATGTGGCTGCATGCCTTTACTGTAACACCTGCATCCTTTACTGCTTTAAGTGCTTTTACATAGATTCTTGTAGGCGCAAGAAGTGCCTCTCCAAGTGTAGTTCCAAGCTCATCATGGTATGTATTTAATGTTTCTTTGTCCATCTTGAAGATTTTTCTGACAAGTGAAAATCCGTTTGAATGAACTCCTGTAGATGCCATTCCGATAAGGACATCTCCATCCTTTAAGTTTTCTCCTGTTATAATGTCTTTTCTGTCTACGACACCTACCGCAAATCCTGCAAGATCATATTCATCCTCAGGCATAAGTCCCGGATGCTCTGCTGTCTCACCACCGACAAGTGCACATCCTGACTGTTTGCAGCCCTCTGCAACACCGCTTACGATAGTAGCGATCTTCTCAGGATAGTTCTTTCCACATGCTATATAATCAAGGAAAAATAATGGTTCTCCACCGGCACATGCAACATCATTTACACACATTGCAACCGCATCGATACCGATAGTATCATGTTTGTCCATAATGAATGCAAGCTTAACCTTTGTTCCGCATCCATCTGTTCCCGATAAAAGAACAGGATCTTCCATGTCCTTTATTGAAGCAAGCGAAAATGCTCCTGAAAATCCGCCAAGTCCACCGAGAACCTCCGGGCGCATAGTCTCCTTTACATGCTTTTTCATAAGCTCTACTGATTTGTAGCCTGCTTCAATATCAACACCTGAATTCTTGTAATCCATTATTATTCCTCCTAATAGTCAATTTAACTGCGCACATACGCATATTCATTGTTACACTAACTATAGTATAACTTTGCACAGTGATATTTTCCAATTATATATTCTCATTTTTATTATTAGATTTACTAATATTTTATCTTCTTTATAGAATTTTTCCTAATATATAATTTAATTCTACCACATGCTATTATGTTCTCCCGGAATCTTATAAATGAATCATTCTGAAAGTACATTATTGTAGCAAAGTGCCATCCGTGGTGTGTGGCTTTGTCATCCGCCAATAGCATTTATTTTTTGGATCTGCAAATACGCATACCCAGTCAAATACCATCGCTACAGCATTTCCTATAGATGCCGCTATCGCAAGTGCCCACAATCCACAAACCGGCTCCAACATATAACCAAACATGACCCTTAGGACAAGCGATATAAATGACGATACCGTAAACAGATAGACTTTAAGCTGTGCTTTAAAAAATCCATCCACACTATATTTTCCGAGTATAAAGAAATAGTTTGGGATAAGAAGTATCATGTATTTTTGGGCAAATGTAAATGCTGTTCCTGTTTTATCCGTCAGATAAAGCGATATAAGTGGCTCCTGACACAGTAGCGTAACCCCGCTTAGTATCAGGCATAAAGCTATTCCAAATATGATTATCCCTTTAAATCCTCTTCCTACCCTGTCATATTTTTTTGCACCGATATTCTGGGCAGCAAATGTTTCAAATCCTGTACAGCTTGCTATTATAAATATAGAAAATAATCCGCTTATAGTATTTGCGACATTATATCCGTTTATATATGCCACTCCTGCGACATTTACAAGTACTTCGAGTATGAGATTTCCAACAGAAAATATCGACTGCTGTATTATTGATGGTATTGCAAGCGGAATATATTTTTTCATGCAGGAATTATCTAACCCATCTGACTTTTCTGCCAGTTTATCAAGCATTTTTTCCATATGGATATAAGTAAATGTAAGAGCAAACACAACACTTATAAATGATGCCCATGCCGCACCTTTTACTCCAAATCCAAGTCCTGCCACCGCTATAAAATCAAGTGCAATGTTAAGTATCTGTCCCATAACAGAAATGATCATTGTCGATTTCGATGCTCCCATCCCGTTTAATACACTGTTACAGATCGAACACATAAATGTCGGTATAAGGCTTCCTGCATATATCCACATAAGCTGCCTGCTCTCGGAGAATATCTCCTGTGGCACCTTAAGCCATCCGAATATCACTCCCGACCCCGGCGCATATATAAGAAATACCACTATTGATATAAGCGTTCCCCAAAATAGAAGTGTTCTCACTGTTTTTCTGAGAGTTTCATACTGTTTTGCACCATACAGGTTTCCGACTAATATCGTTACAGCACCTGCTATCCCCTGCATTATGCAATATCCGACAAGCAGCGCCGAATTTACCGTTGATACAACTGATAACGCCGTTTCATTTACAAAACGTGCCACTATGACGTTGTCCACAATTGAATATGCCTGATTCAGAAATTGTATTATCATTATCGGGATTGTGAATTTAACTAATTTTTTAAATATACTTCCTTCTGTAAGATCCATGTTTTCTCCTTCAAAAACCTGTTATGGGAGCTTTATAATAAGTTTTTTTCCGTCCTTTTCCATGCTTGTAAGAACAGGTATGTGTTTTTTCCTGAGTGCTCTTACAACCGGATATGTATAGAATACATCTCCTGATACAAAAACAGCCTCCGGTTTATATTTTAAGATCTTCTTTACATGCTCTTTTACATAGGCTTTCCACTGTTGCTTTTCCATAGACACTTTAGCATATGCCTGACTTTGTCCATCTTCCATTATCTCAATATCAGGTACCGGCATTAAATCTGCGTTTACTATACGGGCACCTTTTATTCCAAGCATTTTAGCTGTGTCCAGTATGTTTTTGTCTATTTCATCCGACATATCATCTGAGATCAGTTTTCCATATTTTACTATAACTGAATTTTCCTCATATGAATCAACCGCCTTCTGACATGCCATAACCGCCTCATCAAGCTGTCCTACCGTCATTATAAATCCACCCTTATGACAGAATACGGCCGTGTCCAGTCCGGTTTCCTTTATAAGTTCATCTCCCTCAAGTCCAAGCCAGCTTTCAGGAAAACTGCACTTATAATTCATCGAATATTCTTTTTTCTGTGGCTGTATGCAATATCCGCCTCTGTTTGACGGAAATATTACGAAAGCTATGTCTGTTTCCGATAAGGCTTTCTGACATGGGATAAATTCCGGGAGCACAAGTATCCGGCTTTTTTGATCATGATCTTTTAGGATTTCATCTATTCTTTTATCTGCCCTCTCATTTCCTTTGTATCTTTCAAATTTATTCTCAAGTATCATCCCGGCAACGCTTACAGCCTGGAAAAATTCCTTATCTCCATTGTCATTTGCATCCCATGACGGGTTAAAATTACCGATCAGTGTTGCAAGCTCATTTTTTTCGCCGGTATTATCGTTATTGTCAAGTGGCTGTACAAACGACTCATCAAATCTGACTGCCAGTTCCTCTCCAAGTATTTCTTTTCCAAGCACCTCCCAGAGCAGCCCGAACGCAGCATATGGGACACCATTTTCCCTTATTCTGCTGTCCTTCTGATGATGATCGAATAGTCCTCTTCCTATGTCAAATACTATTCCTTCAAAATCATCCGGAACTTTATTTCCTCTTGTAATGTGGATCTCCGGATTTATGTATAATAAAAGTGCCGATGAAAACACATCATCTGCGTGAAATTTACCGCCGTGCGTAAATGCACAGGCATTTGGTTTTTTAATCTCTTCTAATAAATTCATCAATTTTCTCCTGATATATATAATTCGCTCCGCTCATTATAATATCATGTGCTTTGGCACATGATAGCCTGCGGCTGATACCCATGCGCATACGCGCTGATATTATAATTCGCTCCGCTCATTATAATATCATGTGCTTTGGCACATGATAGCCTGCGGCTGATACCCATGCGCATACGCGCTGATATTATAATTCGCTCCGCTCATTATAATATCATATGCCTGCTCCCGAATAAAGTCGACTGGAAATGTTGTTTTGATATTGACATACTGTTATACTTGTATTATATATTGTAATACAAGTATAACAGTATGCTATTGTATTTTATAAAGAGAGGTGTCATATGATAATAGAACTTGATATGGCAAGCAGCACCCCGATATATGTGCAGCTTAGGAACCAGATTGTTAAAGGGATAGGTAAAGGTGAACTAAAGGCCGGAGAAAAGCTTCCTACTGTACGTCAGCTTGCAAGCGATGCCGGTGTCAACACCATGACAGTCAACAAAACCTATCAGATTTTAAAAAACGAAGGTTTTATCAGGACAGACAGGCGGCTCGGTGCATTTGTCTCTGAGACGATCGCAGAGGACGCTGATTTTAAGGAAAAACTCAAATCAGAGCTGGAGCTTTTATCTGCGGAAGCATGTCTTACCGGAATGAGCCGTGATGAATTTTTATCAATGTGCGATATGCTCTACTCAAAAATGAGTCCATGCGCAATATAATAATTCTAAAATAGGAGGAGATTTCTTTATGGATATTATGATGTTTATAATTTTTCTTGTTACAGATTTATTTACAATATTCTGCTTCCAGTTTGCTTTTTCATCAGGCTACAGATATCAAAACGGAATGTATCTCGGTGTGCATATCCCTGCCGATCACAAAGACGATCCGGACGTAAGTGATCTGATAACCTCATCCAGACAGAGCATGAAGCACTTTCAGATCATAAATACTCTCATATCTATCGCTATATGCTTTATCAATTTTGCAAGCATAGCCATTTTTGCGATGGTCTACTGTGTATGGATTTTTGAATACTGCTTTTTCATTATAATGCTGAACAACAGCTGTCACAAAAAAATGTATGCACTCAAGATGCAAAACGGCTGGATCATCGAATCCCAGCAGAAAAAGATATACATCGACACCCGCATTTCGGCTGATGCGGGCAGCTCACCGCTTAGCTTCAAATGGCATATAGTAATAATCATCGCAGAGATTGCCGCCTTCGTTCCGTATATTGCAGACGGCGACACCCGCTACAGAACATATATGTTTACATTTTTCATATGCTCGCTTATCGTCTCTGCTATCGCTCTGCCGTTTCATATTTTTATCAATCGAAGTGAGAGAAATGTATACAGCAAAGATACGAAGCTCAACCAGATCATTAACACTACCATGAAAAAATACAAAGGCATTGCCCTGATTCTTATGAGTCTTTTAAACGGAGTTGCATGGATATATATGGCACTTTCCACATATATCAGTGGCAACTATTTAGGCACAAGCTTTTTTGTATACATATTTGTACAGATCCTTAATGTATTTGGACTTATCATACCGCTTTTTCTTGCACAACAGCGAAAAAAGGAGCTCCTTGCCTCAGACACCGCACCTATATATGTGGATGATGATGAATACTGGAAAAGCGGATTCTACTACAACCCGAATGACACACATCTGTTCGTGGAAAACCATATACAGTCAGGCAATTATACATTAAATTATGCGAAAAAAGGTGCCTGGGTATTCTCCGGTGTCACCGCCGCTTTAATAATAGGATGTCTTATTTTCGTTTTTGCAGTGCTCTTTCCTCTTATCAATTTAAAGGAAGAAATCACACTGGCTGATAATGGCGTCCTTACAATTTCTGCCGGAGGTTATACGAGCGAGATTTCTGTAGATGACATCACAGAGCTTAAACTTCTGGATGAACTGCCTGATGACAGCTTTCTGCGTACAAACGGAGCCTCGACAGACAGCTACGATATCGGCAGATACGATGGACGCACTCTTGGAAAATGCAGCCTGTATGTATTCGACGGATACTCTCCTATTCTCATGATAAAGACGGATGATACACTGGTTTTTGTTAATTCAAAGGAAAATGGAGAGATTGCGAAATTGTATGAGGAATTAAATCAATAAATTTGGCATTTCATAATTTAACATTTGTTCTTTTTATGTTATACTGTAATCGTATAATTAAAAAGAAAGCAGGATGTGATTTTCTGATGTTTTATGCCCTCTAGTATTACGAAAGAGGGATGATGCCAATGAACACGTTAGAAGTGCTTACGCTTTTATTAGTTGTTTTTGCGGCTCTATCTTACATAGATAACCATAACGACAAAAAGAAATAGCATCCCACTCTACCAAAGTCTGATGCTATTTCATAGTCTCAACTGAGGGCAATCGGATAACACATCCGATAACCTTTCTAAGTAGATTATACACCAGGGCATTTGTATTTTCAAGTGCCCTGCGTCTATTTTATTTCTTATGAAAGCAGACTAAGTTACTGTTCACACCTAACAGTGTGACCAGCAACGATTACAGCCCATTTAAAGTGCCTCTACGAGGCAGGGGCTGTAATCACTTTATGATCAGCACTATGGCGCATAGCTTGACAGCACAGTGTCAAGCTTGCGTCTGAACAGTAACCAGACTAAATCTATGAATACAAGACAAGAAGCATTAGCATACGGATTATCATTTCCGTATACATACCAGGAAGCTCCCTTCCACGATCCAAACTGGCAGCTTGTCAGGGTAAAAGGTTCTAAAAAAGCCTTTTTGTGGACATATGAGCGTGATGGTTTTATCAACTTAAATGTCAAGGTAAGCCCAGCATGGCGTGATTTCTGGCGTGATGCATTTGCATCCGTGATTCCCGGCTGGCACCAGAATAAGGATAACTGGAATACCATAATCCTCGATGGCACAGTACCTGATGATGCGATCAGAAATATGATCGCAGACAGTTATTCCATAGTGACCGACAGCCCGACCAGACGCATTTACGAAGCTGTCAAAAAGATTCCCAAAGGAAAAGTTGCCACATATGCCCAGGTTGCCGAGCTTGCGGGCAATAAGAAAATGTGCCGTGCGGTAGGAAATGCCCTTCACAAAAATCCCGATCCTTCGACTATCCCATGCTACAGAGTTGTAAATGCAAAAGGCGAGCTGTCCGGTGCATTTGCTTTCGGCGGTTCAGGTGAGCAGGCCAACCGGCTCATGGCAGATGGAATTGAGGTCATATCCGGGAAAGTGGATCTTAAGAAATATGCAGTAGAAATAATAGATGGAGAAATAACAAATGGATAATGAACTTTTTGAAAAAGCACCTGTTCCCAAAGCCTATTTCACTATGGCTTTACCTGTTGTTTTCAGTATGGTGATCTCACTCGTATACAACATGGTAGATACCTACTTTATTGCCGGAACAGGAAACACCGATCTTGTGGCAGGCGTATCACTTGGAGCGCCTGTATTTACACTTATGATCGCCCTCGGAGATATTTTTGGTCTCGGTGGAAGCTCCGTCATATCACGTATGTTTGGTAAAAAACAGGATGACGATGCAAAACGAATGAGCGTTTTCTGCTTTTACGGAGCAATACTATGCGGGATACTTGTAATGATCGTTATGATGCTTTTCCGGTCACAGATACTTAAAGTACTCGGTGCTGACGCATCAACCTATAAATACGCAAGCCAGTATTACACCGGAATAGTTTTAGGTGCGCCTTTTATCATACTTTCCTTTACACCATCTAACCAGCTTCGCACAGAAGGCTTTGCCAATCCTGCCATGATAGGTTCTGTGCTCGGTGCCGTTATAAATATCATCCTCGATCCGATATTTATCTCGGTTCTTGGTCTTGGAGCAGGCGGTGCAGCCACAGCATCTGTTATCGGATATATTTTTACAGATGCCTATTTCACCTGGTTTTTACTGAAGCGCAGCAAAAAGCTTTCCGTAAATCCAAAAGGCTTTTATATAAAAGCGGATGAGCTTAAGCCTATATTTGCAATAGGTATTCCGGCATCTATCACTAACCTGATGCAGAGTTTTGGCATCATGATGACAAACAGATTTCTGCTGCCATACGGCAATGAAAAGGTCGCAGCTATGGGTATTGTCATGAAAGTAAATATGATAGCCGTGCTCGTACTCGTAGGCTTTGCATTTGGCGGGCAGCCTCTTATCGGCTACAATTATGGTGCCAACAATAAAAAGCGGCTTAAGGATATTCTCGCATTCTGTTACAAATTCGAGTGTGGACTGGCAGCCGTACTTGCAGTGATACTCTGTGTTGCCGCCAGACCTCTAATC
Organism: uncultured Lachnospiraceae bacterium; assembly: GCA_905209075.1. Lineage (GTDB taxonomy): Bacteria > Bacillota > Clostridia > Lachnospirales > Lachnospiraceae > Roseburia. The sequence continues at coordinate 163,120 of CAJLRL010000002.1, read as the reverse complement.
CAGATATTCATGGATCAGCCCGAGATCGTACCTGCCGGTGTTTCTATGCTGCGTTTTCAACAACTTGGAATGATATTTATAGCAATTGTCCTCGTAACAACCTGTACTTTCCAGTCTGCCGGAAAAGCCTCCGGTGCTTTCTGGCTGTCTGTTTCAAGGCAGGGTCTCATTTTTGCTGTAGTTATTTTTGCGGCATCAAAGGCAATCGGTTATAACGGAGTCATAGCGGCACAGCCTGTTTCCGATTTTCTTACTGCGGTGCTTGCTGTGGTGCTGTTTAAAAAGCAGCTGGGGGGATTTTTTAAATAGAAATTTATACTGGCTTAATAAGTGCATATATTTTATAATAAATTAAAGGGGCACAAGGAGGGATACTATGAGTGATAAAAATAAGATATTAAGCGAATTTAAAAGCAAAACAAAATCTATTATGGGTAATTCACTTAAGCAGATCATATTATATGGTTCATATGCAAGAGGTGATTATAAAGATAATTCAGATATGGACATAATGATTTTAACAGAACTTACTGATGATCGAATTGTCCAGATAGAAGATGAACTTTTTGATGCAGCTTATGATATAGAGCTTGAGTACGGTGTTCCCATAAGTGTAAATATAAAAAATGAAGAACACTTTAGAAATTGGGCAAATAGTCTCCCCTATTATTCAAATATAGAAAGGGAGGGTGTTATTATTGCATGATGAGAATTGCATTAATTTAGCAAAATACAGAATTGATACCGCCCGAGAAACTTTAAATGTTGCTAAAGAATGCCTCGAAAATAAGCATTATAAAGACTCTATAAATAGATCCTATTATGCTTCGTTTTATGCAGCACGATCCATTTTAGCATTAGAACGTATTGACTTTAAAAGGCATAAAGATGTTATTGCATATTTCAATAAAAATTACGTGGCAACAGGTATTTTTGAAAAAGATATAGGGCGAAAGCTTGCTAGGTTGCAGCAAAAAAGAGAGCAAAGTGATTATGATGATTTCTTTATAGCATCAAAGGAAGAAGCTCAAAAGCAATATAATAATGCGGAGAATATAATATACGCAATAATTGAATATCTGCGTAAAAATAACAGCGGAACTATTATTTAATCTAAAAAACGGCTGCAAGCCATCATTTATTATGCTTGCGACCGTTTTTATATTTAAGTATCAATTATCAGGTATCCGATATTAAGTGTAAGATATGAAATTACAATGCTTCCTGAAGTATCTTTACATCCCACTTCTTCATGACTTCGTTTTCTTTTGCAGCCTCTCCTGTTATGAGATCTGTCTTTCCTGCAAGACTTACCGGGAGAACCTGCTCCTCATCAGTGAAATTCATCACAAAATAGAAACGTGTTGTATCACTCTCGCGGCATGTGATCTCAAGTCCAGTCTTTTCAGCTATAACACCTGATACAGCGCTTTCCTTTGTCACCTCGCCAAGCACTTTGGCAAGACCGGCAGCCTCAAACTGTGTGGCGACATAGTATACCTTGCCTTTTCCATAACTGTTTTTTGTGACAGCAGGCATTCCTGCATAGAAATCACTCTCATATGAAGCCAATACCTCTGCTCCTTCTGTATGCATAAGATCACAGAGAAGATTGCATTTGTACTCTGTTCCGTCAGCAAATCTTACTGTGTTAGACTGCTCAGGTGCTAGTGCGTCAATCTCCTCAACCCATACACCAGCCATCTTGCGGAGTGGTCCAGGATATCCGCCGAGATATACGTTATCTGACTGGTTTACAATACCGCTCATAAATGTTGTGATAAGAGTTCCACCATTTTCAACGAATTCCTCAAGTTTTTCTTTCATTCCGTCTTTTATCATGTAAAGTACAGGTGCGGCAATGACTTTATATTTTGAAAAATCAGCGTCAACAGGTATCATATCAACAGAGATATTATTGTTGTAGAAATACTCATAATACTGATGTATCTGGTCAACATATTTTAAATCCTGTGTAGGTCCGCTTGTGTACTCAAGTGCCCAGTAGTTATCCCAGTCAAAAATGATACCGACCTGTGAATTGTTGCTTGATCCGAGAGTCTTTGTTCCAAAGCTCTCAAGCTCCTTTCCAAGCTGTGCAGTCTCTTTAAATACCCTTGTGTTGTTTGTTCCAGCATGTGCGATAACTGCTCCATGGAATTTCTCACATCCGCCAACGCTTCTTCTAAGCTGGAAAAACTGGATAGTATCGGCACCATGGGCTACTGTCTGATAGCTCTGAGCCCGCATTTGTCCAGGACGCTTGAGCGAATTGTATTTCTGCCAGTTCTGCTGGCTTGGAGTCTGTTCCATGAGCATAAAAGGCTCATCCTTTAAGCCTCGCATCAGATCGTGTGTCATGGCAACCATGCTCCATGGTGTATCGTATGCAGGATAGTTGTCCCATGAAACGATATCCATTTCCTTTGCCCATTTGAAATAATCAAGTCCCTTGAAAGTACCCATGAGGTTTGTTGTGATAAATGCATCCGGACAAATCTCTTTTATCGCATCCCGTTCCATCTTGTAGCAGTTCAACATGCTGTCTGAGTAGAAACGTCTGTAGTCGATTGAAATGCCTGCAAACATAGTCATGTCCGGCAACAATTCCTCGCTAAGCTGGTTTGGAACAACTATCTCATCCCAATCGTAGAATGTATGTCCCCAGAATTCTGTGTTCCATGCCTCATTTACAGCATTGATCGTCTTGTATTTATCTTTTAGCCACACTCTGAACTGTTTCTGGCAATTATCGCAGTAGCAGTATCCACCGTACTCGTTATTGATATGCCATACAGAAATATTTTTGTTGCTGCCATAGCGCTTTGCAAGCTCTGTCGCAAGTGCCTTTGCATATTTCTGATACACTAAGGAGTTTGGACAGAAATTGTGTCTGCCGCCAAACTTATGATGGCGTCCCTCATAGTCTGTGCTCATTGTCTCCGGATATTTCTTTACCATCCATGCAGGAAGTGCTGCTGTAGATGTTGCCATGACAATATCGTAATTTTCATCTGAAAGCATATCAACGATCTTGTCAAGTTGCGAAAAATCATACACATTTTCTGACGGCTGTATCTTTGCCCATGAAAAAACATTTATTGTAGCACTGTTTATATGTGCTTCCTTAAAATATGTCATATCTTCTTTCCAGATTTCTTCCGGCCACTGATTAGGATTGTAATCTCCTCCAAAAAGGATTCTTTTGAATTTTGACTGCATATGTCTTACCTCCCATATAGAAATTATATATTTTTTATGATATTCTTAAACAATAAGTTCATTTCTTTATGCACTTATCATATACTATTTTAAAGCAGAATTATATAACATCATAAACCATTTTATATAACATTTTGAAACAAAAGGAGAAGCTATGCCAATTTATTTTGGAAACAATTTCGCAAAAGAACCATTTCAATTTGACTCTGTCGGCAACAACTGGGAACAGGAAAGTGTAAACCGCCCAAATGGTTTTCCTCTGTTCCATTATTTACAGACACAAAAAGGAACCGGTATAATAAATATATATTACAAAAACGAATTATCTTCTGACCCCAAGATCAGTCAGACAATAGAGCTTTCAAAAGGTCAGGGAATCCTTATTGCTCCGTATATTCCTCACTCTTACCACAACAAAAATGCCCCTTTACACTCATGGCAGACAGAATTTGCGACCTTCACAGGCTCAATGGAGCCTGCATTTAAAGATATATTCACTGAAAATGGATATTGGATCATAGATGAATATAAGTGGAAAGAAATTTCTGCAGCAATTTCAAGGGCAATGCAGCATTTTAAAGAACGTGGAAACGATACACGTACTCTTTCCGTAGACTGCTATAATATAATGCTTCTGCTTGCAGATCAGACAAATCATTCTCACGGAAAAGACGATCCGGTTTTTTCTAAATTTATAAAACCGGTCATAGACACTATCGAAGATCATTATATGGAAGACATAAGCGCACAGCAGCTTGCAAACAGTGTATTTGTATCACAGCAATACCTTTCACGCATTTTTTCCGAATTTCTAAACTGCTCTGTCTACGAATACCTGACAAACTATCGTATCAACAAAGCAAAAGAATTATTGCTTCTAAACAGTAAACGCAAAATACAGGATATCGCCTTAGATGTCGGTTATTCCGATGCAAGCCACTTTATAGTCATGTTTAAAAAATTATCAGGAATGACACCTGCACAATTCAGGAAACTTCATATATAACATAAATTTTCCATAAAAATACTGTATATAAAAGATTTGTATATATACGCCATAATACATACGCCATGATATTAATTATAAAGTAACAGAAAAACCGCCACACATATGTGCGGCGGTCTTTCATTATATAGGTTAATATTAATTAGAGGTGTGCGATTTATTTGTAAAAAATATTTCCAAGCATAAGATCTTTCTTGAAATTTCTGATCGTTGTATCGTTGTCAATAAATACAGCCTCGATTCCCATTGCTGCAGCCCAGTCACCCATCTGCTCTGCTGTAAGGTCATATGTGAATGCTGTATGGTGTGCTCCACCTGCAAGTATCCATGCCTCTGCTCCTGTGTAAAGGTCTGGCTGTGGTGTCCAGAAGTTTGTAGCTACCGGCAGCTTCGGCATAGGTTTTTCTGTCTTTTTGCAGTCAACCGTGTTGATGATAAGACGGAAACGATCTCCAAGATCAACAAGTGATGTCGCAATACCTGTGCCCTCCTTTGATGTAAATACAAGTCTCGCTGGATCTTCTCTGTCACCCATTGAAAGCGGCTGGCATTTGATGCTGATAGGACCATCTGCGATAGTCGGGCAGATCTCAAGCATGTGTGCCTCAAGGATTCCCTCTTTTCCTTTCATAAGATTATATGTGTAATCTTCAAGCATTGATGTACCTTTTGCATCTTTCATGCCTGCAGTCATTATCTTCATGAGACGTACCATTGCGGCAACCTTCCAGTCTCCCTCTGCTCCGAAACCATATCCTTTTTCCATAAGACGCTGGATAGCAAGTCCCGGAAGCTGTTTTAATGCGCCAAGATCTCCGAAATGTGTAACGATAGCCTGATAATTTTTCTCCTCAAGGAACCTCTCGAATCCAAGCTCTATCTGTGCCTGTACAGCAACATGTTTTTTGAATTCTTCAGGATCTCTGCCCTCAAGTAAAATATCATATTTATCATAGTATTCGTCTACAAGTGCATTTGTATCTGACTGTGATACTGCTGCAACAGCCTCTGCGATCTCATTTACAGGATAAGCATCAACTTCCCAGCCAAACTTGATCTGTGCCTCTACCTTATCACCTTCTGTAACCGCAACATTTCTCATATTGTCAGCTACACGCATTACACGGATATGGCTGCTCTCCACAACTCCGACTGCCACACGCTGCCATGATGCGATCTTGCCCTGTACAACCGGATCAGACCAGTGTCCAACAACAACTTTTCTCTCAATTCCCATGCGTGTAACAATGTGTCCCCACTCACGATCTCCGTGTGCTGCCTGATTTTCATTCATGAAATCCATGTCGATAGAATCATAAGGGATTTCCTCATTGTACTGTGTATGTAAATGAAGTAATGGTTTTCTTAATTCCTTAAGTCCTAAGATCCATGATTTAGCAGGCGAAAATGTGTGGCACCATACGATAACACCTGCACACTCGTCATCTGTGTTTGCCTCATTGAATGTCTTTCTTATAAGCTCGTTTGTTATAAGTGTCGGCTTCCAGACAACTTCAAAAGGAAGAACTCCTGATTCATTTAACTTTGCCACAATCTCCTTTGAATGAGCTGCTACATTTGCAAGACACTCATCTCCGTATAAATCCTGTGATCCTGTACAAAACCAAAATTTGTATTTTTTAACTGCTAACATAATTCTTCTCCTTCTATTTTTATAATCATTTCTATGCGGCTAAATTATCTCATATGAAATTACCTGATACCGAGATTGTCCAGTACTTAAATCAACAGATATCCAGATTATCAGGTACTTAAATCAACAGATATCCATATTATCCGAACCTCAAATCACCTGAGCACTGGATATTTGATCTATCTGCTATGCATCCACACACGCATCTGGTTAAGTCCTCTGTTGCCCCATGCAAAATACGGAACAGCCTTTGCCATAACACTTCGTTCTTTAGGTGGATTTTCCGAATAAAGTCCATCATCACTTTCAAGCCTTACTGCCGGAACAAGGATAGATGTCATTCCCTTCAGCAGATCATCTGTCATAATTTCTTCCTTAGCCTGATCTATCTTTTCCGCTTCAAGTATAAGGCTTTGAACATCTGAATCGTTGTCAACCCCCTCAAAGCAATATACAAATGGGCCTCTCATAAGCGCCACGCAGCCAATATCCTCTCTGACATTTGTATTCGCATAGACCTTTCTGATCTCCATATCAAATGTAATTTCAATCGTATCATTACTATACCATACACGTTCGATATACATGTATCCATTTTTCACCTGTTTTGACGCATCAATAATTTCACCATTCAGCCTAACAGTATATTTTTTCAGATATCCCGGTATATGGATCGCAACAGCAAATTTATCTGATGTTTTCGGATTTATCGTATATGCAATCTGTCCTTTCCATGGATAACTGCTCTTTACTGAAATATCAGCTTTATTGAGCTTAGCCTCCTGTCCTATGAACATATGTGAATATATAGTATCTTCATCCTCATCCCATGTATATTTTCCAAGTGACGTGACCATACGGACAAGGTTTGGCGGGCAGCATGCACATGTGTACCATCCCGGTCTTTGCGGTATAACATGTTTATATCCAAATATCTCCCCTGACACACCAGGATTCACTTCAAGCGGATTTACATAGAAAAATCTTTTTCCATCCAGCTGCATTCCGCTTATGATCCCATTATAAAGTGCACGTTCCATCACATCTGCATATTCACCGCTTTTATCCATCCTAAGCATCTGTTTGGCAAAAAATACAAGTCCTATCGAAGCGCATGTCTCAGCATATGCCATATCATTTGGAAGCTCATACTCCTTTGTGAAAGCTTCACCCTCAACCGTTGAGCCTATGCCTCCTGTTATGTACATTTTTTTCTGTGCCATGTTGTCCCACAGGCGTCTGCATGCCTTGTATAATCTTTCATCATTATCTGTTGCTGCAAGATCAGCCATGGCCGTATACATATATACTGCTCTTACACTGTGTCCTACCGCCTCATCCTGCTCATATATTGTGGCATAACTTTGATTATATTTCGTATCCTCCGGAATCATCCCAAAATGCTTCCAGTCTCTCTTTTGTGCTTCCTCCTTGAAAAAATCCGGATTTTTACCCCTTTCCTCAAGAAAATAACGTGCCATCTTTTTATACTCTTCATTGTCCGTCACATGATACATACGCATAAGACCTATCTCAACTTCCTGATGTCCCGGAATGCCGGTAATCTTATCAGGGCCAAAGCGGTTTATGATATGTCCCGCCATCCTTTCCATGACCTTAAGCAGCCGGTCTTTTCCTGTCGCATCATAATATGCAACAGCAGCTTCCATCATATGACCTGCGCAGTATAGTTCATGGCACTCCAAAAGATTCTGCCAGCGGTGATCAGGCTCCTTGATCGTAAAATATGTATTTAAATAGCCATCCGGCTGCTGTGCCTTTTCTATTATCCCTATTATATCATCCGCTCTTTTTTCAAGTTCTTTATCCGGTTTTATAATAAGTGAATAGGCTGCACCCTCAAGCCATTTTGCAACATCGCTGTCCTGAAAAACCATACCATAAAATTCGCCATCACTTAAACCTGCCGCTATCCTGAAGTTTTCGATCGCATGGCTTTTCTCAACATCAGGTTCATCGTCATTTAGAACCCTCTCCTGAAAAGGTATGACAACATCTGTCACAAGATTCTGCATGCCGCTCCAGAAATCATCTGTAATTTTTATATTTTTTAAATCAACCCAGCTTTCGTTTGAATCCATTTTACAGTCTCCCCTTCTCGTTCCAACAAATCTTTAAGTGCAAAAAGGCGGGATACCCCCGCCTTTTGCTATCTTGAGAATGTTCTGTTCATCTCAAGTTCCCTTGCAATATCTTCCGGGGTTCTGTACTTTTTGAATACTTTCTCCAGAATATAATTTTTGATCGCACAAAATCCACCCGGCAATAATATAAACAGGCTCATCATATCTCTGCACAAGAACAGACATGCCATGAATATTGCCACAAGTGCTGCTGACCAGCCAAGATTAGCAAGCATCATAAAGAGGCTTTTTTTCATTGCTTCCATTACGGTACATTCAAATCTTGCTATATATGAAAATAAATAAAACTCCCATGCAAGCGCTGCACCTGCAAGTACAAGGAAGAAATAATATGACGCTCCAAGCTGTGTATCCTGACGTAATACCTGCTTTGTAATAATGACATCACCTACAAGAAATATTGCCACAACAAACCACATCAAAAAACATAATGTTGCCTGTTTAAAATTGCGCTTAAATGCCTTCCAGTACTCTCTGTATGCATATCCTTTTTTATTTCTTATTGATTTGTTTACTGTATAATAAAGTGCTGTTGTTGATGCTCCCATAGTAAAAATGGGAATACTTGTTATTATCCAGAAAAAGCCTAAAACAAGTAAATCAACTATCGCATTTATCACTTCAAAAACTTTATTGTCATATTTAAATCTGCCTGCCATATCAAGTCTCCTTTTTCAAGTCCTTATGTACGTTCCTAAATATTACTTATTTTGCAAGACGAAGTGTAACAACACTACATGCCGGAATAGTAACTTTAATTCCGTCAGCATTCTTTTCAAATGCATCAAAGTCTTTTTCTTCTACAACCTCTGGCTGATCAAATGTATTGTGCGCATTCATTGCTCCTGCTATGAATCTTGCTTCTTTTACATTGTAGCTCGCGCTGTCAGCTGTGAGTGAGATTTCAATCTCCTCAGATGCTTCAAGAGAGTTGTTTGTGAGTGTTACTGTAATAACTCCGTCAGCATCCTCTGATACAGACTCGATAACTTTAGGAAGTTCGTTTTTATCTTTTCCTACAGTTCCACATCCCACAAGCTCGCTTCCAAGAAGTGAGGCTCCCTGATGATGACGCATCATATGGAATACATAGTATGTAGGTGTCTTTATCATCTTCTCGCCATCTGTAAGCATTACTGACTGAAGTACGTTGATAAGCTGTGCTATGCAGGCCATCTTTACACGATCAGAATGTTTGTTGAAAATATTAAGTGTGATTCCTGCTACAAGTGCATCACGCATTGTATTCTGCTGATATAAAAATCCAGGATTTGTTCCCGGCTCCACATCAGACCAGATTCCCCACTCATCAACTATAAGTCCGATATTTTTATCCGGATCATACTGATCCATGATAGCGCCATGACGGTTTATGAGTTCTTCCATGAAAAAGCTTCTCTTTAACGTCTGGTAGAATATATCTTCTGTAAAATCAGTAGCACTTCCTTTTATATCCCAGTTATCTTCAGTTTCAGGTAAAGTATAATAGTGGAGTGAAAGACCATCCATAAGACCATGGAATCTAGGTTCACAATGGTCAAAGCATGTCTCCATAACTTTTTTTGTCCACTCATAATCATCCACGTTTGGTCCACAGCATACTTTCTGAATTGGCTGGTTTCCGGCATAGTTTCTTACATAAGTCTGATATCTGCGGTATTCGTCTGCATAATGCTCAGGTCTCATATTTCCACCGCAGCCCCAGTTTTCATTTCCTACACCAAAATAATCAATAGTCCATGGTTCCTCATGTCCGTTTGCTTTTCGAAGATCAGCCATCGGTGATACCCCATTAAATGTGATATATTCAACCCACTCACTCATCTCACGGACAGTTCCGCTTCCTAAATTTCCGTTTACATACGTCTTGCAGCCCAGCTGACGACATAATTCGAAAAACTCATGTGTACCAAAGCTGTTGTCCTCGACAACTCCGCCCCAGTGTGTATTTATCATTTTTTTACGATTCTCTTTTGGTCCGATTCCATCCATCCAATGATACTCATCGGCAAAGCATCCGCCAGGCCAGCGGAGAACCGGTATTTTCATTTCTTTTAAAGCCTCAACAACATCTGTACGCATTCCATTTACATTTGGAATATCTGAATTTTCCCCAACGTACAATCCTTCATATATGCATCTTCCAAGATGCTCTGAAAAATGTCCATAAATTTCTGGAGCAATCGTGCTCTTTTTTGCCTCGTTATTTATTATTAATTTAGCCATATTCTCTCCTATCCAAATACATTATTATGTTAATCCCAGGCCACGCAATATGCGCAGCCTGATCATAAGCATTATTTATTAACCCTTTACAGCTCCGGCTGTCATACCATCGATGATGTACTTCTGGAAGATCAGGAAAATGATAAATATTGGTAAAATACCAAACATTGATCCTGCAATAAGCACGTCATAGTTATTTCCGTATGGTGTAAGAAGTGTATTAAGTCCGATTGGAAGTGTAAACTTCTCTGCTCCTTTTAATACAAGCAGCGGCCAGAGTATTGCATTCCATACACCCATCGCACTAAGGATACCCATTGATGCGAATGCTGGTTTTGTAAGTGGGAGTATGATCTTTGTAGCAATACCATACTCTGTAGCTCCATCAATCCTTGCTGCATCGAGAAGATCCTTAGGAAGTCCTGACAGATACTGCCTGAAGAAGAATATCGTCGATGCTGAACATAATCCGGTTACGATCACACCAAAATATGTATCTATAATGTTAAGTGCAATTACCTCTTTATAGAGAGGAAGCATAAGGATTTCGAATGGAACCATCATAGTAGCGATAACTAAGAAGAAAAGGAAATTCTTAAGTTTGTAATTGTACATTGTAAGTCCATATGCAACGAAGTAGCAGATAATAAGTGTAAGTGCTACAGAAACAATTGTAATGATAAGTGAGTTTTTGTACCACATAAAATATTTCTGGCTATCTGCGTTTCCAGAGAACAGATATGTGTAGTTATCCAGACTCATTGTTGATATATCAAAATCAAGTGACAAACCTCTACGGATAAGTACTTTACCTGGTCTAAATGATGCTAAAAGTCCTGCCAATACCGGGAAAACTATTATTGCACATAATATAAGGAAGAATCCTGTCCCGAGCACTACGCCAATTTTATGTCTTGGAGTGTCAGACACAGAACGTACTTTTTTATTTTTATCTGCCATTGTCTTATTCCTCCTCGTTCTTGAATGTACCGCTTAATATAAGCTGTACGATATTGATAACAAGTGCGATCACTAAGAGTACCATACCTACTGCACATGCATAACCCATATCGTTTTTCTCAATACCACGTTTGTACAGGTATCCTACGATTGTAAGACCGATATTTCCTGGTGAGTTGTTTCCACCCCATAACATGTATGACTCAAGGAACATAGCAAGTCCTGCATAGATTGAAATTGTAAGCACGTAAATTGTTGTAGGTTTAAGTAATGGTAATGTTACATAGCGGAATTTCTGCCATCCTGATGCTCCATCGATCTCAGCAGCTTCATAGAGCGATGTATCAATTGATTTAAGTCCTGAAAGGAAATAAAGCATATTTACACCGGTCCATCTCCAGCAGGCAACTACGAGAAGTGCTGCCATTCCTGACCAGCCCATCTTCAGCCATTTAAAAGTACCAAGTCCAAGCATCTGAGTAAGCTGGTTCATCTGACCTGTGCTGTACTCTGTAAACATCAGACGGAACAGTGTTCCTGAAATAACTACTGATGTAAGCGCCGGCATATAAAGTATCGCTTTCCATACACCTTTTGCTTTTACAAGGTTGCTGTCCATAAGAACTGCAAAAAGCATTGGGAACGGAATAAGTAAAACAAGTGTCCAAAACATATATGTTGCACTGTTTTTAATAGCAATATGGAAAACATTATCTGTCAAAAGTTTTTTGTAATTTTCAATTCCACACCAGCTCCAGTCTATTGCCCCGATCTTCTGGAAACTCATTGTTACAGATGAACATAACGGATAAATCCAGAAAAAAGCAAAACTGAGAATAAACGGGATCACAAATACATATGGTGCAACTTTCTGTGAATATAAGAATTTTTTAATCTTCAAATCACACACCTCTTTCTACATTTCTACCTATCTACCTATATAATTTTGATATAAAAAAGGGGGGTGGAGGATTACCCTCCTGAACCCCCTCTATAAGTCATAGACTAATTCTGCTCTGCATCTACTGCATCCTGTAATTCCTGAAGTGCATCATCTACACTATAGTCAGGATCTTCAAGTACCTCGTTAAGAGTAGTGTTGCATGTGTACTCATTGATTGTTGGGCTGATAGCTACAGAAGAAATCTTTCCGATGTTATCAAGTCCGATTGAGTTAAGTACCTCATATGGTTTGTTGATGAAGAACTGGTTATACTGGTTGTTCTCATCCTTAGCAAAGCTGTCCATTGTCCAGCAATCTGTGTTACATACATCAAATCCAAGTGTATCCCAGATGTTCTGCTCACCTACCTCTGACATCTTAGCCCAGCAAAGGAACTCTGCTGCAAGATCCTGTGATTTAGACTGCTTTGTAACAACTGTACCTGTACCACCGATACCTACTGAACATTTCTGTCCTTCCTCAAATACAGGACATTTTGCAATATACCAGTTACCTTTTTCTTCTGACATGTAGTTTGTGAAACGGCTCATATACCACATTGCCTTAGGGAATGAAACGATGTTATGATCAAGGATATTCTGGAAACCAGCCTCAAGATCCACATGTCCATCCGGTGAAACCTCTGCTACCTGGTTCTTTAACCATCTCTGCTGCATTGTAAGCATATTCTTTACTGAATCAAGCTTTACATTTGCTTTTTCTTTGAATCCACCTGTCCAGTCGTCTCCGTACTCAGCCATAGCAAGCCATAACCAGTCTGTTCCGCCTGTATCAACAGATGTCCAGTATTTTGTTCCTTTTTCTCCGGCTGCTTCAACATATTCTGTTCCAAGTGCCTCATAGTCATCCCATGTCTTAACATTATCAATCTTTGCGATAACATCATCATTAGAGATTCCCATTGCATCAGCCATAGCTTTTACATTGTAGTACATTACTGTAGCACCTACATGATAAGGAGCTCCGTAGATCTTTCCATCATCTCCTGAGTAAACCTCAAGTCTTGCAGGAACCATTGAATCTTTGTACTCTGTCATGTAATCATCAAGTGGAACTAACCACTCATCTTTACCAGCTACAACGTTAGGGAACTGTCCAACCTCTACATCACAGATATCAGGAGCTCCTGTGCCAGCCTGAAGAGCTGTGATAAGTTTTGTATGCATGTCTGCATATGGATATGTAGTACATGTGATCTCGATCGTTTTGTCTGGATGATCCTTGTTCCACTGCTCAACCATTGTTCCGTAGTGCTGAGCATGAAGTTCAACGAATGTCCACATCTCAAGATGTGTTCCTTTTGAATCTCCATAAGTATTTGTTACTACCTCTGATTCTGCTGCCTCTGATTCTGTATCCCCACCAGAAGCACTTCCGCCGCTTCCTGATCCACATCCGGCAAGCATTGTTGAAACCATTGTTGCACACATAAGTGCACTGATTAATTTCTTTTTCATTTTCCTTCCTCCTTTAAAAATGAAATTGTTGTTAAGACCCCCACATAAGTTCTATGTCGAATGCTGGGCTTATTAGCTATTTGACTAAAAAGAACATTTAATGTGTTTCGCTTATGTACATAATATACATTTTCCATGGGTAAATGTCAATATTTATTTTAGATATTTTTAAACTAATTTATGTTTTGTTTAATCATGTCTAAATTTTCGTTTTTTTACGTTCAATAAAGCTATATTGTTTGTGCAAATTGCACAATAACTTTTTGATCATCTAAAATTATTTATTCTTTTGCGTGTTTTTATTGACTGAATTTCATCTGAATACTATAATAAACATATACTTATATCAATTAAAATATTTAAGATTCATCTAAAAAATAAATTAAAGGAGACTTCATTATGATTCACATTACAAATCTTGATGAAGGGCTTGAGCTTTTTAAGACACTGGGATCAGAGGTCCGTATGCAGATATTGAATATTCTTCTGGACAATGATCGGATGAGCATGAACCAGCTCGCCAGTGAGCTTAATATAAGTAACGGAGCACTTACAGGCCATATAAAAAAATTAGAAGAATGCGGACTCATCACAACTGCCAATGACTCGTCCGGTCACGGCAACCAGAAGATGTGTTCTCTCATTCAGGATCGTATAATAGTAGATATTGAAGCACCTGTTGATAACACCAACATATTTAATACAGAGATAAAGGTCGGACAGTTTTCATCCCATGATGTATGTCCTACATGCGGTATGGCTACCCGCCAGTCTGTCATAGGTTCTTTGGACGACATACGTTATTTTGACCATCCCGACAGGTTCAATGCTGATATCATGTGGTTTACTAAAGGATATGTTGAATACATTATTCCAAATCTTATCCCTCATAACCAGAAAATCACACAGATTTCAGTTTCAACAGAAATAAGTTCTGAAGCTCCGGGGGTGGACAGCAACTGGCCTTCCGATATCAGCTTTTATCTTAACGACACGCTGCTTGGCATATGGACTTCGCCTGGCGATTATGGTGATGTACGCGGGATGTTCACACCTGAATGGTGGCCTGCGAACTGGAACCAGTATGGACTTCTGAAACTCCTTGTCATAAACAGAAAAGGAACATTTATCGACGGACTTAAGATATCTGATGTGACGATCAATACGCTTGATCTGGATTACAAAAGCAGCCTTCATTTAAAAATCGCAGTCGAGGAAAACGCTGCGCATGTCGGCGGCATAACACTCTTTGGAAAGGGATTTGGAAACTACGATCAGGATATAAAGGTTGCAATAAACTATACTCCTATCGAGGATGAGTAATCTTAAATAGTCTTAAATACTGTTAACTATCAATAAAAAATCCCCGGAAATCTGCTTTTGAATTACTTCAAACGCTGTTTCCGGGGACTTTTTATATTTGCATATCTGCATATATGGCAGTCAGTTTATGATATCTGTTTACCACTTTTTATGCGGACAATGTGACACAGCTGTCAATGCACGAAGCTCCACATAGCATCCGCAGGCATTGCATGTTCCGGCATTTAGCTTTTCACATTCCTTACAGATAGAAAGCCGGCGCTCGTATTCTTCTTTTGCAACACGGTCTGCACCTTTTATTGCTTCTGTATATTTTTTTATCATTGCCTGATCAGCCTGCGCCATCTCCCTAAGCAGACACTTTTTGCATATCAATTCCATGTGTATCTCTCCCGATCAATCAAAATTAAAAACCGGTCTTCCGTTGTGCCATTTTATTTTCATAAGCATTGCATGGCGGTTCGGATTATAAAGCGGATCGCCTATTATTTCGGTTTCTGTTCTGGCATGGTAAACCATGATATCATTTCCCTCATCATCTACGGTAAACGAATTATGTCCAGGTCCATACACCACTGCTTTTTCATCAGAGCT
This sequence comes from uncultured Lachnospiraceae bacterium, assembly GCA_905209075.1. Classification (GTDB taxonomy): domain Bacteria; phylum Bacillota; class Clostridia; order Lachnospirales; family Lachnospiraceae; genus Roseburia. The sequence continues at coordinate 147,549 of CAJLRL010000002.1, read as the reverse complement.
TAACACCGGATATCTTTCCTTCTTCCATGAAAGCGGATCTAAAAGATCCAAATCTTCATCAGCCGAAAGCATTCCCATGCAATAATTGATCCCTGTATCACTAGCTGAATAAGTCACAAAAACCCTGCCATTTCTTTTTATAACTGCCGGTCCCTCATTTACCCAGAATCCGTGGCGTTCCCAATCATAATCAGGTGTTGTAAGAAGAACCTGCACAGTATCAAGTGTGTATCCGTTTTTCATTCTGGCAATATAGAGGTTTGATATCTGTTTTCCGACTCCGACCTTTTCTGCCCAGATATAATACCAGTTTCCGTTTACCTCAAATACTGTTGCATCCAGTGAAAATGCCTCAAATGAGAACTCGTCATCCTGCGCCCGCTGCATTTTTCCTTTTTCAACCCATGGATCATTCAGGGGATCCTCCCCCTGACACTCCAGTACATATGGACGTATAGCCCATATATCATCCTTATCCCCACCGGCATAATATATGTACCATTTTCCAAACAGATAATGGATTTCCGGAGCCCAGATGTGTATGCTCTGTGGTCCCGATTCATGCTTGTGCCATATTTCTATTTCTTTGGCATCCTTAATCCCTGCCAGTGTGTCTGATCTTCTAAGTATTATCTTGTCGTATTCCGGAACAGATGCTGTAAAATAATAGTTTCCGTCCGTATGTCTGTATACATATGGATCTGCACGCTGCAAAATCCATGGTTTATTATATACTAATGTGTTGTCCATATCCCATTCTCCTTATATGCTTTAGTCAAAATATTTCACTCCCCATACACTTTCATTCTGTCCTACGGCAGAAAATGTCATAACATCTGTTCCTGCTTCATCTTTCATCCTGCAGAAAACTCCGCTAAATTCATCTCCATCAATTGTTATGTCCATGTAATATGAGCCATCATTGTATGTCCATGTTCCTTTAGATTTTTCGCCTGTGACAGAACCATCCTTGTTCAGATAAAGTATCTTTGGGTTAGCAATCTTATCGCTTATATCAGTTCCCTGATTTATTACATAGTATCTTCCGACAACATCATTCTTATCGTACCCGTCTTCACTTATAGTCTCGCCCTGGGTCTGATATGGAAGTTCACATGGCCAGCCGTCCTCGTTTACTATCATCTGATGTACACGCGGCGAATGTCCCTCACCGCCATCATTAAATCTGGTATGGTATACCAGGTACATTTTTCCATCCTTTTCGTCTATAAACGACGAATTGTGTCCTGTAGCCATATATGCTTTTTCAAGACTCGGAAGTTTATAATTTCCTGTAAGCTTAAGTCCGAAATTCTGATGCTGTGCACTCTTCTGCGGATATTCTCCATTCATATCCACATAATCACCATCTACTGTTTCAGATCTGAATACCCTGACCTGATATCCACCATTACTGGTCAATGCTCCATATGAAACATAAAGATAATAATATCCGCTTTCCTTGTCATATGTGATATAAGGTCCCTCTATCGATATATGTCCGCCCCCTAACAGACGTTTTCCGTAATATGGATCCACATTATTGTCCGGATCTGCCTGCGGGTGGATGACCTGTCCTGTTGACGGATCTAACTCGATAAGAAAGATTCCACCACTCCACGATCCGTAAACCATCCACATACGGTCATCTTCATCATAAAATACTGTCGGATCTATCGCATTAGGATAATCATTGTAATTGTACTGGCCACCCTGTATATAGTTTTTGTATGCATAATCCTCATCTACATAGTCAAGCACATCCGTTCCTGAAATAGTTTTTCTGTTAAATCCGGAATAGATAAGTGCTCCCTTCCATTCATATGGACCTTCCGGTGTCTCTGATGTGCCATAGCACAGATTCGATGCGTTCCATGTAGACGTTGTGCAGTAATACATGCAATAAAGCCCGGTTGTTTTATTGTAAATAACGTCCGGCGCCCACACATGTGTCTGTTTATCATCAGTCTGTATCAGACTGTCTTTATTTCCGGAATACGCAAAAGCCTGATCTGCCACTTCATATATCTGTCCGTAAACCGGGTTTGTTTTACTGTATCCGTCTGCGACCTTTTCCCAGTTTAAAAGGTCGGTGCTCTTTGCTGCTGACATATGGGAACCAAAAATGTAGTATGTATCATCTACCTGTAAAATAGAAGGATCATGAACCGATACTCCAGATGATACATCTGCGGTTTTAATTCCTTTATAGCTTACAGTGTAGTCCTGCGATTCTGTACCACAAGCTGATATTGCAAGTGTCATCGCTGCTACTATCGTTCCTGAAATGGCCTTTTTCTTCCCATTCCCCATCTCAAATACCTCCGTATTTTAATTTTTCCGCCCAGCATTATAAATTTATGATATCAGATATATTGACATAATACAATAAATATTTTATGATTTATTAAAATATTTTAAATTTTCTCAAAATTCTAAAATATTTTAATAAAACCTAATCTTTCCGCATTCTATTGTGGGAAGGTGCCGTCCGGGGTGCGGGCTTGCGTCTCTTCCGATAGCGGAACTCGTCCGGATTGCTAATTTGTCGGTGTCTGCTTCCGGCTCTTTTGATTATTTATGTTCATTCTACAGCTGTACACCCACGCCGCAGCGTCCGTCTATGGCACACACTCGATTTCTGACGTGTCGTGTGGGAGTTAATGCCGATTTACAGCTAAAGATTGCACGGGCGCACACACGTCCAAGCTTGTAGTCTAAATCAACTTCACAACGTAAATAGCGCGTTTGGAGCACCCGTGCATAATAAACTTAGCTGGAAACGGCATTTACTCCCACTAGACTAAGGAGTATGAGAGCGTATGCCATAGACGGACGCTGCGGCGTGGGTGTGCATCTGGAGAATGTACACAAACTTTGAGCCGGAAACAGACACCTGACAAATTCACGCAATCCGGGCGAAATGTTCCGCTATCGGAAGAGACGCAAGCCCGCACCCCGGACGGCACCATCAACATTATACATGCGGAAAGCTTTAGACAATTTTTTAAATGTATTGGAGGTATTATGAAGAAAAAAATCGTATTGGTTATGCTTGTGGCAATCTCTGTCACAGGCTGTGGGGCTGGGAAAGAGAAAACTATCGAAAAATCGCAGATCACAAATCCTATGGTCGGAAATAACATAAATTCTGACAGTGGATCTGATCTGATCTATGGGGGTGATCCATCTGTTCTTGTCGATGGTGATACAGTATATCTGTATACAGGGCACGATGCATCAACCGACAAAGAAGTCGCAGATTCGGTGTACAACATTCCTGAATATCTGTGTTACTCCTCGACAGACATGGTAAATTGGAAATCCGAGGGCACAGTTATGACCATGGATACTGTAAAATGGGCAAAGGATGACCAGTCAGCATGGGCAAGCCAGGTTGCAGAATATAATGGTAAATACTATCTTTATTACTGCAGCTGGGACAAAACCGGAAAACAGTCAATCGGTGTTGCTACATCAGACAGTCCGACAGGGCCATTTACCGATATAGGCCAGCCGCTTGTAAAAGGCAATGTCACCAAACCACAGCTTTCATCCTTTAACGATATTGACCCTACAGTATGGATCGAAACTGACGAAACCGGCACCACCCACCGCTATCTTGCCTGGGGAAACGGAATGTTTTTCATATGTGAGCTCAATGAAGACATGATATCAGTCAAAGACCAAAACGGCGACGGAGAGATCACAAGCGGTAACAATTTTGCAGAAGCAGATATCGCATATCAGAAAAACGGACTTGAAAATTATACAGAGGCACCATGGCTTTACCGCAGACAGGACGAGAATGGAAACTACTACGGCGATTACTACCTCTTCTATGCCAACGGATGGCGGGAAAATATGGCATATGCGACAACTGATGATCTATCAAGTGGAAACTGGAAATTTGGAAACATTATTATGACGCCTAACGCAACATCAAATACAAACCATATGGCTGTTTTTGATTTCAAAGGAAAAACTTATTTTGTATACCATAATGGTTCTCTTCCGGGCGGAAATGGTTATAGAAGATCAGCCTGTGTCACGGAGCTTAACTTCAACGATGATGGCAGCATAGATTTATTTGAAGAAACAGCTGCCGGACCTGCCGGCACCACCTCCGCCATCACTCTTGATTCCGGCAAAGCTTTGTCACACGAAGGCTTTGTAAATTCCTCTGCCGACAGTGACTATCCTTATACAAAAATAAAAATCGGTCTGGATATCGGAGACAGCGAGAATGACAATAAATGGGTAATAACAGCTGGAAAGGCAGATCCTTCGCAGGATCCATATGTATCTATCCAGTCAGAAAACAAAGCCGGGCTATACATTACTGCAAATAAGGATGGCTCTGTAACACTTGCCCAGGATACCGATGGTTCAGATAAAACCGCCAAAAAGCAGACATTTAAAACACTCGAAGGTTTTGATGACAAAGATGGTGTAACTTTCGAAAGCGTTTCGCAGGAAGGTATGTATCTTTGTATAAAAGATGACATTCTGGCTCTTACAGACTCAAAAAGTGATGCTGCAACTTTTTATATAAAATGATTAAAGGGGCAAAATACCATATGCTCCTCATTTCATAAAATAATTTTCAACTAAAACAGCATATAATTTTATTCACAAAAAGCCATAGGGCACTTAAATAATGTGCCCTATGGCTCTTTTATTACTATAATTATTGTAATCGCTGACAATCATTTATATTCCAGGAAGTTATATTTTATGAAGTCATATCCCAGAAAGTTATATTCCAAGAAGTTCCATAAGATCTTCCTTTGAGAGATTGCTTATTCCAACATTTTCAACAAAGTGGACCAGATCACTGATCTTAAACATTTTTGTACTGCCAACCTTAAAATCGATCTGAAGCTCATTATCTTTCATAATAATCCTCGGCTCGATCTTAAGCGATTCATTAAGCTTCTGTTAATTGCTAAAACCAAGATAATTTTGGCTCCCCTACCATTTTATATCAAGCACAACTGCTTCACAATGATATATGTTTGTTTTTTCAATGTTTTATGTTTGTTTTTTTCAATGTTATGCTATATAATATGCTACTGTACCACTTAAGTGTGAACAACAATGATCGCAAACTATTTAAAGTATCACATAGAATGATTTAATAACAGGAGCAGCCATGAAAATCTTTATACTGATAATCACAATATTTATTTTTATCGCAATAACAGCCGGAACATGTATTTCATGTTCCAGATACATTTCTAAAAAAGACAATAAAATAGATGCTGACACAGTAAACGGGATCCGCCTGCGCGCCGGTATCGGCATAATGCTTGATATTATGTGTATTCTTATTGTAGTAGTCTTAAGGCTTTCAGGCATTATATAAAGCCATCCGCCGTCCGCATTACTCTGCTATCACAAGCTCAATTCCCGCACTTTCGTATATTTTTTTTGTTTCGCCTGATATTCCACAATCAGTTATTACCATATTTATATCGTCAAGTGTTGCATAGCTTGAGATAGACGTGGAATCGAACTTCGTGTGATCCACAAGCGCAACAGTTCTTGCCGATGCCTTTATGCACATTCTCTTAAGGTCGGCTTCATAAATACTAAAATCTGTCAGACCATCTTCAACCGAAAATCCTCTCGCTGATACAAAAGCTATATCCGTATGGATTTTCTTTAACAGATCCTCACCTAAAAGTCCCTCTATCGATGCAGAAGCAGATGTCACGATCCCGCCTGTAAGTATTACAGTTATCCCTGGCACATCCTTCAGCGCAAGTGCAAGATTTATTCCGTTCGTAATTACTGTAAGCTCTGTCAGTCCGTTAAGCTTCATTCCAAGTGTATACGCAGTCGAGCTTGCATCCAGAAATATACACATATGATCTTTTACAAGTTTTACCGCTTCGTTTGCTATTTTTTCCTTTTCTTCTTTGTTCTCCAGCGCCCTCTCATCAAAATAGTATGCACGTCCCGTAAGTTCAGCTCTCTCCATATTATTATCGCGATAGACTGCACCTCCGTGGGTTTTTTTAAGAAGACAATCTTTGTCCATCTGGTTTAAGTCAGTTCTTATAGTAGTTGTAGAAACTCCCAAAAGTTCGCTCAATTCATTTGTTGTTGCTTTTCTATTCTTTTTTAAATAATCGAGTATTTGTTTTTGTCTGTCTAATTGCAGCATATATCCTCCATAAATCCAATAACCAATAAACAGCTTAAATTTTCCTGCGAAATATACGGTACCACATACTTTCGTACTGAATAGCTATCTATAATCAATATATTATATGAATCCTGTAAGAAAATCCAGTAAAACTTTCGCATTTTTCCCTTTTATTCTTTTGTTTATTTGTTTTTATTTTTGTTTTTACTTTTATTTTGTAATTTTATCTTGCATTTAGTTTTCATTAGTGATATATTTTAAACATAAAATAAACATAGTCAATTACGAACGGAGGTATTTGAAATGAAATTTTTCGTTGATACAGCTAATGTAGAGGATATTAAGAAAGCAAATGATATGGGGGTTATCTGTGGAGTTACCACAAATCCATCACTTATCGCAAAAGAAGGAAGAGATTTCAATGAAGTTATAAAAGAAATCACATCCATCGTTGACGGACCTATCAGTGGTGAAGTAAAAGCTACTACTGTTGATGCCGAAGGCATGATCAAGGAGGGACGCCAGATCGCATCCATCCACCCAAACATGGTAGTTAAGATTCCTATGACAGTAGAAGGTCTTAAGGCAGTAAAAGTTCTTTCATCTGAAGGAATCAAAACAAACGTTACACTTATCTTTTCTGCAAATCAGGCAATCCTTGCTGCAAATGCAGGTGCTACATATGTTTCACCATTCCTTGGCAGACTTGATGATATCAGCCAGCCTGGTATCGAGCTTATAAGACAGATCGCAGAAATTTTTGATATTTACGGATATGAGACAGAGATCATCGCTGCTTCTATCAGAAATCCGATCCATGTAACAGATTGTGCTCTTGCCGGTGCAGATATCGCAACAATCCCTTACAAAGTTATTGAGCAGATGACAAAGCATCCTCTTACAGATCAGGGTATTGTTAAATTTCAGGCTGACTACAAAGCTGTTTTTGGAGAATAATCTAAATTACCCGAAATAAAGTCATTATGGGGACTTGAAACAGTCCTCATAATTATATATGATATTCATTAGGGATTTAATCGTAATAACCATTTACCCTAATACATAAAAAGGAGACAAAAAATGAACAAAACGAAGCTTCAGATTACAGCTAATGAAGTCCGCAAAGGTATCATTACCGGTGTACATGCTGCAAAAGCCGGTCATCCGGGCGGATCACTCTCAGCTGCAGATATTTTCACTTACTTATATTTTGAAGAGATGAATATCGACCCAAAAGATCCAAAGAAGGCTGACAGAGACCGTTTCGTATTATCAAAAGGTCATACTGCTCCAGGTCTTTATTCCACACTTGCACAGAGAGGATATTTTCCTGTAGAGGATTTAAAAACACTTCGTCATCTTGGCTCTTATCTTCAGGGACACCCTGACATGAAACACATTCCTGGTGTCGATATGTCAAGCGGTTCTTTAGGACAGGGTATTTCAGCAGCTGTCGGAATGGCTCTTTCAGCTAAACTTTCAAATGACAGTTACAGAGTTTATACACTCTTAGGTGATGGAGAAATTCAGGAAGGTCAGGTATGGGAAGCAGCTATGTTCGCAGGTTTCCGCAAACTTGACAATTTAGTAGTAATCGTTGATAACAATGGTCTTCAGATTGACGGACCTGTAGATCAGGTATGTTCACCGTATCCTATTGTTGATAAATTCAAAGCTTTCAACTTCCATGTTATCGATCTTAAAGATGGTAACGACATGGATCAGATTGCTGCTGCTTTCGCAGAGGCAAAAGCCACAAAGGGTATGCCTACAGCCATCATTGCACACACAGTAAAAGGCAAAGGTGTTTCTTTCATGGAAAACCAGGTCGGATGGCACGGAAAGGCTCCAAATGACGAGGAATACGCCATTGCAATGGCTGATCTCGAGAAAGTAGGTGAAGCATTATGTCAGAAGTAAAGAAAATCGCTACACGTGTCAGCTACGGAAACGCTCTCGTAGAGCTTGCCAAAGAACATGACAACGTATATGTACTCGACGCTGATCTTGCAGCCGCAACACAGACTGCTATATTCAAAAAAGAATTTCCAGAGCGTCATATAGATTGTGGTATCGCAGAGTGTAATATGATAGGTATAGCAGCCGGACTTTCAACCACAGGAAAAGTCCCATTTGCAAGTTCATTTGCAATGTTTGCTGCCGGACGTGCTTTCGAGCAGGTTCGTAACTCCGTAGGATATCCACACCTCAACGTAAAAATCGGTGCTACACATGCCGGTATCTCTGTTGGTGAAGATGGTGCCACACACCAGTGTAATGAGGATATTGCCCTCATGCGCACAATTCCTGGCATGGTCATCTTAAACCCAAGTGATGATGTTGAGGCAAAAGCTGCCGTAAAAGCTGCTTATGAACACGATGGTCCTGTATATATGAGATTTGGTCGTCTTGCCGTTCCTGTGATCAACGATAATCCTGATTATAAATTCGAGATCGGTAAAGGTGTAACTCTCCGTGAAGGCTCAGATGTTGCAATTATTGCTACAGGACTTTGTGTCTCAGAATCATTAGCTGCTGCTGAAAAGCTGGCTGCTGATGGAATAAATGCTAAAGTTATAAACATCCATACTATAAAGCCGATCGATGAAGATCTTATCGTTTCAGCTGCCAAAGAATGTGGAAAGGTTGTAACTGTCGAAGAGCATTCTGTAATAGGAGGTCTTGGTTCAGCTGTCTGTGAAGTACTTTCACGTAAAGCTCCAACTCCTGTTAAGACAATAGGTATCCAGGATTGCTTCGGTGAATCCGGTCCAGCTGTTGCTCTTCTTGAGAAATACGGTCTCAACGCAGAAGGAATTTATTCCTCTGTTAAAGATTATGTTAAATAATCATTTTTCATATTTTCCTATTTAATCATATAGTTAAAAACCAAAACACTATTAAATAAAAACTATCACGCCACTTCCCTCCGGCTGTGATAGTTTTTATTTTGTTTTATTTTCTTTTGCTTATTTATCGTCATATTTCGCTTCTTTATTTTTTTAGTCTGTATTGTAATATGCGTCCCCATATAGTATAATAGTCACAGAGTATTTTGCATATGTGAATTTTTTTGCAGAATATCAGGGGGATTTAATGAACAAAAACAAATACTATCAATCAAAATTTGAATATTATAGAACTATAAACACATGTATGATAATAGCTGTCAGCATTCTTTCAATCGGATATTATTTATCCGATTGTTATCTTTTCGGGAGATTTGAACTTACCACACTTATTCCAAGATTTTCCATACTTCTGCCATTTACCATATTTATGATACTTAACCATAAAACAAATTCTTTTAGGATCATGGTTCCCATGAGTTATTTCGTTGCTCATTGTGTAATGTGGTGTACTATCTGGGCATGCTATTTTCTGGATGACTTAAGATTTGCTTGTGTAGGTTTTATCATTATAAATTTTATATTTTTAGTTTTAGGAATTGCTGCACCCCTTAAATTGGCTTTTATAGGTCATGGACTATTGTTTTTAGATATCTCTATTGCAGAACCTTTCATACATTATCCTGATTTTGCCATGATGTTTTTACTCGGCATTCCTCTATATATGGGAATATTTATATTTGATGTAATTATCGAAAAGACCTATCGTGATCAGATGGATATGAAATTAAAATTAGAAGATCATCTGCGCCATGACGTGCTTACAGGTGCATACAACCGCAACATAATATCTTCTCTCACGGATGAGAAGCACCTATTTAAAAATACCGCTGATACTCCCATTGCTATTGCAATATATGATCTTGATAAATTTAAATTGATAAATGATACCTATGGACATACTGCAGGTGATGATGTGCTCATAGGTGTTACAAATGCCGTCAGATCAATCCTACACCCAAACGAACTGTTAATACGCTGGGGTGGCGAAGAATTTGTTGTAATTATGAAAGAATCCTGTGGAAATTTTATTGAACATGCTGATGCATTCCGCAAAGCGGTTGAAAACACCAAATTTGCTGTTGGAAAAGTCACTATTTCTGTAGGTGTTGCTGTCTATGATGGTGGTGATTACCAGAAAACTATCCAAAATGCGGACACTGCTCTCTATGAAGCTAAGAACAATGGCCGTAATCAGGTAGTTATGTACAATGATTAATATGTACCGATTATATATGCGTTTCTTCCGTTTTCTTTTACACTGTCAAGTGCTGTGTCAACCTTGTTGAATACCCTTCCGTATTCATCTGGCACAGCAAGATCCTCAGCTATTATATAAGCCTGCGAAACTGTAAGATATTTATCTATTTTCGAACCCGGATTTATGATCTTCTTTTTCTTTACTGTCTCACTTATCCTGTCCGCAATAGCTTTTATCTGTGTTTTGTCGGTATTTTTCAATATCAGATAGAATTCATCTCCGTTAAATCTATAACCCTGCCCTACTCCATCTATGCTGTTTCTTATTGCATCTGAAATGATTTTTATGGCATCATCACTTGTCATCCTTCCATTGGTTTTATTGAATGCTTTAAAGAAATCAATATCAACTATACCTATAGTAAGGCCACCATTCTGCGTACATTGCGGAAACGCATTTTCAAAATCATCCAGCATCATATATCTGTTTCCAAAACCTGTCAACCTGTCAGTATTAGCTGCAGACATAACTTTCTTGTTTTCAAACTCTTTTTCCTGAAGTTCAAGCTTTAAGTCTATCATCTCGCACATACGCTCTGTCTGGTAATTTTCCTGTTCGATATGCAGATTGACATATTGTATGCAAAGTTCGTTGTATTTATCCACTTCTCCGATCGCACGGTAATATTTCATCCACATTTCTACACAGGAAATCTGGTAATATATATTTCCCATTGTTGATATATTGCGCTCAAAGCTGGATACAACCATAGCCCATGCATCGAATTCTCCCATCTCCATGAAAAGATTGCACAGGTTTTTTATTTCAAGCACATAGTCCGATACCCCTACATGTGCAAGTGCTCCTTCAACAAGCTCATCTACATGCTGCCGCACTTCATCCTCACGCCCCATATCCCAGAAAAGCTGTGCCTGTGCTATATCAATAAAAAAGATGCTATCTTCATCTTTTTCGATCTCGCTGTAAGCAAGTGCCTCATTTAAATACTTTTCTGCCAGATCATATTCTCCCATTCCGGTGTAAGAAATACATAAGTTAAGATTTGAGAATAAAAGCCATCTGTAGTATGACTTCTTTTCACGTACTATGAGTTTTTTCAGTTCCAGGATCGACTTTTTAAAATACACAATAGCTTTATCGTGTCTGCCTATTTCCTGATATTTAGAGCCTATATTGTTATATAAAAGCATGATTATATCACTGTATCCATTTTCCAATGCAATATCCAGTGCTTCTATATAACAATCCATAGACATCCCGCTATCGCCCAAAGCAGCATATACAACACCCAGCATATTAAGACTGTTTGCCACTTTTTCCTGACATTCAGCCTTTTTGTACATGCTTACCGCATTGTGCAGTAAACCCGCAGCCTGTGATACTTTTATATCATCAAAACACTCTCTTGCTTCCTCATAGTATTCATCAGCCTGTTTCTCGAAATCCTCTCTTGTGTCAGCCATAAAAACCTCCAATAAAATGTTAAAACCTTCTGCCAATATATTTATATATTATATCTTTTTTCCTATTTTTACAACCCGATTTAGAATTCTAAAAAAATGCCACTGCATTTCGCAGTGACATTTCTTCTAGAATAACCCTTTTAGTGCAGGATAGAATTTTTTAAATTTCTGATAACCCTGCTCATATTTTTCTACTAATACCAGGTCAGGCTCTGTCGTATCTTTTTTCTTTACTATTTTGGCTGTGGCTTCTTCAACGTTATTGAAGCACCCATCTGCTACTGCTGCAAGGATTGCACCGCCATATGCCGGTCCTTCCTCTACCTCTACGGTATCAACCTTCATATTCATGATGTTTGCGACAATTTTTCGCCAAAGCGGGCTTTTGGCACCACCACCGCAGATTGTTGTGCGCTCTGGTGCCACTCCAAGACTTCGTGCCACCTCAAGCGAATCCCTTAGCCCATATGCTACACCCTCGAAAACCGCCTGAAGCATATCAGCACGGCTTGTGTCCATGCTCATACCGATAAACGAAGCTCTTGCCGACGGATCATTATGAGGCGAACGTTCACCCATCAGATACGGAAGGAAGTACACATGGTTCTCACCGAGTCTTCCTTCCTCATCGAGCGGCTTCTGTTCATCTGCAAAGTCATCGGTATGCAGGATATCTTTCATCCACCAATTGTTACAGCTTGCGGCTGAAAGCATACAGCCCATCAAATGATATGCTCCGTCCGCATGGTCAAATGAATGAAGTGCATTGTGAGGATCTACTCCGAATTTGTCGCTTGTAATGAAAAGTGTTCCGCTTGTTCCAAGAGAAAGATTACACTTTCCTGCACCTACAGTTCCGGTTCCAATAGCCGCAGCAGCATTATCCCCTGCTCCTGCTGCAACTATGCATTCTGCCGGAAAACCAAGTTCTTCTGCAACATCCGGCTTTAATGTCCCGGTCTTCTCATAGCTTTCGTAAAGCTTTGGCATCCACTCTTCTTTTACGCCACAGATTTCAAGCATCTCCTTTGACCAGCATTTATTTTTCACATCAAGAAGCAGCATTCCTGATGCATCAGAATAATCCGTACTGAACTCTCCTGTCAGACGATATGCTATATAGTCCTTTGGAAGCATGATCTTTTTGATCTTTGCAAAGTTCTGTGGCTCATTTGCCTTAAGCCACAGTATCTTCGGTGCAGTAAATCCTGCAAATGCAATGTTTCCGGTAAGCTTGGATAATTTTTCTTTTCCGATCTCGTTATTGAGATAGTCTGTTTCTTTCTGTGTCCTTCCGTCATTCCAGAGTATTGCCGGTCTTATCACCTCATCATTCTCATCCAGTACAACAAGTCCGTGCATCTGTCCTCCGAAGCTTATCCCAGCAATACTATTTTTATCCACATTTGCTGTCAGTTCTTTAAGTCCGGCCTTGCTCTGTGCCCACCAGTCTGATGGATTCTGCTCCGACCAGCCCGGATTTGGAAAACTCAGCGGATATTCTTTTGAAACTATATTTAATACTTTTCCTGTCTCATCCATGAGTAGAAGCTTTACTGCGCTTGTACCCAGATCTATACCTATATATAGCATGTAATTCCTCCTTTTATATAAAATGTACTCCCGGAATCTTCTTCAAACGAAGCATTCTGAGAGTACATTAAAGTACTTTAGAAATATTCTAACAGAATGGATTTTCTGTCTTGTACGGAAGTGATGCAGGCTGGTTGTAATTGACATCCTCCATTGGCACTCCGATATATTTGAATACCTCAAAAAGAGCTTTTCCGTAATGTCCGAAAGCAACTGCTCCGTGATGTGGGTAGTTCTTCTCAATGAGTACGTGACGATAGAAACGTCCCATCTCTTTTATAGCAAATACACCTATGCCGCCGAATGAGCGTGTTGCAACAGGAAGTACCTCACCCTGTGCCACATATGCACGGATCTTGTTATCGGCTGTTGACTGGAGACGATAGAATGTGATATCTCCAGGTACGATATCTCCCTCAAGTGTTCCGTTTGTAACCTCGATTGGAAGGCTTCTTGCCATGATCATCTGATATTTCATCTCAGGCTTTGTGATCTTCTTTGAGCATGTATTTCCACAGTGGAAGCCCATGAATGTATCTGTATGCTTGTAGTCGAATTTACCCTCGATAGACTCTTTGTACATATCCTTTGGTACTGAATTGTTGATGTCAAGAAGTGTGACTACATCCTCGCTGACACATGTTCCGATGAACTCACTTAATACTCCGTAGATGTCAACCTCACACGATACCGGGATTCCTCTTCCTGTAAGACGGCTGTTTACATAACAAGGCACAAAACCAAACTGTGTCTGGAATGCAGGCCAGCATTTTCCTGCGATAGCAACATATTTTCTGTAGCCCTTGTGAGCATCAACCCAGTCTAAAAGTGTAAGCTCATACTGTGCAAGTTTCTCAAGGATCTCAGGCTTTTTATTGCCCTCGCCAAGCTCGTTTTCCATATCTTTTACCACGTCAGGGATTCTTGGATCTCCCGCATGATTGTTAAATGCTGCGAAAAGATCAAGCTCTGAGTTTTCCTCGATCTCAACACCCATGTTGTAAAGCTGCTTGATAGGAGCATTACATGCAAGGAAGTTAAGTGGTCTTGGACCAAATGATATGATCTTTAAATTGTTAAGTCCGTATATGGCTCTTGCAACAGGCAGGAAATCATGGATCATGTCTGCACAGTCCTCTGCATCTCCTACAGGGTATTCTGGTATATATGCTCCTATATTTCTAAGAGCCAGATTGTAGCTTGCATTTAACATACCGCAGTATGCATCTCCACGTCCCTGGATCAGATTGTCCTGTGTCTCCTCTGCTGCTGCGACAAACATCTTTGGTCCGTCGAAATGCTTTGCAAGAAGTGTTTCTGAAATCTCTGGTCCGAAGTTTCCAAGATATACGCAGAGTGCGTTACAGCCTGCTGCCTTGATGTCGTCTAATGCCTGTACCATATGTATCTCGCTCTCCACGATACATACAGGACACTCATAAATATCTGCTGCGTCATATTTTGCAGCATAAGCATCTACTAATGCTTTTCTTCTGTTTACTGATAAACTCTCCGGGAAACAGTCACGGCTGACTGCCACGATACCGATCTTCATTTTTGGAATGTTATTCATAGTGTAAATCTCCTTCTCTCATGCGCCCTTTATGGCAATTTAATTAATTCCAGTGCGTGTGTAGTTAATTATCAGCAGCCACTGATAATTTCTCCGCTCCTGCATCTGCTTTATGATGTAAGTATATATCCACTTTAACTTAATTGATATGATATATTTAGTAAATTTAGTCATATCTACAACTTAATTTACTAAATTTCAGTTTCAAACCTGTTTATCTATGCTATACTATCATCATATCAGGCAAACAGTTTACGCTACACCACAGACACTGGCATTAAACAATATAAATGAGGTGATCTGTATACGGCATAGCGCTATATCATAACTGTTCTATATAAAAATATAAATAAAAGGAAAACGCATATGTCCATCACTGCAAAAGAACTTGCAAAACAACTTAATCTTTCTGAAGCAGCCATCTCAATGGCACTTAACAATAAACCCGGTGTAAGCACACGGACCAGAAAACGTGTGATAGCAGCTGCCACTGCCGCAGGATATGATTTTTCAAGGCTTTCACCTGTAGAAGAGACTGCCGTGCCAAATGGTACGATTTATTTTGTAGTATACAGAAAGCATGGTGCTGTTGTTCCCGACTCACCGGTATATGTGCATAAAGAACACGGAGTTGCCGTACAGGATATGCCATTTTTTTCACAGCTTTCTGAAGGAATAGATCTCGGATGCCGTCACTGCCACTACTATCTGAATGTAAGCTACATATATGAAGACGATGATATCGACGGGCTCTTAACTGAATGGACAAGGCTTGGAGCAAAAGGGATACTTCTGCTTGGAACAGAAATGGATGAGCATGATCTGAAACCATTTATGAAATGTGGACTTCCTGTTGTTCTGATAGACAACTATTTCGAAACAGCAAATATAGACTGCGTGATCATAAACAATGTACAGGGTGCTTTTCTTGCCACAGAATATCTGATAAGGAAAAAACATTCCCAGCCCGGATACCTGCACTCTTCATATATGATAACAGGCTTTGAAGAAAGATCAGATGGT
This sequence comes from uncultured Lachnospiraceae bacterium, assembly GCA_905209075.1. Classification (GTDB taxonomy): domain Bacteria; phylum Bacillota; class Clostridia; order Lachnospirales; family Lachnospiraceae; genus Roseburia. The sequence continues at coordinate 131,612 of CAJLRL010000002.1, read as the reverse complement.
TTCTATAAAGCTATAAGGAGAAACGGCATGTCCACCTCGCTCTCTATCGTCCACCGCCTGTCTCCTACTGTTGAAGGTGCATACAGCGATATGAAAACACTGATAGAAAATGGCGATCAGCTTGCCCGGTGCTACTTTGCTGATAACGATCTGATCGCAGCCGGAGCGATGCGCGCACTGACGGAGGCGGGATATCACATACCGCAGGACATATCAGTGATCGGTTTTGATGATATGCCAATGTGTACCTACATAAATCCGCCTCTTTCAACGGTTCATGTTCCAAAACAATACATGGGTGAATTGGCAGTAAAAAGACTGGCAGAGATCATAAATTCGAACTCTTCTGATCCTGTAAAAATTGAAATAAACACAGAAATCATAAAGAGAAAGAGCTGTTGACCTGCACTGTACTTTCCTAAGACAAAAATAAGAGACGTAATCACTGGTTAAGCGGTTACGTCTCTTTTTTATAACTAATGTTATTTTTCAGCAATATACTGCTTGTATCCGATTTTCTGTAATTTTGCATCTTTGGCTTCTACCTGTGACTTCATATCAGCCGTATATGCCTTTATCTTTTCAAGAATCGTCTCGTCACTTGCTGCAAGGATCTTTGCTGCAAGGATTGCTGCATTTTTAGCACCATCTATTGCCACAGTTGCTACAGGTACTCCCGGCGGCATCTGCATGATAGAGAACACTGCATCCATCCCATCAAGATTTTTGCCTGAAAGGGGTACTCCGATAACAGGCAGAGCAAACAGTGCTGCACACATTCCCGGAAGTGCTGCTGCCATTCCGGCACCTGCGATCATCACCTTTACATCACGTGCCTCGGCACCTCTTGCCCACTCGATAAGAGCATCCGGCTGACGATGAGCCGAGATGATAGTGATCTCATACTCAATTCCAAGCTCTTCAAGCATATCAGCGGCTTTGCTCATTACTTTAAGATCAGAGTCACTTCCCATTACTATTCCTACTTTTGCCATTTCATCCTCCTTGTATGTTTTGATATATTAAATCAGACTCCGCATATATGAGCCGTTTATCCCAACACATATTATGCATTATGATAAAACAGGCGTTCAGTATGCTAAGCCGATATTTACTTATTATTTTGTGCATCGAGCTCATCAAGAGGCTTGTTAAGCTCTTCTGTACCAGGCAGCACAAATCTTCCATCACGTATTATATCACATGTTGAGCCGTCATGGCGTATCACTGTAATGGCTCCAAGTTCATCATACGGAATTGTTATATCTGTATGGCAATTGAAATAAGCTTTCGATATATCCTCTTTTCGAAGTATTGATACCGAATTATCCCTTGCGACTATCGCCTTACCATCAGGATTATATGTCATATTATCCTCATCATATGTGTAACATGTATCTCCTACTGCAAAGTGGGGACCAGTCTTTTCTGCTATAAGAATAGGCATTTTTGCCGCAATATCATACACACGAGCCATTCTGTATGCTGTCGTATTAGTTCCAATGGCAAATTCTCCCATAGGAAGACTCTTATGATGATAAAGGATATTGTCTGATATATATTTTTTGTTTTCTTCCTCATCATCAAAGTTTGTACATGTGTATTTTTCTATCATTCCATCCTTAAAATCGATTTCGAGATTAAGGAAATTAAGTTCATTGAGGTACACCTGGCTTACATGAAGTTTTCCTTCTGTTTTCTCAAGAACCGGAGATGTAAAGACCTCTCCTACAGGAATATTTACATCTGCGACACAGTTTTCAAAAGCAGTTTCCTTGTCAGGGTTTTCAAGTTCATGGATCTTTACATATAAATCTGTCTTATTCCCATTTGTTCCCACAATATGCACACGATCTGCTGTGTCGAGAACATCTATTATCTTCTGCTGCATATCACGGTAAAGAATATAATCAAGCGTATTTATTTTTACTGTCTCTGCAAAGATCTCCTCGTAGCTGTCACCGATATCAGAAACAGGATATGCTATGATCGTAAAACTGCGCTCTTCACCTTTTATATACTGGTTTATAAGCTGCGAACGCCTGCTTGTCATATATACAGAAAGCTTCTGCTGCTCGTCGCTGTATGAGGCATTCTCACTCTTGGATTCCGGTGCAAAAGGCTCCTCCCCAAATATCTCTATAACTGCAGGGCCTCCGCATTTACATGCGATATCTTTATTTTTCTCAAGCGCATTGTGAAGACACTCATTCCTGTATTCAACATAAGCTTTGTCCATCCAGAGAGCCATATCTTCTTTATGATCATAGTCATACTGTTTATTCACTGATGTAGAGCACGGCATCATAACAGGCGAAAGTCCCATCTTTTTGAAGTTTTCGATGGCCGCTTTTACCATACGTTCAAAACCGAGCGGATAATGTATCTGCACCACGGATTTTTTTGTTATATCCTTATTGCCTGTAATAAATCCGATACGATATCCTTCAGTATATGTGTCTGCCATGGATCTTATCTGCTCATCTGTAAGTGACGCAAGGTATTTACGGCTCATAAGCTCATTATTTCCAACATATAAACCATATTCGTAGAGATAATCATCTTTTGAAACATCAGCATCCTCTACAAGCCTTGCATAATAGTCATATGCCGGGTCGAGCATTTTTCCAATGGAATCTTCAGAAAAGATTTCTTCGTAATCGTGCATAAATGAATACACACATGCTTTTATCTCTGCTGCATTTACATCATCAGAATCCTCAAAATAATTATACAGTTCTACTATGAGCTCTGAATAAATACACAGATACTTTATATCTCCCTGAAAAACTGTCTTCACGCAGTCTGCGGTCTTTGCATAGACTGCAGAAAGGATCTGTCCATAATCTTTTCCAAGCATTTTTACTGCATATTCAGGATCTGCATAGTTTTTCCCATAGTTTTCTTTTAAGAATCCGCTGTAAAATTCCTTGTTGAATCCACTGTCTTTTTTAAAATTTTTAAGCCTTAAAATACATGCTGCAATATCTTTAAAATACTGCGCAAAAGGCTCTTTTACTGCCGGCTGGTCTGCTATCTGTGCAATGCGGTCTTCAACAAGCACAAGCCTTTCTTCATATAATTGATTTGTCTTTTCGTATATCTCTTTATAACACATTTCTATCTCCTATAACAAAAAGCCTCTCACATAGGTTCCTCCCCAGCTCAATAAGGCTATAAGTGACATGATAATGGCAAGTCTTGGGAATGTCTTAAAAGAATCCTCCTCAAACAGACTTCTCATTGAAAGAACAAATGCCACAAATGCCACGGCAAATATAAGTATTCCGGCACTTCCGAAATACATGGAAAGATTTCCGTTTCCCTTGTATGAGTAGAAAACGAAAACTCCATAAAAAATCTCACAGACAGCAGCTAACAAAAATGCTGCTATCCCTTTTTTTGATTGTTTTTTTTCTGTAAATTTAAATCTATTACGTCTTCTCTTTCTTGGCACTTTTTGATTTTCTCCCGTAAACAAATATAGTAAACGATATAACCTAAAAATCCTCCAAGTGTATTTAAAATTATATCATCCACATCACAGCAGCCCTTTTTGGTGTAGAGCTGGAAAATTTCTACCAGAAAACTAAATTCAAAACATTCAAACGTTGTATAAACAATACCCTTTTTATATTTTGCGATTCTCGGCAGAAAATATCCTAACGGCATAAACATTACTATATTTCCACCAAGATTTATAATAACATTTTTTAATCCGAGTATTTTTACGTTAAACAAAAAACGTTTGATTTCTTTAAATGGCACAAAATTGTACCGGTACTCTATTCTTCCCGTCCGCCCCAGATTTTCAGAGAAAAACAGAAAGTATAGCAGCAATATGATGTAAAGCACAAATATCCCTACAGCCACTTTCCTGTGGCGGTCATTATTTGTTACATCCATACTGCTGATAGTAATCGTCGATTGCAGTTTTTATCTTATCATCAATTACAACTTTTCCGTTATGCTCTTTGTTGTACAGATATTCAGTTACCTCTTCCATAGTAACGATAGCCTTGCCTTCAAATCCATATTTTTCATGGATCTCGTCAAGTGCGCTGACCTTTCCGCCCTGTCCTACTTCCATGCGGTTAAGGCTTACCATAAGACCAACGATTTCTACATCAGCAGCTCCTCTTACCTTTGGAACAGTCTCTTCCATTGATTTTCCTGATGTTGTAACATCCTCTATCATGACAACACGGTCGCCATCTTTTAAACTGCTTCCTAAAAATCCGCCCTTGTCTGCGCCGTGATCCTTTGCCTCTTTTCTGTCTGAACAGTAACGTACTTCTTTTCCGTAAAGCTCATGGTATGCTATGGCTGTCACAACAGCAAGCGGTATTCCCTTGTATGCCGGTCCGAATAACACATCAAAATCATCACCATAATTTGCGTGTATAGCCTTTGCGTAATACTCACCGAGTCTTTTAAGCTGTGATCCTGTGACATATGCTCCCGCATTCATAAAAAAAGGAGATTTACGTCCGCTTTTCAGTGTAAACTCACCAAATTTCAAAACGTCACTCTCCACCATAAAATCTATAAATTCACTCTTGTAGCTTTCCATTTATCCTGTATCCTCCATTTTTCTGATACGCTTTAAAGCAAAAAATACACTTACTTATTGTTTGCTTTTTAACGATTTGCATATTTATGCTTAGTATATCATTTCAAGATAGTGTTTTCAACTGACAAAAGCACCCACAGAAAGATTTTTCTTCTTTCCGCCGGTGCTTTTTGGCTTAAATTTCTACTTCGCAGACTTTTTGTATATCTTCAAGTGATTTTCCTACATAGATCTGGTATTTACCGTTCTCGGCCACGAAGTTCTTTTTCGCTTCATTATAGTAAGAAAATGCCATAATAGGAAGTTCTACTGTCACATGACTGCTGGCTCCTGCTTCAAGCGATACCTTTTCGAAACCTTTTAATTCTTTAACAGGCCTGTCTACCCTGCTGTCACTCTTTCCTACATAAACCTCTATGATTTCTTTTCCGAAACGTTTTCCTGTATTTTTTACATTAAGTGAAACTTTTGCTGCCATTTTATCTTTTATGCTTTCATCCAGGATGATTTCACCGCCATCCTGATATTTATCTTTTGAGTTCTTAACCGAAAACTCATCTATAACTGCGGTAATATCACTGTATTCAAAAGTTGTATAACTGAGTCCATGCCCGAAGCAATACTGTACAGGAACATTATATTTTTCATAATAGCGGTACCCCACATAGATCCCATCCTTATATTCTTCTGTTATGTGGGCATTCATGAGTTTTTTTTCTTCATCCGTAAGAGGTCTTCCCGGATATTCCCCGAGAGCGATTGCTCCACAATCCTCCATCCTGTACGGCATTGATTCTGGAAGCTTTCCTGATGGATTGACCCTGCCAAAAATTATATCAGCAAGAACGTTTCCGCCTTCCATGCCGCAGTACCACTGCCATAATATCGTCTTCGCCTTATCTTTCCATTTTCCCATGGAAACAGCATTTCCCGCCATCATGACAATTACTGTGTCAGGATTTACTTCTAGTACTTCCTCGATCAGTCTGTCCTGCTCATATGGAAGCGTGATGTCATCCCTGTCAAATCCCTCGACATCATAGTCGTGGTTAAGCCCTACGACAAGTATCACATCCTTAAAATGAGCTGCCGCTTCAACAGCCTCCGCTCTTAACTCGTCACGCTTTTTTCTTACCTCATCGCTTACCTGTTTTCTGGCATTTACAACCGCACCCTGATCAAGGTTTTCGTCCGTGCTCTTTTCCTGCCAGCTTTCCTGTGATTCTTCCTTAGGGGATACATAATATCCTCTCTTGTAAGTCACTTTTGTGTTACCGCCAAGCTGGCTTTTTATACCCATAAGCGGTGATATCTCATAAAGTGCTTTTATCTCGGCACTTCCTCCGCCAAGTGCATGAAGTCTCTCCGCATTATCGCCTATCACAAGAAGCTCCTTAAGACCTTTGTCCGAGAGTGGAAGCCTGTTATCATCGTTTTTCAAAAGCACGAACGACTCTTCTGCAACACCTCTTACCTCACTTCTGTGCTCCGGTGTATTGTAGCAGCCCGCCTTTCTTTCTTCTGCCAGGGCACCTATCATTTTAAGCCTGAACATCATAAGAAGTATGTGGTGTACTTTTTCATCTATGTCTGATTCTTTCGCCTCGCCCTTTTTTACAGCCTCGATGAGCGGATTTGCAAGCTTATAATCATCAAAATCATATGTAACGGACATTTCAATGTCTAGTGGGCTTTCGGCTGCTGCCTTTGTATCGTGGACAGCATCCCAGTCTGATATGATCGTTCCATCATATCCCCACTCGTCACGCAAAATATTTTTAAGGAGCATCTTATTTTCACAGCAGTGCTGTCCTCTGATAAGGTTATATGCTCCCATCAAAGATTCTACACCGCCTTTTTTTACAGCTGCCTCAAATCCCGGCAGATATATCTCACGCAGTGCTCTTTCATCGATCTCGACATTCACCCAGAGTCTTTCCGTTTCCTGATTATTGAGGGCAAAATGCTTGACGCACGCAGCCACATCACTCTCCTGTATTCCTTTTATGAGTGGCACTACAAGCTGGCTTATAAGATAAGGATCCTCACTCATATATTCAAAATTCCTTCCGTTTGCCGGAATTCTCTTTATATTGATCCCAGGTCCTAAAATTATGTCCTTTCCTCTGCCTCTCGCCTCCTGTCCCATGACAACACCGGCTCTGTATGCCAGATCTTTGTTCCATGTGGCTGCGATCGCACTGTTGCTTGGACAATATGTGACAAAATCATCCGAATTTCCTACCGGAACCCAGCTTGCCTTTGGAAATTCCTGTCTTACTCCCATCGGTCCGTCCGACATATTCACAGCAGGTATGGAAAGTCTTTCAACTGCTCCCGAATAAAAAAGTGCATCACCATGGATCATTTTTACTTTTTCCTCAAGTGTCAGCTCTTTTAAGATTTCTTCTATTTTGCTGTTCATCTCTTCAAGTTTCATTTTATCCTCCCATTCCCTTAATGTACTCTCAGAATGATTCATTTAGAAGATTCCGAGAGTACATCTTAAAATATTTTTCTGCTGCTTTATATTTTCGTAAACGATAAGTTTAAAGCCCTACAACTCTGCAACAATTGTACCGGCACAATCTGTAAGTATTTTTCCATCTTCTAATTTTGCACCTGTGACTGAAGAAATTGAGACATTTACAAGTTCAACTTTATATGGTTTCTTTGCGTCTGTTTTTATTGTGATCTTGTTTCCTTCTTTTAGCGCTTTTGCAGTAAACTCAAGGCTGCCATTCATATCATATACTTCTGTCGATGCTTCTTTTCCATCCTCGAGAGCAAATATTCTAAGGAGAACATTGTCTGCATAATCATACTCAGGTCCATTATCCGATGCACCCACCGCAATTATTGAGTTAGGTCTTGCCATAAGAGGGATATCACAATAACCATATTTTCCTGTGTACCACTGACCACTTACCTGCTCCTCTCCTGTAAAGAAGTTTGTCCATGTCTGTGTTTTTCCACCTTCTGAGGATGGAAGATAATATTCACCAATGCTATCCTCATTAAAAATAGGAGCAACGAGGAGGCTGTCACCGAGCATGTATTGTCTATCTATATAGTTGCACATGCGGTCACCTGTAAATTCAAGTACCATGCTTCTCATAGATGGAACGCCCTCTGTATGTGCCTGTACTGCTGTTTTATAAATGTATGGCATAAGTCTTGCCTTCAGTCTTGTAAAGAATCTTACAACCTCAACAGCTTCCTCATCATATGCCCACGGAACTCTGTATGACGTACTTCCGTGAAGTCTGCTGTGTGATGATAAAAGACCGAATGCACACCATCTTTTGTACACGTCCGGTGTGGATGTGCTCTCAAATCCTCCGATATCATGGCTCCAGAAACCAAATCCTGACATCTGGAGTGAAAGACCGCCCCTTAAGCTTTCTTCCATTGATTCATAATCTGACCAGCAGTCTCCTCCCCAATGTACAGGGAATTTCTGCCCGCCTGCTGTGGCAGATCTTGCGAAAAGAACAGCCTGCCCCTTGCCTTTCTTTCTCTCCAAAAGATCAAACACTGTCTTATTATATAAATATGTATAGTAGTTGTGCATCTTGTGGGCATCCATGCCGTTATAATATACGCAGTCAGTAGGAATTCTCTCTCCGAAATCTGTCTTAAAACAGTCAACACCCATGTCTATAAGAGCTTCAAGCTTATCCTGATACCACTTGCAGGCATCCGGATTTGTGAAATCAACAATCGCCATTCCCGGCTGCCACATATCCCACTGCCATACAGATCCGTCTGGTTCTTTGAGGAAATATCCATTTTCCATTCCCTCTTTAAACATGTATGATTCCTGACCGATATATGGATTTATCCATACACAGATCTTAAGTTCCTTTGCTTTGATGCGTGAAAGCATTCCTGCAGGATCTGGGAACACTCTTGAATCCCAGCAGAAATCAGACCAGTGGAAATCTTTCATCCAGAAACAGTCAAAATGGAAAACTTTCATAGGAATTCCTCTGTCAAGCATTCCGTCTATAAAACTCATTACTGTTTCCTCATCATAGTTTGTTGTAAATGATGTAGAAAGCCATAATCCGAATGTCCATGGTGCCGGAAGTGCCGGTTTTCCAGTCAGATCAGTGTATCGTCTTAATACATCTTTCATCGCAGGTCCGTTAATAAAAAAGTAGTCAAGGCTCTCTCCCTTTACAGAAAACTCTGCCTTTGTGACAGCCTCTGTTGCAAGTTCAAATGAGACTTCATCTGTATGGTTTACGAATATTCCATATCCTTTGTTTGAAATATAAAACGGAATATTTTTGTATGACTGGTCTGTTGAAGTACCGCCATCTTCATTCCAGATATCGATAGATTGTCCGTTCTTTACGAATGGTCCGAACTGTTCTCCTGTTCCGTATAAAAGTTCTCCTACACCGATTGAAAGTTCCTGTCTCATGTAAGAATTTTTGTGACAGCTTGAGTCGTAAGCTTCACCCTTCCAGTCAGTCTTCATATATGCAAGATCACGTCCGCTGCTTTTACACATCACCTGATCTTTATTGTAGTAAGTCATAGACCAGCTTTCTTTTGTGATGACAAGCTTTGCATCCCCGCTCTTTACAACGATCTTCTCATCACTGTCCTCTACATCAACTTTTGCGTTTTCGTCAATATTAAGTTCAAACTTAGGTGAGTCATCCTTAACTCCGAGATAATGTGACGTTTTTACTCTTATAACTTCCGGCATAGGAGTCGTGATCTCTATTGTAAGATTTGCTCCACCGAGTGTATCTCCCCTGTGATTTATTTTATGTGTCGGTGCACAGAGTGTCACCTTTTTGTCCTCTATCTTTGTAAAATATACCTCAGCTGGTGGGAAACATCCGATCCCCTCTTTTTGAAGCCAGCAACCATTACTAAATTTCATAGTTCCTCCTTATTTTGCAGTTGTTTATTTTTACTACAGTATATATTGAAAATATCCTATTTTATACCTCAATAATTCCACCTTTAATACCTGTAAATTAAGTGATATGTGCGACTTTTCATCTAGGATTTTTTATGTAAAACATATCTGATTTTTACAGTATTTTATCTCTAAAATGGTCTATATTATTTTCTTTGTGACACATGATATAATGAGCATAAGCGAATTATATCTGCGCGAATGCGCATAGGTATCAGCCGCAGGCTATCATGTGCGTAAGCACATGATATAATGATGATAGAGAAATTTTGAAATGGAAGCCGCGCGGTGGCAGGGGGAGGGGAGTGCAGCTTCCTCCCAACACTTTCTCTATAAATTACAGTTCAGAGTACATATATTAAGGATAATACACAATGATAATCGAGAAAATAAAAAGCCACATTCCCGGCTCTAAAATAAAAAAACAGATCACTTTCATATTTTTGCTTTCATCCATTATCCCGATATGCGTTGTCGGCCTTTTTGCAATCATAAATGCAAGAAAACAGATGCTTAGCCACTATGAAACACAGCTTGAAACAGAAGCGATACGAGTAAAATCAACTCTTTTTGATATAACTACTTCTGTGCGTACAAATACCCAGAGCATAATAGAAAATCAGAGTTTCAGGAATCTTTTTAATACTTCATATAGTGATGATACAAAAGCAGCCTACGACCTTATCAATTCGCAGCTTGAGACGTACTATTCAACCTCGGCTGCGATAAAATCAATAAATGTATATACAGACAATCCTGACATTCCATCCAATGGGCATATATACTGCCTTCCGGATGGATTTACCAAAGAGCCCTGGTATCTGCATATGTTCGCCAACACATACACCACATGGACAAGTGCACCATATGTGGATCGTTTCGGAAATACACAGTATGAACTTACTTTGATAGAAAAATTTCTGACAAATGACAGCCCATACAGCACATACCTTGTTACAAGGCTCGATTCAAATTCCCTGAGAAACAGAATTCTCATAAACAATAATATAATAATGGCATCAATAGATCAGGGACGTGTATTTTTCTCTTCTGAATCCGGATGGCTTTGGAAGTATATGCCTCATTACAGTGAATTTAAAAACCAGACATATTCATACACAGGACCTGTCACTATAAATAATAAAGAATGTATGACCTCGATCAAGACCTTTATTCCTTACCAATCCATTCCATATCAGTCCGACAACCATATGTATGTACTGGTAAGTGATAAAAATGCATACGACAACATAAACCAGATCACGATACTCTACAGTGTGATCCTGCTTTTTGCAACGCTTGTCCCACTTGGAATAATTTTATTTTTCTCAAATTATTTCAGCATGAGGATACAGACACTTAAAACTGCAATGCATCAGGCAAGTCTTGGGGATTATAATATAATAGACACTTTTAGGGGTGACGATGAGCTTTCCGATACATTTAATGACCTGAAAACTACTGTAAATTACATACATGAGAAGGAAACCATTTACTATCAGGCAAAATTAAAGGAACAGAAGATTTTAAATTCCCAGCAGCAGATGGAATTTAAGATGCTTGCCAGCCAGATAAATCCGCATTTTCTGTACAATACGCTTGAGACGATCCGCATGCAGGCAGTTGCACATGGAAACCGTGATGTATCCGACTCGATAAACCTTCTCGGAAAAACAATGCATTACGTGCTCGAAAATACAGGAACCGAGTCTACAACAATAGAGAAAGAAATCAAACACGTTATATCATATCTTGAGATCCAGAGACTGAGGTTCGGTGACCGCGTAAACTACAAAATAAACGTTCCACCGTATTTAAATCTTGAGCAGTTTCATATTCTGCCTCTCCTGTTGCAGCCGATCGTTGAGAATTCAATCGTTCATGGTCTTGAGGGTGTAACGCAGAATGGACATGTGGAAATCTCTTTTATACTTGAAGAACCAAACCTTTATGTTACAATACATGATAACGGCGAAGGCATGGATGAAGAAACATTGCAGAAATTAAAAGACCGGATCTATCAGAAAAACTTAAGTACAGCCTCATCCATCGGACTGCGCAATATAAACATGAGACTTACACTCATGTATGGTGAGGACTATGGTCTTGAAGTGGATAGTAAAAACAGCGCCGGTACAACAATTACTCTTACACTTCCTTTATCAAAGATCATAGACAAAAACGACCTGTTTGACTTATATCTCATGCGCGATAAATACCTCGAACAGGAACTTGAATACGATGAATAAAACAGGGGGAACATCATGGAAAATCCGTTAATAAATGTACTTATTGTTGATGATGAAAAAATAGTACGGGAAGGAATAAAGCATCTCATCGACTGGAACAATCTTGGCTTTTGTATCTGCGGCGAAGCTGCAAATGGGGAGGAAGCCCTAAGCATGATAAAGCTTTACGATCCCGGTCTTGTGCTTCTCGATATCCGCATGCCAAAGCTTTATGGTACAGATCTTATCGCAAAGGTAAGGGAAGATGGTTTTGAAGGGGATTTCATCATACTAAGCGGATATACAGATTTTTCTTATGCTCAGACAGCCCTTCATTATGGTGCTTCATTTTATTTAACCAAACCCATAGACGAAAAGGAACTCATAAATTCTGTTCTTGCCGTAAAAGAAAAAATAAGTAAAAAACGTACACAGGCACACTCTATGAGCCAGTACTTAAAAAAAGCAAAATCTGCTGTTTTTTGCGATCTAATACTTGGCAGGGAATTCAACGACTCAATAAATTACATGGAATTTGGACTTACTGCACCGATATATCAGGTCGTAATGTATGAAGGCTACACTCCATACTACCAGTCATATAATTTTGCAGACATGCTGCGTGTGACGAACAACGGAAATAATTCATTTGAACACATAACCATTGATAACTCAAATGTCATACTTTTAAAGGGAAACTTTGCCCTTGACCGTTTTAAATCGTGCCTTAAATATTATAATAACGGAACTGAGAAAAACTCTCCGCTTGATACCATTTTTCTTACATATGGACCATCCGTTTCAAACCTTTCACAGATCCATCATTCATACGAGATCTGCCTTAAACTGATGAACCGTAGATTTTTCTGCAGTGAAAACCAGCATGTGCTGTCCGCAGAAATGCTCCCTGATCATGATGTTTGTGGTCTGTCTCTTGATCAAGACTGTGCAAACGCCTACAGCGAACGAATCATGAACTATATCCAGACATTTAACAGACGCATGATATCACAGGAGCTTTCCAGACTCAGTGATGAGCTTTTCTTATGTGACGAAAAAATTATGACTATAAAACATTTTCTTACAGATATTTTCATGCAGATAAAACAGATGACTCTTCATCTTTTTCCAAATTCCGATATTCCTTTTGCACATAACTCTTCGATAATAGAGCTCATTGAAGGAAAATATTATCTGTACGAAATACTTGCATACTTTTCGGAACAGTTTGAAATGATAATACGCACTATAGGAAACAATTCAAGCGACAGTATTTTTGACGATATAATTTTTTATATTAACCATAATTTTTCAAAGCCTCTTAAGCTTGAAACACTTGCCCCACTCTTTGGGTACAACAGTTCATACCTCGGAAAGCTGTTTTCACAGAAGACCGGCACATCCTTTAACAGCTATCTCGATTCCGTCCGTATAACAGAAGCCGCAAAGCTTTTAAAAGATACAAACCTTAAGGTTTATGAGATTTCAGCCCAGGTAGGATACAAAAACGTGGACTATTTCCACCAGAAATTTAAAAAGATAAAAAATGTAAGCCCTGCCGAATTCAGAAAAAACTTATAATTTTTATTATTTTTATCAAAAGCAGCGGTCAGATGACCGCTGCTTTTTGTATTGTTGTATTATGCTTATTTTATTTTGTCTCGCTTGAAGCTGATGCAATTGAATCATTGAATGCGTCAAACTGTACCTGACAGTTTTCTTTATCGATCTCATATACCTGATCGTATCCGAGACCTTTACATGTATCCTGCATATCTTTGAGAAGGCTGTCAAATTCCTCATCGCTTGAAGCGAATGCCATCTGCCATGATTTCTCAAGAATAACCTGTGCACACTGCTCTTTGATCGTGGCAATATCAGTTGAGTACTCAGGTACTGCATAGTTTGTTCCAGGCTCTGTGATGATCTTTCCTACACTATCCAAGTAGTCGATAGCTGTAGTTGTCTTATCTACTCCAAAATGTGCTGCCCAGTCTTCTGAAAGTGGAGAAGCTGTTCTCTCAAGATAATCATCCCATGTCTGATAGTTGTAGCACATGCCGTTTTCCTGATTCTTTGCTGTCATGCCGACTGCTTTGTAGTTGAGGGCTGAAATACCATCTTTCCATGTTCCGCCGCCCCAGTCATCAGAAACCTGTAATGTATCGTCAATGTCAACGAACGCTTTAACACCAAAATCTGTAAGTTTAGGCTGTCCATCGTCTCCCATTTCCCATGTAAGACCTTCTGGACCACATGCTCCACCTGTCTGTGTAGCACTCATCTCGATTCCCTCCGGGCTGTATAACCAGTCGATGAAATCTGCAAGTCTCTGTGGATCCTGTGCTTTGCTTCCGATCATGATAGCGTTTGTCATTTTACCAAGTGGGCTTCCGCCGTATCCAAGACACTGCATATCATCTATAACAGCTGACTGGAAACCTTTTCCGGCTGCAATGTTATCTGCTGTGTTGTAGTATCCTGAACCAAGCCATGGCCAGAGTGAGTAAAGTACCTGTCCATCTGTGTATTTGCTTGCAAGAGTATCAAAGTTCTGTGTTGTAGATTCCGGATCTACAAGACCTCTCTTGTTTGCCTCGTACATGAATTTAAGTGCACGTACATAAACTGAATCGCTGTCGATAGCACTCTGAACATCTGATCCATCGCTCTTTCCGAATGCAAATCCTGAAACTGCACGGTAACCATATAATGCTGCAATACCTGTTGCGTTCTGCATTGTAGCACCATCCCAGTCTTTAAACCATGAGAACATATATGTCTGCTTTCCTGAATCACTGGTAGGATCAGCTTTCTGCATCTGCTCACCTACATCGAGAAGATCCTCAAGTGTAGACATCTGTGGATATCCGATCTCTTTGTAAACATCCCATCTGATTGATGGAGCATTTGTAGGATCTGATGCTTCTGAAGGTTCTGTAGGATCGCCCTGTGTAATCTCACTTGGGACTGCCCATGTGCCATCTTTTCCGGCAAGATCACTACATGCTGTGATCGCATCGCTGTACTGTGAAAGGTTGTCGCAATCTTTTATAAGATCTGTCATATCGTAAAGAAGATCTGCTGAAACCATATCTTTTAACTTACTCTGGTCAGCATTGATAATTATAAGATCTCCGAGATTTCCGTTTGCTGAACGTGTCTGGTAAAGTGTATCTCCACCACCGGCAACGTTTGGTGCAATAATATTGAGTTCCATATTAAATTTGTCTTTTACAACTTTTGCAAACCATCCAGACTGGATGCCCTGGAAGTTTGCCTGTGAATCATACACATCAACTGTTATAAAATCTTCGTATGGTCCTCCGTGTTTAGAATTTTTTGCAGTACTTGATTTACTGCTGTCACTTCCACAGCCCGCAAAAAGCGATGCTGTCATTGCGCCTACAAGTGCAAGACTTGTGACTTTTTTAAAAGTTTTAGCTTTCATAAAAACCTCCTGTTTTATTAATATCAACCCTTTACTGAACCTATCATGATACCTTTTACAAAGTATTTCTGGAACATAGGGTAAATAAACAATATTGGTAACACAACTATTACAGAAATTGTCATACGGATAGATGTCGGTGTCTGCTGCGTGGCAATGTTTGCTACCGCAGCTGCATTTCCTGTTGATTTAACAAGTGAAGCAAGTGAGCTTGCCTGATTTATGTATGTATACAATAAATACTGTAATGAGTATAATTTCTGGTCTGTTATGTATATCAAAGTATCCTGAAATGAGTTCCACTGTCCTACTGCAGCCCAGATAGCTATTGTTGCAAGTATTGGTTTACTTGTAGGAAGGATTACTTTGAAAAATACTGTAAGTACACCCGCACCGTCAATCTCAGCAGCTTCCTGAAGTGATCTCGGTATTGATTCGACATATGTCTTTACCATTATGATATTAAATGGCTGGACGATTGCCGGAATAATGTATACCCAAAATGAATTTGTAAGGTGTAATGTCTTCATTGTCATAAACATCGGGATAAGTCCTGCGTTAAAGTACATTGTTACGACAAAAAGACGGTACCATAATTTTCTGTGCCACATCTTTTCCTGTGTGAACATAAATCCAAGGTATGCTGATGCAAGCACTGTACAGGCTGTACCGATCACTGTTCTTGCGACAGATACAAGTGCAGCTGTACCGATTCCACTCATTTTCAAAACATCAATGTAGTTCTGGAAATGTATTTTTCTTGGTAAAAAGTTTATAAGACCATTCGCACTTAAATCATTCGCACTGATCGAATTGATGATCAGATAGTAAAACGGATAGGCACATATCAAAGTTATAAGTGCAAAAAACAAATAGTTAAAGAAGTTAAATACATGGTCTGCTTTACTTACTTTTATCTTGATTGGTTTGTCCATAATATTCTCCTTCCTATACTATTGTCTCGCCACGTGTTTTCTTTGATGCTGTATTTACAATAAACAGTAACACTACGCTGACAAGGCTCTTTAAAATACCGATTGCAGTTCCGAGAGATAAGCTCTTTCCTGTCATACCTATGTTATAAACGTATAGATCAAGTACCTGGATCGATGATTTGTTGAATGAGTTCATAAATACATAGTACTGATCCATTCCGTTGTTAAGGAAATTGGCGATCGATAACATAAGCATTACAAAATATGTAGGTAATATTGATGGTATCGTAATGTTTTTGATGATCGCCCATCTTCCTGCTCCATCAACCTTTGCTGCCTCAAACATTTCCTGATCTATACCGGCTATCGCTGCCAGATACATGATAGATCCCCATCCAAGACCTTTCCATGTAGACCAGAGTATCATTGACAGCCATACATGATCTCCGCTGTCCAGAAACTTGATAGGCTCTGTTATAAGTCCTATATGTTCCAGTACTGAGTTCATCATACCCGTTGTTGAGAACAGGCTGAATGCAACTGCATATACAAGTGTCCAGCTTATGAAGTTTGGAAGTGTTGTCAGTGTCTGCACAACATTTTTGAACCATTTGCACTTTATCTCATTTAAGAATACTGCAAACAGTACCGGTAAAAATGATGTTGCTATTCCAAGTAAACTCATTGCAAATGTGTTTTTCATTACCTGGATCAACTGGGCAACCTGTGTTTTGTTGCTAAATAAAGTTTTGAACCATTTAAGTCCTACGAATTCGCATTGTGATAACTTAAGCGGTGCCCTGTAATCAAAAAATGCGTATATCCATCCGTGTAACGGAAAATAGGAGAACATAAATGTAAGAATCAAAAACGGCAGTATCAAAAGAAATAATTTTTTTCCTTCAGCGGCTGCCCTTTTGCTGGCTTTCTTTTTTTGCTTTGCCATATCCATACCTCCCTTTTGATTTAACAAAATATTATCATTACTCTCAAAAAGGAGATACCTATAAAATTTCAGATAGATTTCAGATAAAATTAGATTTTTTTTAGATTTTTATGGTTGATATCGGAATTTTTATGTATTTCCCCTCTATTTTTTATAGTATTTCTAATTTAAATCTTTGATTTTTATATCTTTTTTATTTCCATCCCACTCTATGTCAACAATTCTGTTTCCGCTTATCCTAAGTCCCTTTACATATCCGCTCTGCCACTCCTTTGGTATAGCTGGAAGCGCTATTATGCTTTCACCTTCTTCACATACAAGCATCTGTGCTATTGCCATTGTTCCTGCAAAATTTGCATCGATCTGAAATGGTGGATGACTTGTCCACAAATTGGGACATATTGATTTTGTAAGCAGTGTATTGACATACTTATACGCCATCTGTCCATCATGGAGCACTGCAAAGAGATTTGCGATCCATGCACAGCTCCAGCCCGTATGTCCTCCTCCACATGAAAGACGGTGTTTTATTGATTTCTCACAGGCATCCCTTAGCTTTTTATCATCTCTTAGGGTTCTTCCCGGGAAAAGCCCGAACGCATGAGAAATGTGCCTGTGCCCCGGTTCTGTTTCCTCAAAATCATATATCCATTCCATCAGACGTCCGTCATCTGCAATTTTATATGGTAAAAGTTTTTCCTGTTTTTTTCTCATTTCAGCTAAAATCTGACCAGCCTGTGCAAGTTCACTGCTGCCAAACTTCTTTTTATCTGTGAGCACACGGCATGTATTTTCAAAGTCCTGAAAAAGTTCACGGATTATAGCCATATCCATCGTGCATCCCATACTTATTGAAGATGTTCCCTCATCCGTCCTGAAAGAATTTTCAGGTGACGCTGACGGACATGTGACATAGCTGCCTTCATATTCTACAAGCCAGTCTATAGCAAACAGTACAGCTTCCTTAAGTATCGGATATGAAAAATCATGTAAAAATTCCACATCTTTGCTGTACACATAGTTTTTCCACAATTCCTGGCACATCCACTGCCCTGACAGAACAAAAAACGCATAGAGACTGCTGCCCGGCTGTGCCTTATGGTCTTTTGCACCATATCTTACACCCACAGGATTTGTCATCCTCCAGAAATCTGTATTATGTCCAACACAAAAGCCTCTGCATCCAAAATGAACCTGAGCAGTTTTCTTTCCGTTTTCTGAAAGTTCAAAAAGAAGCTTATAATATGGTTCAAGGCATTCCTTAAGATTGCACACCCATGCCGGCCAGTAGTTCATCTCAAGGTTTATATTTGTTGTATAATTGCTGCTCCAGGGTGCCCTCATCTGCCAGTTCCATATTCCCTGCAGATTTGCGGCCTCCGAGCCTTTCCTCGATGATGATATTAAAAGATATCTTCCGTATTGGAAAAAAAGTGTATACAAAGCGTTATCGCTTTTTCCTTCTGCTAATCCACGCAGTCTTTGATCTGTAGGAAGTTTTTCCACATCCGGGTCTGTGGATTTAAGGCAAAAATCCACTCTGTCAAACAGCTCTTTATAATCTTTTATATGTCGCTCTTTTAGTCTGTCGTAGTCATATTCAGTATCTCTTAGTCTTGGCACCTTTAAAGGATCGTCCCTGCTGCCGCTTACGGATTTGATAATAAACTGACAGTATGTGGCTTCTTTTACACACAATCTCTCATCAGATGAGCTTATTATTCCATCTGTCGAAATAATTTTTATCTTTGTCGTAAAACAAATGCCGCCATCCCCCTGGATTATAGGATCTTCACATTCTATATAAGATGGTTCCACATGGATCGGGCACTGTCCCTCTATATTTATAGAATCATCATCTGCCGCCACATCAGTTTTTAATTCACTCTCAAAACAGAATTCAAGATTCATTGTATATGCCTTGTCCTGTTTTTCTCCGCAAGATCTTACCCTGTACGATGCAGCTATAAGCTTATCCGGATAACTTGCAAAATATTCTCTTTCGTAATGTGCGTTTCCCATTCTGTAACTTATATGTGCAACGCTGTCATTTATATTTAAGCTTCTGACATATGTATCGTTTTTATCATTTTCCGCAATATATGCTTCATGAAAAACATTAATATAGAGATTTCCCATCGGAAGATAATTTTCGCCGAACTCACCGAGCATATTATTTTCTATCATACCGGCTGCCTTTTTGTAATGCCCGCCAAATATTTCTTTTCTTACCGGCTCAAGATAATTTATTGCATCATAATTATTTGTATCACGCTTCGTCCCTGACCAGAGTGTGTCGAGATTCAGTCCAAGCTTTTCGGTTTCCGGTGTTCCCCATATCATCGCACCGAGGCTGCCATTTCCTATGGGAAGTGTCTCCTCCCAGCATCCGGCTGCGTTTTTATACCAGATAATATTATCCGCCTTAGCATCTTTTAATTTTCCTGTCATATCCATAATCAATCCTCTGATCTAAGCCATGTTTTTACCAGACCAAGCCAGCTGCTGCACTCTTTTTGTACTCCATATCCATTTGGACACATTGACAGCTCATCACATGTCGAAAGGCCATGTCCGCCCTGTGGATACATATGGAATTCCACAGGAATGTCATATTTTTTCATTGACTGGATAAGAAGCAATGAATTTTCTACCGGAACACAGTCATCTGTGTATGTATGCCATATGAACGCTTTTGGTGTGTTTTCTGTCACCTGAAGCTCCAGCGAATTTCTCTTTAACATTTCCGGTGTATAGCAGCTTTTAAGCAATGCCTCAAATGACCCTCTGTGTGCAAACTCTCCTGATGTGATCACCGGATAACACAAGATCATTCCTGCCGGTTTTATGAGTTCCTTATCCTCATGCCAGAACATACCTATGCTTGCAGCAAGATGTCCCCCGGCAGAGCAGCCCTGCACATAGATTTTATTTATATCGACACTCCATTCTTCACTTTTTTTATATATAAGTTTCAAGGCATAAAATGCCTCATTGAGCGCAACCGGATATTCTGCCGGTGCAACCGAATAACGCAGTATTGCAACGTTATATCCCATCGCCACAAACTGCAGTGCTATCGGATCGGCCTCCCTGTCCGAAGTCATCTCATATCCACCACCCGGGCACATAAATATAAGAGGACGTTTTACTTTTGGCATCTCCTCTGATTCATCCCATATAAAAGTATTTAATCTTGCGTATGGCATTGAGCCTGCGACTTTGATGTTAAATGTTTCTGTTGTCATATAAAATACTCCTTCTCATTTATACTTTAACTTTTTACATATTATCCGGTGCGGTGCCGGCGGGAATCCGGGCTGGCACCATCAACACTCTATATGTATAAAGTCTGCATTAGTATTCTTATATTATCATCATGTGTTTAAAAATAATACATTTATATTTTAAGATTTTATACATTAAAAATAAGCATCCCGGCTTTCATATGCCAGAATGCTTATCCATCTGCTTATATTTTAAATGTACTCGCTTGTATTTACGATAACTCCGTCGTACACTGACTGTTTTTTGATAAATTCAGCAGCTTTTTCAACATCTTTTCCATCTTTGTTCCAGTCTTTTGTGAACTCGATGTTCTCAGCCTCAAGTACTTTTTCCTGCTTCTTGTTTATGAGGAGAAGTACAACTATTCCTGCATGGCTTAAATGTTTTACAACATTTACAAAATCTTCGCCGTCCTTTGGCGCATACAGATATGTGTGTCTTCCATCGATATTCAATGCTTTTTCTACATCCTCGACAAATCCACGGTTTACACCATCTACGCCATCGACAAATACTGCTGTGATTGCTTTCTGGCCTTTTATTGCGGCTCTTACGTTTCTGTCAATTCTTCCCTCGTAAAGACCGCTTTCCTCCGTGTGTACTTCCTCAACAACACCACATGCTGATGTCATGTCTGTAACACGGTCAATGAGGATGAATTCTCCTAATGTCTTATGATTTTTAAATTTATCGACAACGATCTTATCAGCAAATGAAATTTTGCAGACAGCGATCTCATTTTTGCTTAATGTCTCAGCAGGTTTTTCTTCTCCAGTGTTTACATCGATAGTGTGTTCAATGCTTGTCACAATTCCCGGAATTGTCTTTGTTCCGAGTTTGAAGAAGAAGTTCTTTCCTTTGTATAGCTCCTCGTCATCCATCCAAAGAAGTGTTGCTGTGATAGATGATGCTGTCTGTGCACCTGAATCTACAGTAAGTACGCATCCTCTTGATACGTCAACCTCGCGGTCAAGCTGGATCGTAACCGGCTGTCCTTTCTTTGCAGAATCACTTTCCTTGTCACCTACATGTATGCTCTTTACGTGTGCTGTCTCATTGCTTGGAAGTGTTACGATCTCATCTCCGACCTTTATCGTTCCGGCTTCAATCTGTCCCTGGAATCCTCTGAATGTATGGTCAGGACGGCATACTCTCTGTACAGGCATATAAAATCCTGCTTCCGAATCATCCTCTGTGATATCTATATCCTCAAGATAAGGAAGGAGTGCCGGTCCTTTGTACCATGGTATATTTTCTGATTTTGTTGTAACGTTGTCACCCTCTGTTGCAGAAACCGGAATGATCCTTACATTCGCAAGTCCAAGTTCTTTTGTAAGCTCAATGATCTGTTTTGTGATCTCATCAAAACGCTTCTCGTCATATCCGACAAGATCCATCTTGTTTACTGCGAATACAAAATATCTTATTCCCATAAGTGCACAGATTCTTGCGTGTCGTCTTGTCTGTACTAAAACGCCCTGCTTTGCATCGATAAGTATTACGGCAAGATCCGCAAATGATGCACCTACAGCCATGTTTCTTGTATACTCCTCATGTCCCGGAGTGTCAGCTACGATAAAGCTTCTCTTATCTGTTGTAAAATAACGGTACGCAACGTCTATTGTTATCCCCTGTTCTCTTTCTGCCATAAGTCCGTCAAGAAGAAGTGAGTAATCTATAGCTCCGCCACGGCTTCCTACTTTACTGTCAAGCTCAAGTGCCTTTTCCTGATCCGCATATAATAATTTTGAATCATATAAGATATGTCCGATCAGAGTTGATTTTCCATCATCCACGCTTCCGCATGTTATAAATTTTAATAATCCGCTCATTTTAAAAATATCCCTCTCTCTTTCTTCTTTCCATGCTTCCTGCTGCCTCATTATCGATAACACGTGTTGTTCTCTCTGATGATACAGCGCTTAATGTCTCATCTATGATTTCGTCAAGTGTTGTAGCTGTAGACTCACATCCACCTGTAAGTGGATAACATCCGAGTGTACGGAAACGGACGCTCTTCATCTGTACCTCTTCTCCCGGACGAAGCTTCATCCTGTCATCATCAACCATGATGATATTTCCATCTCTGTATACAACAGGTCTTTCCTTTGCAAAATAAAGTGAAGGTATCTCTATGTTTTCTCTCTTTATGTACTGCCATATATCCTTCTCAGTCCAGTTAGAAAGTGGGAATACACGGACCTCCTGGCCTTTCTGGATCCTTGAATTATAGAGCTTCCACATCTCTGGGCGCTGGTTCTTTGGATCCCATGCGTGGTTCTCATTTCTGAAGGAGAAGATTCTCTCTTTTGCCCTTGATTTTTCCTCGTCTCTTCGTCCGCCGCCAAATGCAGCTGTAAAGCCATATTTATCGAGAGCCTGCTTTAATGCCTGTGTCTTCATGATGTCGGTATATGCTGAACCGTGATCAAACGGGTTGATCCCCTGCTTTACACCTTCCTCATTTATATATTCGATCATCTCAATTCCTTTTTCTTTTGCTATACGGTCACGGAATTCGATCATCTCATGGAATTTCCATGTCGTATTTACATGTAAAAATGGAAATGGCGGCTTCTCTGGATAAAACGCCTTCATAGCAAGATGAAGCATTACCGAGCTGTCCTTTCCAATTGAATAAAGCATAACAGGTTTTTCACATTCAGCAGCTACTTCACGTATTATGTATATTGCCTCTGCTTCAAGTTCATCAAGATGTGATAATTCACTCATGTTTTCTACCATCCTTTTTTATTTTTGTATTAACAACTTAATCTAATATTTATTCGATTCCTTTTTATTTATTAGAATCTGTTCACTTGTTCCATCACGCTTTTCTATGTTCCAAGTGAGCGTGTCCGGTGTCGATCTTACTGTCATAAGGCTTCCCATTCCACCTATATCTGCTCCAAGATAAAGTGCTATTGCCCCGAAATGGCATTCCTTTATACAGGATGCACATCCCCAGCAGTCCTTTGGATATTTTATGTATGCCTTTTTATCATCATCCTGATAAATAAGGCTTCCCGGACATACATCTGTGCAAAGTCCGCAGCCCTTACACTTTTGTTTATCGATCATTATG
Organism: uncultured Lachnospiraceae bacterium; assembly: GCA_905209075.1. Taxonomy (GTDB): domain Bacteria; phylum Bacillota; class Clostridia; order Lachnospirales; family Lachnospiraceae; genus Roseburia. Next base: position 108,164 of record CAJLRL010000002.1, on the reverse strand, counting down.
CTCATAATGTGCCTCCCTTCCGACAAGATCTCTATATATTATCTGAAGCTTTCCGTCTATGTATTTAGAATTTACATATTTCATCCAATCTTCACTTTTATCAGGATGATCCAGATTCTCGGCAAAGCTGTGCCATCTTGTTTCTTTTCTGGCTCCCAGATGTGCTATAACCGAAAGGCATACCGTAAGTCTTTCTTTTAACTCATATACAAACATCAGATCATGCATATCATCAGCATGAAGTCCATCGACAAGCCTTATAAGCTGTCTTATCTTTTCGTCCGCAAGTTCAAGCTGTTTTTCATTAAACTGATAATGTGTCGATATCCCGCCGGCATAATTATCCATGACCTTCTGCATTGCTTCCTCGATAGCTTCCGTTGTAAACTGCTGCGTCTTACCGGCAAGAAAACTATTGTATTCGTTTACTTTCTCATCAAAGGCTTTCTGTTCGGTTTCGCCTACATTTTCGAAGTCAGCATTTTTTTCTTCTTTATCAAGCTTATTTATCATGTCGAGTGCTGCAATCTCGCCCTCTACCATAGCTCCTGTTACATATTTCTGTGGACATCCTCCCGCAACATCTCCTGCCGCGTAAAGACCATTTATTGTTGTCTGCCTGTTTGTGTCCACCCAGTAACCGCTTGCCGTATGTCCTCCGACAATGTATGGTTCAGTTCCCTCGATCTCAACATTCTGTCTGCTTGGATCTTTGCCTGCCTCAACCCATTTAAGTGTCTGGCTCGGTGCCATATTAAGGTATGCTTTTCTAAGCGATTCATCCTGCTGTGGCGATATGCCTTCGGTTCTTAAATAACATGGCCCTCGTCCCTGTAAGTTTTCCATTACTGTTCCATAAACCCTCTCGGATGTTGTAAGACCATATTTTGTCTCGTAGACCTCACCCTTTGAGTTTATCTGTTTTGCACCGACACCCTGTGCTATAGTGCCTGTAGGTGCTATCGTGTCCTTACATCTTAATGCTATAAAACGCATCTCGAACGTTGTCATCTCAGCGCCGCTTTTGATCCCCATTGCATATCCTGCACCCGTGTTAAATGGCGGATACCACATTTTATGCCTTGAAAATCCCGGATTGTTCGGTCTGTACAGACCAGCCGCACCGCCTGTCGCACAGAGTACTTTTTTCGCTCTTATCTCATAGGCTGTTCCATCATCTATAGAAAAGCCATAAGCTCCTTTTATCGTGTTATCTTCTACTATGTAGTCCGTGATATTTATCCTGTTTATCACAGTAACATCTTTGAGTTTTTCAACAGCCGCAGCCAAAAGAGGTTTCATATTCTCACCATTTATCTTGATGTTTCTGTTTCCTCTTGCAACATACTCGCCATTTTCATCCTTTAGAATTACAAGTCCAAGGCTCTCCATCTTTGCTGTAACACGGTTTAATCCCTCTGACATGGTCATAAGAAGGTCTTCCCTTACGATCCCGTCAGCATCCTTTTTAGCATAGTCAACATAATCTTCCGGCTTTCTGCCCTTTACTATATATGCATTTATTGCATTTACACCGGCTGCAAGACAGCCGCTTCTTTTGATATTTGCTTTCTCGGCAATTATAACTGAATAATCTGATTTTTCACGAATAGTAAGCGCTGCATAGCATCCAGCTGTTCCGCCGCCTATTATGAGAATGTCCGTGTGCAAAATCTTTCTGCTCTCAATTTTCATATTTATCTCCTTTATATCTGCATTATTCATGACATCATACCATACATACGCAAAACATCACACATAATACGCTATACTAAATATAGAATACATCCTGCTCCTGCATCTCACTGTTTTCCATGAGATATGTCTTGTGATCATCAAATATGTACAATCTATAGATCAGGACATGCACCCGCTCGCCTACACTTACCAGATCTTTTTCCAATGATCTTTCACCGGTAACCTCAATTCCGTTTATATTTACAGACACATCTACCCTGTTTCCCCTGAACACGACATCTGTAACGATTCCTTCCTCTGCGGCCGACATATACCTGTTTAAGTTGCCACTCTTTGAGATCTTTATAAACTCTGGTCTTATCACAGCACGTTTTGCATTTTCGATCATATCGAAGCCTTTCAGTCTGTCATAATCCTCAACGACCGTTGAATGTCCGATAAACTGTGCCACAAATGGTGTATCCGGTGATTTATATATCGCAAGCGGTGTTCCCATCTGCTCTATTGTACCATGATTAGTAATTATTATCTCGTCTGCGACCTCAACCGCCTCATCCTGGTCATGTGTTACAAAAATGCTTGTGATCCCAAGTTTTTCCACAAGTTCCTTAAGCCAGGTCCTTAGTTCTCCACGGACTTTCGCATCGATCGCCGCAAAAGGCTCATCCAGTAAAAGTACCTGTGGGTTAGGTGCGAGTGCTCTGGCAAATGCAACTCTCTGCCTCTGACCTCCCGACAGCTGGTTTGGATATCTTTTTTCCATACCGGAAAGTCCTGTCATCTCAAGAAGTTTCATAACTCTTTCTTTTATTTCTTTTTTCGGGACCTTTTGAAGCTCAAGCCCAAAAGCGACATTATCGTAAACTGTCATATACCTGAACAATGCATAATTCTGGAATACAAACCCTATCCCTCTTTTTGCTGCAGGTATATCATTTACCCTTTTTCCGTCTATGTATATATCTCCGGAATTCGGAGTCTCAAGTCCTGCGATCATTCGAAGAAGTGTTGTCTTGCCGCTGCCTGACGGGCCAAGCAATGCGACTAGTTTTCCTTTTTCAACACCAAAGCTTACATTATCCGATGCAAGGAAGTTTCCATATTTTTTGTATATATTTTTCATCTCAACGTACATGTTCTGTCCTCCTGCATCCTAATGATCTGTTTTAAACCTGTGCTCTATGATGTTTCTGGCAAAGAGAATTATAAGTGCTATTATAACAAGTATTGATGATACTGCAAATGCCGATGTTATCGAACTTTCTGTCCCGGACATATAAAGCGCATCTATCTCAAGCGGAAGTGTAAATGTCTCTCCCCTTGTCTTTGATAAGGCATTTACCGCACCGAATTCTCCGAGTGCCCTTGCCGTACAAAGTATGATTCCGTATATAAGTCCCCACTTCATATGGGGAAGTGTTATCTTTCTGAAAATGGTAAATCCTGATGCTCCCATTAGGGCTGCTGCTTCCTCCTCGTCTTTTCCCTGTGCATTTAAAACCGGGATTATTTCCCTCGACACAAATGGAAAAGTCGCAAAAATAGTTGCAAGCACAACACCCGGAATTGCAAAAGTTATCCTTATGTTTGTTCCGAAAAATTCATTGAATGCCCTGATCACCGGGTAAAACCATCCAAGCCTTCCGAAGGTCATAAGATATGCAAGTCCAACGATAACCGGTGAAATAGAAAATGGTATATCTATAAGTGTAGCCAGTATCTGTTTTCCCTTGAAGGAAAATCTTGTCAGAAGCCATGCCGCACATATTCCAAAGAATGTGTTTATGACTACGGCAAATATTGTTGCTATAAGTGTTACCTTAAGCGCAGACACTACATATTCTGTCGATACCGCTTTAAGATAAAATCCGAATCCTTCTTTTAATGCACTTGCCATGACTGACACAAGCGGTACGACAAGCATAATAAAAATGAAAAGAACCGTTATGGTGATCATGCATATTTTTGTACGCTTTTTACTTTTTTCGAGTTTCTGCTGTTCACTCATCTTTCCGGCTCCTTTCTATAATAAGTTTGTTCTCTGTGACTGTCTTACCTGTACTATATTTACAAATAAGAGTAATAAAAATGATATTATAAGCATCACAAGCGCTATCGCTGTCGCACTCTCATAGTCGATGTAGCTTAACTTCTGCATTATGACATAGGATACGACCTGTGTCCTGTTCTTTGCGCTGTTTCCTGATATGTAGATAACGCTTCCGTACTCTCCGATTCCTCTTGCAAATGCAAGTCCGAAACCCGTAAGCAGTGCCGGCTTAAGTTCCGGAAGTATCACCTTAAAAAATGTTTTCCGTGGGCTTGCCCCAAGCATGAATGCGGCTTCCTCGTACTGTCCGTCCATCTTTTCAAGTATAGGCTGTACTGCTCTTATAACAAATGGAAGTCCAACAAAAACAAGTGCCATAACAATTCCTGCCTGTGTATATGCTATGTTTATTCCAATCTTTGATAACCCTTTTCCAAAAAAACCTGTATCTGAATAAAGCTTTGAAAGTGTGATTCCCGCTACTGCTGTGGGAAGTGCAAACGGAAGTTCAATAAGTCCGTCAAGCAGCCATTTTCCCGGAAAATCATATTTTACGAGTGTCCATGCAGCTATAAGTCCAAAAATTGTATTTATCACTGCTGCTATAAACGAACTTACTATACTTGTAATAAATGCATTTCTTACATTTTCCTTTAAAATAAGTCCGACAAACTCAGCCGGTGAAATCTTTAAGGAATAAACAAGCACTGATGCCAGCGGAATAAGGACGATCACCGACAACATTGCGACTACTATTCCGAATGTCAGATGATATCCGGGGATAACTCTTGTCTTTATGTTCTTTGATTTAATTGATTTATCAGTTGCTGTAGATTTCATCGAACATTGCTCCATCATCAAAATATGTTTTGTAAGCTTCATCCCATCCACCATAATCATCTATACTCCAAAGCCTGATATTTAAATCAAACTTATCAGAAAACTCATTTAATATCGTTTCGTTTGCCGGTCTGTATCCGCTCTCTCCTATGAGTCTTTGCGCATCATCACTATATAAATGATCCAGATATTCTTTGCTTACTTCTTCTGTTTTGTTGCTCTTTGCATTATCATCCACGATCGCAACACTCGGCTGTGCAAGTATGCTGACCGACGGATCTATAACTTCATATTTGCCTGGATATGAATCAAGCGTTGCAAGTGCTTCATTTTCCCACGCAATGAGCACATCACCCTGACCGTTTTCAACAAACGTTGTGGTGGAACCGCGCGCTCCCGAATCCATAACCGAAACATTTTCATATAGCTTTTTCATAAAGCTTTTCTGTGATTTTTCATCATCATAATTTTCTTTTGCATAGCTTAGTGCTGCAAGGAAATTCCAGCATGCACCGCCGCTGCTTTTGGGATCTGGTGTTATAACATCCACACCATCCTTTATGATGTCATCCCAGTCATTTATGTCTTTGGGATTTCCCTTTCTTACAAGAAATACTATTGTTGAAGTGTACGGCGATGAGTCCTGTGGAAACTCATCTATCCAGCCCTCATCTATAAGTCCTGTCCTTTGTATAAGATCCACATCGTGCTCTAATGCAAGTGTGACCACATCAGCATTACAGCCCTCCACAACTGAACGTGCCTGACTTCCTGATCCTCCATGTGACTGAATGACATCCACCTTTGTGCCATATTTTTCTTCATAATATGACTCAAAAATCTTATTATATTTTTCATAAAATTCTCTTGTCGGATCATACGAAACATTTGTTATCGTAATAGTACCGTCATCCGATTTCCCGGAACATGCCGTAAGCACCATCATTGATGACAGAACTGCCGCAATTATCAGTCTTTTTTTCATGTCTTTATTCCCAGTGCAATCTCTAATCTATTTTACTGTAAACAGTGGTGTTGAAAGGTATCTCTCCCCCGTATCCGGAAGAAGGACAACTATGTTCTTTCCTTTGTTTTCCGGCCTTTTTGCAAGCTCGACAGCCGCATAAAACGCAGCACCTGACGAAATTCCCACAAGCAGTCCGTCACTTTTTGCTGCCTGACGTGCCATATCAAATGCCGCATCGTTCTCAACCGCAATGACCTCATCCACGATGTCCATCCGCATAACCTTTGGAATAAAGCCTGCTCCGATACCCTGTATCTTATGTGGTCCGGGTTTTCCTCCAGAAAGTACAGGTGAGCCTGCCGGCTCAACCGCTATGATCTTTACATCAGGATTCTTTTCCTTAAGGCCCAGCCCGGTTCCTGTTATCGTTCCGCCTGTTCCTACTGATGATATGAAGATATCAACATTTCCGTCCGTGTCATCCCATATTTCCTGTGCCGTTGTTCTTTTGTGTATATCAGGATTTGCCTCATTCTCAAACTGCTGCGGTATGAATGCATTGCCATATTCTTTCTTAAGCCTCTCCGCCTCTGCTATCGCACCACGCATTCCCTCACGTCCAGGAGTAAGTATGATCTGTGCTCCAAGTGCAGTAACTATCTTTCTTCTCTCCACGCTCATTGTATCCGGCATTATAAGGATAAGCTTAAGTCCCTTTGCAGCTGCCACAAATGCAAGCCCTATACCTGTATTTCCGCTTGTCGGCTCTATTATAATGGTTTCATTATCTATCTTTCCGTCCTTTATCCCCTGCTCTATCATTGCCGCAGCAACTCTGTCCTTTACACTTCCGAGCGGGTTGAAATATTCAAGCTTCGCTATTATCTTTGCCTCAAGCCCATTGTTTTTTTCATAATTTGTAAGTTCAAGCAATGGTGTGTGTCCTATAAGTTCAGTTAACTGTTTTGCTATCTTTGCCATATCTGTTACCTCTTTATATAAATATATGTGGAATCCGCTGATCTATATGCTGTGCATAATAAACTGCATCTCCAGCTTCATATCCTACTATTCGTATATGATTTGTAAGTAATTGTATGTTAACACTTATATTTAATTTTGTAAATGCAATTAGGGTTATCAATATTTGTTAGCCGGTTATAAATTTAATTTATATCAATGTATATTTTCTCAATGTATCAATACCTAAAACTCCCCACATTTAAATTGTTGTTCGTGCAGTCCGGGATGTGGACTTACCGGTTAACAATTTCCAGCAAGTTATTTTGGTCTTATATTTTAATATCAAATTGGATATTTCAATATATCCAGTTTTGTTTTATCTTTATCGCAGGTTTTAAATTGTTAACGCGTTACATTTTTACAGATTACAATTTTAATTTGATCAAATTTATTTCTAACGACTACGCATCAGGAGGATTTTTAAAATGGATAATAAACAGTACGAATTAAATAAAGGCTTAGCCCAGATGTTAAAGGGCGGCGTCATCATGGACGTCACTACACCGGAGCAGGCAAAGATTGCTGAGGAGGCAGGCGCATGTGCAGTTATGGCACTTGAGCGTATCCCTGCTGATATAAGGGCAGCCGGTGGTGTTTCACGTATGAGCGACCCTAAAATGATAAAGGGTATCCAGGAGGCCGTCAGCATTCCTGTCATGGCTAAATGCCGTATCGGACATTTTGTTGAGGCACAGATCCTTGAAGCCATAGAGATCGATTATATTGATGAATCAGAGGTTCTTTCACCTGCTGATGACGTTTATCATATCGACAAAACACAGTTTAAGGTTCCATTTGTCTGCGGAGCAAGGGATCTCGGTGAAGCACTCCGCCGTATCAACGAGGGAGCTTCTATGATCAGGACAAAGGGTGAGCCTGGTACAGGTGATGTCGTTCAGGCTGTACGCCACATGAGAAAAATGAATTCACAGATCAGAAAGATCACATCACTTCGTGAGGATGAGCTTTTTGAAGAAGCAAAACAGCTTCAGGTTCCTTATGAGCTTGTACAGTATGTGCATGATAACGGAAAACTTCCTGTAGTAAACTTTGCAGCCGGCGGTGTTGCAACTCCTGCCGATGCAGCTCTTATGATGCAGCTCGGAGCAGAAGGTGTATTCGTCGGATCAGGAATCTTCAAATCAGGCGATCCAAAGAAGAGAGCCTCAGCAATCGTACAGGCAGTTACTAATTATAAAGATGCTGCTCTTATCGCAAAGCTCTCAGAGGATCTCGGTCCTGCAATGGTCGGAATAAATGCAGATGAAATTTCTCTTATAATGGAAGAAAGAGGTAAATAGAATGAAGATTGGAGTTCTAGCACTTCAGGGCGCTTTCATCGAACATAAAAAAATGATAGAGAGTCTCGGCACCGAGTGTGTCGAACTCCGTCAAAAATCTGACCTTGACGGTATAGACGGCATTATCCTTCCGGGCGGCGAAAGTACAGTTCAGGGCAAGCTTTTAAAGCAGCTTGATATGTTTACCCCGATAAAAAAGATGATCGAAGATGGCATGCCGGTTCTTGCGACATGCGCCGGACTTATACTTTTATCAGAAAATATATCTAATGACGATGCCAGATATTTCGGCACACTGCCTGTAACCGTAAAAAGGAACGCCTACGGCCGCCAGCTTGGAAGCTTTATAACAGATGCGCCTCTTAAAGGCTTCGGCGAATACCCTATGGTATTCATCCGCGCACCTTATATCGAAAAATGTACACCGGATGTCGATATTCTTGCGACAGTCGACGATAAAATCGTTGCCGTACAATATAAAAACCAGATTGGGCTTGCATTTCATCCTGAAATGAGCGACAATACAGTCATTCATGAACACTTTATAAATATATGTAAATAACAGAAACTTTCCATGCCTGTCTGTGGTGGACGACGTATAGTGCGGACATTCTCAAGGTTTTTTCGTCTAGTGGGCGTAAATGCCGCATAGCCGTATTGTATATTACGGCACAAAAAATCAAACGCGCCATCGACCCGCTATCACAGTAGGAAGACTTTGAGGCTTGAACGAGAATTTTTTGTGCCGACCGCTACGTCTATTGCGACATTAACGCCCACACGACTCAAAAACATATCGAGTGTCCACACTATACGTCGTCCACCACAGACAGGCATGGAATTTAACAGTAATCAGGAGAAACATATGGCACAGCGAAAGATTCTTATAATATTTACCGGTGGAACGATAGCCTCCGTAAAGAGTGAAAACGGGCTCATTCCCGGATTAAACGCACCACAGATTTTAGAATTCATACCAGAAATTCCAGCTGACATAGAAATAGAAACTCTTCAGCTTTGTAACCTTGACAGTACTGACGTATATTATAAACACTGGCTTATGATTTCAGAAGCGATCGAAAGATATTATGAAGGATTTGACGGCTTTGTCATATGTCACGGCACTGATACGCTTGCGTATACAGCTGCCGCCCTTTCTTATCTCATACAAAACAGCCCAAAGCCTATCGTCCTGACAGGTTCTCAAAAACCAATAGGCATGGAGATAACTGATGCGAAAAAGAATCTCATGGATTCTATTTTATATGCAGCTGATCCTGATTCAAATAATGTAAATGTTGTTTTTTACGGAAAAGTTATCGCAGGAACCCGCGCTAAAAAGAACAAGAGCTTCAGTTTTGACGCTTTTGCAAGCATTAATTATCCATCCATTGCATCTGTCCAGAACAACGGAAAAATCATCCGTTTCATAAATGAACCTGTGACAGGCGGGGTTAAATTCTATCATTCACTTGATCCCAAAGTATTTGTATTAAAGCTTACACCGGGAATAACTTCCGACATTCTTGAAACTTTATTTGAGCAGTATGACTGCATTATTATAGAAAGTTTCGGTGTCGGTGGTATACCGATCAATCTGATCGATGATCTCGGGAGATTAAAAGATAAATATGCCGAAAATGAAAAGATAATAATAATGGCAACCCAGGTCACATACGAGGGAAGTGATATCGCAACTTATGAAGTCGGCCAGCGTATACAGAACCGCTTCAGATATCTCCAGACGTATGATATGACCCTTGAGGCTGCCTTTACAAAGATCATGTGGATACTCGGAAATTTCAGTGGTTCATTTCACGATTTCCACCATATTTTTAAAGAAAACATCAATCATGATATTTTAAATTCGTGATCAGTTTTTCTTATTTTACAGCTCCTACGAGCTCTTTTATATCTCTTACACCATATTTGTACATATACTCTGCAATTCCATCAACTATCTGTTCTGTTGTCTTTGGATTTACAAAATTTGCTGTTCCGACCGACACAGCTGTTGCACCGGCAAGGATCATCTCTATCGCATCTGCGGCATTTGTTATTCCACCCATTCCTATGATTGGGATGTTTACTGCATTTGCAGTCTCATAAACCATGCGGACTGCGACCGGATGTACCGCTGGACCGCTCATGCCGCCCGTCTTGTTTGCAAGTACAAACTTGCGCCTGTTAATGTCTATTTTCATCCCTGTTATTGTATTGATAAGTGAAACCGCATCCGCTCCACCAGCCTCAGCTGCTTTTGCTATCTCTGCAATACTTGTGACATTAGGAGAAAGCTTCATGATGACAGGCTGCTTTGCGTATTTTTTGACTTCTTTTGTTATAGCCTCGACTCCCTTTGGATCTGTTCCGAAAGCAATACCGCCCTCTTTGACGTTCGGGCATGATATATTGATCTCCATCATATCGATTGGCTCATCCGCAAGTCTTTTTACGACATTAATGTACTCTTCCGCTGAATGTCCGCAGACATTTACGACAATCTTTGTATCATATTTCTTTAAGAAAGGAATATCTCTCTTGCAAAAAAGCTCTATTCCCGGATTCTGGAGGCCTACTGCATTTAACATTCCTCCATATACCTCGGCAACTCTCGGTGTAGGATTGCCTTCCCATGGTTTATTAGCAACACCTTTTGTTGTAACCGCACCAAGTTTATTTAAGTCTACAAACTCACTGTACTCTGCTCCTGAGCCAAATGTTCCGGAAGCTACTGTAACCGGGTTTTTCCACTCAACTCCGGCAATATTTACCGACATATTGATATCTGATCTGTTCATATCCGATGTACTCATTACAGTTCTACCTCCTTCGCATTGAAAACAGGGCCTTCTTTGCAGATACGCTTGTTGTTTACGTTGCTGTGTGCATCCTTATCCTTTGTCTTGCAGACACAGGCAAGACATGCACCGATTCCACATGCCATGCGCTCTTCCATCGAAACATAACATTCCATATCATGCTCCATCGCATAAGCTTTTAATGCACGAAGCATTGGCATTGGTCCACACGCATAGATCACATCCGCCTCAAGGCCATTTTCCTTTATCGCATCAATGACATTGCCCTTTGTTCCGACACTTCCATCCTCTGTTGCGACAAATGAATCTGCCTGCTCTTTAAATTCATCGAGAAGGAATGTATTCTCGTCACGGTATCCCATGATGATGTTCATATCGCATATTTTTTTGCCATGGCCGTTTATCTGCTTTTCCTCTGTCTGCCCTTTTTCCTGAGTATTTGCATCAACAGCACCGGATGTCTGAACAACACCTGAATTTATATCCTTTGCCAGCTGAAGCATTGGCGGAACTCCGATTCCTCCACCGATAAGAAATGCTTTCTTTCCCGGTTCTACTGTAAATCCGTTACCTAAAGGTCCAAGTATCCGTATCCTGTCTCCCATAACAAGCTTTGAAAATTCCTCTGTTCCTGTATTCTCACCTGTCACGCGGTAAACAAGTCTTATCGTGTCCTCATCCCTGTCGATTCCACAAAGGCTGATCGGACGTGGAAGAAGCTTGCTCCTGTCATTTGAATAAACTGATACAAACTGTCCTGCTTTTGCCGCTTTTGCTATATTTTTTGTCTTAAGTGTAAGGTCATAGATCCCGCTGCCAAGCGCATTCTGGTCTACTACAACCGCTATCTCCTCAAATTTCTCTGCCATTTTTTCTCCCTGGTTATATTTAAAATGAACCTGTTTGCGTTTTTTTCTAATTGTCTTTATGATTTTCTTCAACAAAATCCAGCTTTTTAGCGGTTTGCAAGCGCTCCTGCGATGTCTTCGATCATATCTTCAACCGCCTTGCGTGATGCATCAGCAAAGTTTTCAGGTGTGATTCCCATATCTTTATATTTGTCCTGTTTGTATGCTGCAATGATTCCACGTGATGAGTTTACGATAGCGCCAAGTCCGTCTTCATTAAAGAAATGTACAAGGTCAGCACCTTTTCCACCCTGTGCACCATATCCCGGTACAAGGATAAAGCTCTTTGGCATTACTTTACGAAGGATCTCTCCCTGCTCTGGGTAAGTTGCTCCGACAACAGCACCTACATAACTGTATGAATCTCCCATGCAGTCAGCTCCCCATTCAGCAACTTTCTCGCCTACCCATTCATATAATGGACGTCCGTCTATAACTCTGTCCTGAAATTCCCCGCTTGATGGATTAGATGTCTTTACAAGGATGAAGATTCCTTTCTTTTCCTCTTTACATACGTCAACAAATGGCTTGATTCCGTCTGTTCCAAGGTACGGATTTACTGTTGCAAAATCCTCATTAAATGTAGAATAGCTCTTGCTTCCTATCTGTACTTTTCCGAGATGTCCTGTAGCATATGCTGAAGATGTAGATCCGATATCTCCTCTCTTTACATCTCCGATAACTACAAGGTCTTTCTCATGGCAATAATCTACTGTCTTCTGGAATGCTTTTACACCCTCAACACCAAACTGCTCATACATGGCGATCTGTGGCTTTACAGCTGGGATCAGGTCATATGTAGCATCTACAATTGCCTTGTTATACTGCCATATTGCCTCGGCTGCTCCTGCCGGTGTCTCGCCAAACTCCTCAAAGGCTTTCTTCTGGATGTGCTCAGGCACATATGAAAGCATTGGATCAAGGCCTACTACTATAGGTGCATTTGTTTTTTTGATTTTTTCTACTAATTTGTTTATCATGTTTTCGTCCTCTTAAATATTTATGTTTGTAGTTGTTATAAGATCAGATGTATTCTGGTTCAGACATCTGTACATAGTTATAAATATTTTAAAGCATAATGGGATATCTTGCAAGGTGGAAAATGGAAGCTTACAGGTAAAAAATGGAAGCCTACAGCTCCCATTTTTCAATAACACATTCATGTTTTTTAGTTTTCTTGTTATAATTGATCCCAGCTAAAAGCAGATTTCCTTTGTAGTCATTTAAATTTTATCTCTTCCGTCCAATCCATCGTACTTATCGCATTTATATATTCTTTTGATACTTCACGATTTGGAATTGCTATCATTTCATTTTCACTATCATATGTCAGATATCCAAGATGAACCAAAAGTGTTAACACATCATCTTTTGTTGCAAATGATGTCATATCATTCGCAAATGTGCCTGTGTTTATCATAATACTCTCACCTGCCAGCATCTTTATCACTGCATCTTTAAGTCCATCCATATTCATCTGTATATATACTTTCAAAGCCTCGTATGTTTCGGTCTGATTCCAATATGTTCCAAATTTATGCTTCAGCATTGCCTCAACTACAGATTTTGGACTATACATCGAATATGTTTTTGTGCCATATCTGCTGTGGGATACAAGTTTATATCCATTATACCATGCCCTGGCTTCATCAAAATCCATTTCATATCTAGCGCATAATTTTTTCACTTCATCATCTGTAAAACCGAAATATTCTGCCAACGCTCCCATATCTGTCATAGAATATTCAGTAAACATATTAAGAGCCGAATGTGATCCATATTTTTTTATTGGAAGTATTCCTGTCATATATGCCAATGCGATATAATATTTGTCTTTTAACCAGCCACGCAAAAAATCAAGGTATTTCTTCTGTGCATCTTTATCTTGTGTATATTCCCTGAACAGACAATCCCATTCATCAATAAGTATCACAAATGGTCTTTCTGTTGCCGCATACACATCCTGCATCACACGCATGAGATTATTTTCATCACGGAAATTTACCTCATTATATTCTAATGAAAAATCTTTAATTATATCATTGTTCAACATCTTAAGCATATCATCAACACAATGAGCCGCACTTAAAAAATCCTGCATATTAATCTTTAAAACATCATATTGATTAAGATGTTTTTTATATGATTGATCCTGACTTATTTCCAAATTGCCAAAAAGGTTTTCTGTATTGATATTTCTCTCATAATATGCTGAAAGCATATCCATAGCCATTGATTTTCCGAAACGTCTCGGACGGCTTACACACATATATCTTTGGAGTGTATTTATGCATCTATTTGTTTCTTTTATCAACCCACTTTTGTCAATAAATATTTCTGAATTTAATGCCATTTCAAATGATCTGGCTGACGGATTTATATAAATACCCAATATATGTGCCTCCCACTGATTAATTTCTTTTAATTCAGAATAACATTTATATTATCGCATAGCAATATTAAGATTAATTATCCTTATTTTATCCAGATTTGAAAGATTTTCTTGACCACTCAGCAGCTTATTTGGTGGTAAATCATATCAAAAACAGATAGAGTCTTTGGTGCAGCAACAGCAATATTCGTTGGTTGCCGGATAAAGAACTACTTTTTTGAATCATAAACATTCATTTTATAGCATCTAATCATCATACTTACATTACTTTATTTTTCTTTATATATTTACATTCTGCCAAAATAAGTCACATTAAAATCACAACAAAAGGAATTACTTATACCACTAAATTTACACATAATATTCTCAAAATTTATACTTCCACAAAGGGAGTGACTTATCAGCCTTGAAGATTGCTTTTACTTTCTCCTGATTTCAATCCACACTCCCACGAAGGGAGTGACCCATGAGAGTTGCAATATATAGTATTTATCTAGCATTTCAATCCGCGCTCCCGCGAAGGGAGTGACTGTTGGAAAGAAAGAAACCAGAGTTACCTGCATCATTTCAATCCGCACTCCCACGAAGGGAGTGACTTTACCAGATAAACCATTCCATTGTGGTTTCATCATTTCAATCCGCACTCCCACGAAGGGAGTGACCTTACTTACTCTTGATATGACAGGTAGGTTTAACATTTCAATCCACACTCCCACGAAGGGAGTGACTGCCAAGTTTTTGCATATTTTGAGCAACTTTACTATTTCAATCCACACTCCCACGAAGGGAGTGACGTATAAGTTCTGCACATTCTTCTGATAACTGGCATAATTTCAATCCACACTCCCACGAAGGGAGTGACCATTTTTTTCTTGCGCCTTTGCAACATTCAGTATAATTTCAATCCACACTCCCACGAAGGGAGTGACAAGTTTTGTCGAACGAGAACATTCAAAGACAGATATTTCAATCCACACTCCCACGAAGGGAGTGACACTGTAAAGGTTCTCCATCTACTGCAATGGCAAGTATTTCAATCCACACTCCCACGAAGGGAGTGACGTACGTTTCGAGCGCCATATTTACCTGCTTGTATATTTCAATCCACACTCCCACGAAGGGAGTGACACATACTAACCTTATTTTGTGCCATATATATTTTATTTCAATCCACACTCCCACGAAGGGAGTGACTTTTAGAGCAGATAAAAAATTAAAAGTATCATTTATATTTCAATCCACACTCCCACGAAGGGAGTGACCATAAATCCATACACCTAATAGGTATATCTGTAATTTCAATCCACACTCCCACGAAGGGAGTGACTTGCCTATGGGTTTTGAATACATTTCATAATTTTATTTCAATCCACACTCCCACGAAGGGAGTGACTTGACGAAACAAAAGTGGGTAGTGGTCTATACTGATTTCAATCCACACTCCCACGAAGGGAGTGACCATGACCATTTAGCTATTATTTTAAAATAAAGGAATTTCAATCCACACTCCCACGAAGGGAGTGACAGTATGTTATCAAATATTGCACTAAGCAGTGGTATTTCAATCCACACTCCCACGAAGGGAGTGACTATGCAACTATATACTGTTCCTACTGTGTCTACAAATTTCAATCCACACTCCCACGAAGGGAGTGACTTAGTAATTAAATCCGTTACACCGTCAATAGACAATTTCAATCCACACTCCCACGAAGGGAGTGACAACCGGCGCACACGACTATTGTTTTATATTTGGTATTTCAATCCACACTCCCACGAAGGGAGTGACAAAAAACCAGATATATATATATCAACGTCTAATAATTTCAATCCACACTCCCACGAAGGGAGTGACTAGTAAATTATTATATCTTCTTTTAAATTATTGAATTTCAATCCACACTCCCACGAAGGGAGTGACGTAACCCATTCTCCATTATCAAGTCGTTTTGCCTTATTTCAATCCACACTCCCACGAAGGGAGTGACTTTTATGTGCTGCATATGGTACTTCAAATAGTTCATTTCAATCCACACTCCCACGAAGGGAGTGACATTAATCGGATCTCGATATGTACAAATTTCTGTAGATTTCAATCCACACTCCCACGAAGGGAGTGACTGTTTCGCCATCAATAATAAGCTCATCCTTATATGATTTCAATCCACACTCCCACGAAGGGAGTGACATTTATTTTCTTCTTTATTTATTAAGCAAAGAGTATTTCAATCCACACTCCCACGAAGGGAGTGACGTTTCTTTTCAATCTCATTTGACTTTTCAGTTAAAATTTCAATCCACACTCCCACGAAGGGAGTGACGATCCAAGCTGCTGACACTATCGTAAGTTTATCAAATTTCAATCCACACTCCCACGAAGGGAGTGACATGATTAATCAATTAGATAGTTAGATAATTATTATTTCAATCCACACTCCCACGAAGGGAGTGACGTTTCAGAGCTTTTTAAAACGTCAACTATTCGTGATTTCAATCCACACTCCCACGAAGGGAGTGACAAAATAGTCGAAACCGCCGCTCGGCGGTCTGCAGATTTCAATCCACACTCCCACGAAGGGAGTGACACATATTCCATCTACTGCAAGCCCCCTGCTTTTCTATTTCAATCCACACTCCCACGAAGGGAGTGACCTTTTTGCTATGATTGTATTATATTCTAATATTAATTTCAATCCACACTCCCACGAAGGGAGTGACAAGAGACAGGAAGGCATATTTAAATAAGCTTGCGATTTCAATCCACACTCCCACGAAGGGAGTGACGCTGTAACTTGTAATAGTAGGTTGACTGTATCCTCATTTCAATCCACACTCCCACGAAGGGAGTGACCATATGCCGTCAACGACTAAACCACGGCTTTTCTATTTCAATCCACACTCCCACGAAGGGAGTGACCTGCTATAAAATCATCTAACAAATCTAAACACTGATTTCAATCCACACTCCCACGAAGGGAGTGACAACAAGTTAGATATGTGCCATTTTATTTAATATCATTTCAATCCACACTCCCACGAAGGGAGTGACTATTCTAATTTTAGAATATAATACAAGTATCAAATATTTCAATCCACACTCCCACGAAGGGAGTGACAGTTAAAAACCCACTTGTTAGGCTTTCGGAAGTTATTTCAATCCACACTCCCACGAAGGGAGTGACTCGAATCCTTTTAACATAGGTCAAATAGTGTACAATTTCAATCCACACTCCCACGAAGGGAGTGACTAATGCCCCTATCTCAATAGACACCCGCTTTATTATTTCAATCCACACTCCCACGAAGGGAGTGACGTAACTGGGTAAACTACTCTCCAATTTGTCATGTATTTCAATCCACACTCCCACGAAGGGAGTGACAATTCCAAGTGCATTAAAATATGGGTTTAGGAGAATTTCAATCCACACTCCCACGAAGGGAGTGACCGAATGGGGGGTACGAGTCAGTCGACGTTTTTTGTATTTCAATCCACACTCCCACGAAGGGAGTGACATGAATAGTTATCTGAATGACAACACTGCGTTCATTATTTCAATCCACACTCCCACGAAGGGAGTGACGACAAAAGATTGATATTTCATCACAGCTTGATGAGATTTCAATCCACACTCCCACGAAGGGAGTGACTGTTGCTATCGCTATATCGGATAGTCAAATGATTATTTCAATCCACACTCCCACGAAGGGAGTGACCAGTGCAAAGACCGACTGCAAAAATAGGTACTTATATTTCAATCCACACTCCCACGAAGGGAGTGACGCTTTGTGTCAAAACTTTTTCCTATTTGTTTAACAATTTCAATCCACACTCCCACGAAGGGAGTGACTTCATTATCTAAAATTTTATATAAAGCCATAACAATTTCAATCCACACTCCCACGAAGGGAGTGACACGAATGGGGTGTACGAGTCAGTCGACGTTTTTTGTATTTCAATCCACACTCCCACGAAGGGAGTGACGTTTTTCTGTACCACTTATAATTTTTCCTGTTTCTATTTCAATCCACACTCCCACGAAGGGAGTGACTAACTCTAACAACTGCGTGTCCATCATCTGCTATATTTCAATCCACACTCCCACGAAGGGAGTGACTTATTTTACAACCAAGGAAAATATCTCTTTCTATATTTCAATCCACACTCCCACGAAGGGAGTGACCTATCTCCCAATCGCCTAAAGCCTTTACTGTATCTATTTCAATCCACACTCCCACGAAGGGAGTGACATGTTTTTTCTGTGGTTGTGATGTCTACAATCTGTATTTCAATCCACACTCCCACGAAGGGAGTGACTAATTTTTAATATTAAATTAATTCAAGCTGATAATTTCAATCCACACTCCCACGAAGGGAGTGACTTTTGGATATTTAGTTTTTAATCTTTTTTCTGTTATTTCAATCCACACTCCCACGAAGGGAGTGACACCTCGTCACTACAATAGTGATTAGTCTCACTTTATTTCAATCCACACTCCCACGAAGGGAGTGACATGTTTTTTCTGTGGTTGTGATGTCTACAATCTGTATTTCAATCCACACTCCCACGAAGGGAGTGACAGCAATATTGCACAATACTTTTTCAACATGATGCACAATATTGACATATTTATCAAATCTGAACACAAAAATTTATACAGTAGCATAAATTTATGTATTACAAATCATTTTTTATATCTTTTTGAGTGCGAATCACCCAGTAAATCTTTGTTCACTTATTGCTCGCACCGCAATGACTAAAGTATTAATGTTTCATCAACGGCTATCCCATGATCCACACCAATATGTTCCACTTTTGTTTTATAACTATTTCCTAAATAATAAAATCTCAAACTATCTACACTTTCATCAATAATATCTGTTAATAAAGATTTCAGCATAATACATTGCGCATTATCAAGAATACATTCAAATACAGAATTTTGAACCCGCTGTCCATAATTTACACATTGCTTTGCAACCTTTCTTAAACGCACTCTGCCAGCGGCTGTTTCTGTATTAACATCATAGGTAATTAAAACCATCATTTTATCACCTCATTTCCACAAAAACACAGGATATGCATCCAAATCACCTCTGAGATATCGTGCTAAAAGCATCGCCTGAACATAAGGAACCATTCCCCATTCAATTTTTTCTTTTAAATATGGGTGAGTAATAATTTCTTTTTTCTTGTTCTGCCACTCTGACAGCAGTTTTTTTCTGGTATCAAAGTCCATTAACACCGCCCCGTTTTCTTTTTGTGTGAAATTTTTCCCATTAACAATCTTCTTGTTGATAAGCGATAGTACAAAACGATCAGCCATAACAGCACGTAATTCTTCTATCAAATCTAACGATAATGACGTTCTTCCCGGTCTGTCTGTATGCATGAAACCAACATAAGGATCCAATCCTACCACTTCTAAGGCGGAAGTAATCTGATTATTCAGTAACGTATATACAAACGATAACATTGCATTTACATTATCCAATGGTGGTCTTCTATTTCTTCCATGAAATTGAAAGTCCTTTTTCTGTTGCAATATCAATTCGTCAAATACTCCGAAATATATACTTGCAGCTTCACCCTCATATCCCCTAAGTTGCTCGATTGAATTTGCATTTTGTATATATTCAAGAAATTCTTTCAATTTTACAGATGAACTCTTAACAGCCTCTACATCTATCTGCATAGGATGATCCCTGATTGCCCTCTCCAAAATCCATCTTGCGTTATATACTTTTCCAAGAATGCAATTCTTAGCTATATCCAAACTGAT
This sequence comes from uncultured Lachnospiraceae bacterium, assembly GCA_905209075.1. Classification (GTDB taxonomy): domain Bacteria; phylum Bacillota; class Clostridia; order Lachnospirales; family Lachnospiraceae; genus Roseburia. Next base: position 88,382 of record CAJLRL010000002.1, on the reverse strand, counting down.
TTTTTCGTCACGGCTACTTAAAAATTGTTGTTGCCTTAGAACAACATTTCCCTTTATTTTTCCTGTAACTCTTGCTAAAAATTTTCCCTGAGGAGTAAGATAACACAAAGAAATATTCTTTTCTACACATGCTCCCATCAATGCCGGACTTGTTCCCCTATATCCAAACGAAACTATGCCTTCAAGATTATGTAATGGTAATCTTCCTATTTCTTTTTTATCATCATATACAACAATATTTTCTCCATCCAACCCCAAATAGCTATTTTCTGAAGTAACATACAATGTATTAAGCAGTTTTTTCATTATGTATCCTCCAACATCTTGCTGACATATGCTTTAACGGAACCTGTTTTCATAAGTTTGGGCAGACAAATGTCTTTCAATGAACAGCCCGAACAAGCCTTTGTTGTTTTTACTTTAGGAGTATATTTTCTCTCATAATACCCGTGCATTTCCTCAAAAATACTCTTTACCTGATTTCTGATTTCTTCAGTAAATTCCACTACCTCTCGTCTTCTTGTTTCACCATAATACAATGCGCCTTCCGGAATTTGTGTTAAAAACATCTCTTCTAAGCACATTGCCTGTGCCGCAAGCTGCAACTTATCCTCATCGCTTTCTTTGGGTTTACCCTTCTTATATTCAACCGGGTAAACTGAATATAAACCACGATGTCCTATAAGTTTTATGCCTTCATCACATTTATGGAATTCTACTATATCACATTCTCCACTTATTCCTATACTTCTTGAAGAAACCGGAAGAGCGCGAACTATAAGCACATCATTTCGTTTTTCTATAAGATATGGATCATGAGTCTTCTTATGCATCAATTCACCTACAACAGTATGTTCGTTTTCAGCCCATTGCTGCTCTACATGAATAAGAGCCCACTGCCTTCTACAAAATTTGAAATGCTGTATCCCGGAAATCATCAAGTAATCATCTTGCGAATATTCCATTAAATCATCCTTTTCATTTCTACAGAATCCGGTATCGCATCTTCATGAATTGTAATTGTATAATCCTGATATTTTCTTGGATATTCAACACCATCATTTTTCTTTACTTCAATAGCATCAAATAATTTATATGCTGGACAATCTCCAAGTTCTTTACTGTGCTTAAATACTATAAGCTCACGAACTGCCATCTTTCCTCTTGCCGCAGAATGATCATTTTCAAACATATTAATAATTGCATCCCACAACAATTCCAGATCATCTTCTGAAAATCCAGTGACTCTTCTTGCGAGATTAGCTGAAACGTAACCCTCTGCACGATACAATCCATATGGTACTATACTCTTCCTCCCCATTTCATTACTCTTATTTTCGGCATCCTTTTCAGTTGTTATAGCAACTCTTGTAATAGTTATCTCCTGACTGATTACAGGATCAATACTTCTTGCAAACCCAAGCTGTACCGGGCCTCTTACCTGACCACAATTCAGCGAAGCCTTTACAAAAGTTGTCATCACTGCTCCAAATGTACGAATATCATAAAAATTTTCGCACATATAATCTTTTATCTTTATATCAGCATCTTTATCCGATTTTTTTAACTTTTTCAATGCTTCTGTGACCTTTTTGTCATCCTGTTCTTTTATCCCAAGACTCTCACAGGCCTCACGATCACTTCTATTAAGTGGTATATTTTCCTTAATATAAATTTTATAGCCCTGCTCATCTTCTTTAACAGTTTCAACATAATTGCGAATTTTTCGTTTTAAACAAACATCTGTTACAAGACCTAGACCACTTTCAGGATCAATACGTGGCATATTTCCCGCATCCGGATCCCCATTTGGATTTCCGTTTTCTACATCAAATAGTATTACAAATTCATACCTGTTTTTTATAACCTCACCCATTTACTTGTCCTCCTTTTTTTCGTACTTCTTCTGTGTCTGATGATAATATCCAAACATAAACTTTCCCTGTTCTTCCAGTGTAAGTCTATGTGGAAAACCATTTAAATTATCCATTAGATTTCCAACTAAATTTTCATAATAAATCCTTGTTCCCGCTCCCCTTTCACGTTCTAATTTTTTTATATGACTATTTTTTAACCTAAGCAAAATTGGAAACACCGAAGCCGGTGTCATACACGCAGAATTGAAATATCGATCTCTTATAGTTGAACTAATAGTTGGATTAGCATCTTTTTGAATTGACTCTAATACAGAAAACAACCTTCCCAATATATACGATGTGTCATTGCAATTTTCTTCTAAACTCATATAATTTTCTCCTTCCTTCCATTTATAATTTTTTATCAGAAACGCTTTTATAATAGCAGCTTTTCCCCATGTAACATTGCCATTCTCTGAACGTATGCGAATTAATGTATTAATATACAAACTTTCCGGATACCGGCTTCCTGATAAAATACTTTGAAGTACCATAGCCGCCATATTAGGAGCCGGCGTTTTATCTTTAGATTTTTGATTTACAGTTTCCCTCAACATTCCATGAATACTTAAATATTTTTGTTCTTCCCACGATGGTTTTATAATTTCCATCCTTTTATAGTGTTCGTCTACATTGCTCAATATATCTCCGAACGTATTCTGATAAAAGAAACGTACTGATAGCCTTGCCGCATTTGGAGCCAGGCATAATATGTAAAAATTCTGCTCTAAATCTATTTTAATATCATTAATATCGATATATCGTGATTTTTTCAAAGCGTCAAAAACTTTTTGAATTTGTTCCTCATTATCCGTATGTGGATTCATTACAAAACTGAATGTATCCTGATATGCTTCATTTCCATTTTCAGCCCAAAATACTATCATTGAATCGCCTACTTGAAATGTTCTATCCCTATTACCTAATAAATAGTTCAATGCTGTGGTATACGCAAACTCCGCATATTTTCCAACAGGAGCATTATAACTTTGCTCTTTACCATACGATTCGAAAGCCGGAGCATTAAATGAAACAAGTGCAGCTCCACTAGACTGTGCTCCCGGAACCCCTTTTATTCCCCTATGTATTCTTGCTATTTCTGTTTTTTCTCCTGTAACCAGACAGATACCTTTTTTATCCTCCCCTGCCCGTTTAATATTATTATTCCATACCTCTTTTATTTTTATATTATCTTGCGCTTCATCAGTTCCAATACAAAAGATAATGTTTCCACCATCATTGAGTTCATCCCACTTTTCATCGACATAATAGTTTTCTCTGGCTATCTTTGGATCCCACGATAAGAAAAAATTACAGATTGCTCTAGCTATTGGCTCATCAATATCTTTTAGCAATGCTATATGTTTTTCTTTAGCGGCTTGAAAACATTCCAGCATACGATCATCTGTTCCGTTATTATCAATTCCAAGAAAATACTTTGCATTATCACAAAGGAAATTAGCCAGTACCCCTGATGATCTTGTAACCATTTCCGGAACCGATTTTTTTACCGGTTTCCACACTTGCTTTTTTCCCATCGTCTCATTAATTTTCAATGAATGAATTTCTTTAATTGTTCCATCTTCATTCAGCTCTATTGCATAAGATACATTCGCCTGACACCAGCCAATTTCAGGAACCAGCTTCTTTTCTACAAGTTTTTCATATTCTTTTACCAATGCCTGTAAGATCATCTTATCACCTCACAGTCCCTCAAGTCGATCACTCCATGTTTCATTACTGCTCTGAAAAACAATGGCTGTATATTTTCCTTATCACTATAATCCACATCATATAACATAAACCCAAAATCTTTCTCAGGGATTTCATCATAAATTGTATGTATCTCTTTATCTTCACATAGGCAGAAATGTGCTGGAAATTCTCTACAGCCAAAGTAAGGCATATGATAACATTCTCCTCTTTTTAATCTGCGCATCATGATATCTTTGAATTTTCCAGGATTATCTGTTTCATTTGCATTTTGTGTCATTTCAAAATGTGCTTCGATAACATATGAAACATCTTTTAATATCAATGACGCCCTTTGCACAATATCATCTTTTGTGCTGATATAAAGTGGTTTTTCTGCACCGTTATAAACCGGTAATACATTATTTGCCGATATCTTGCTTTTAACTTCGTTTCTCCTTACACTGGTAAAACATATAGGGTTTTTAACATAAATTTTATCGATCACCCATCTTAATCCCGGATGCCAATAAATAGCATCTAAGATTCCTCTTGCTGCTGATGGAGTTATCACATCATACGAACATCTCTCCACCTTCATTTCCGGTCGAGAAAATAAAGCATAATCTCCCCATACCTGTACCTTAACTCCTACTCCCATTTAAAGAACCACTCCTTCCTCATAACATGCTGCGATATAGTCTCTTGGTTGATAATAAAAATCTGTATTATAATCGGAAATTTTTTCATCAATCCACGAATGATAAACTTCCCATATTCCATCAATAATCTTATCTTCTGTAAAACAATCTTCTATAAGTCTCTCATACACTTCACCAATATCCCAATAATCGGGTATTTTATATCTGCAACCCTGAACATTGTCAAAATTTCCACAATTCATCTTGCATTCCGTAATAAACTCATATGCAACCTTTTCTATAGGCTCACAATGAAAAACATCTGCATATTCATATATACGTTTAATTCTATCTTTTGTAAGCCAATCCACAACCTGTTTTCTCTTTTGCTTAACCTGTCTGCCAATATACTCAATCAGGCTACATGTATAAAACAAATCACTATTATTCTTTGTTGCCATAAACGACCTCACTTCCAATATATTTTAAAGTATCCAAAGCCGAAATTGTATGAAAACTTATCTGATGTGTCGGATGATTAAATTTTGCTAATTCCCAAAAGGCAGCCCGGCTTATCTTTCCATCTATAAAATTCTGAACAAAATTATAAATAGTATCATCCGCCATTGGTCCTTCAACTATATCATAAGTATGTGCAATACCTCTTCTGCAATCCACAATAAAATCAAGCCATTCTTCCGTCATTTCGTCGAATACAAGATATTTCAAATCAGAATTTGGCGTATATTCATATTTATTTAAATATCCCTGTGTTCCATAGCGAGTTGACCATCTCTTCGCCTGTTCAGATAATTTAGTACAATAAAATCCAAAATAGTGATCCTTATTGAAACGCGCTTTTCTAATTTCAGGATATTCTACTCTTTCTTTACTTCCATGGTATAAAATCATTACCCTTCTCCTTTATATTTTTATTACCATAATCATCTCATGTTTGTATCATACTACTTTTAAATTAATTAAGCAATACATTTCGCAAATTTGTATATTATAAATTTTATTGAACTTCAAAAAATATACTTGAAGATATTTTATTTATCATATATACTTACAAAATGTCAGGCTCAATCCTGTGGATTGAAATAATAATATTTTTAATATTTAAAGAAATGGCTGTGTATACTTTTACACAGCCATTTTTCTTTACAAATACAAGTCCATACCCGAATCCACCGAAAGATTGAGTCCCATATCATTCGTATATAATTCCGTATCTACTAATTCGTAAAAATTATCAATTTCCGGAGATATTTCTCGTATCATACCTGCATCATGCATAATGTTAAAAATATTATCATATATTTGTACGCAATATTGTGATGCTTTCCTCATTCTTATTTTACTATATCCTTGATTTTTAAATTCATCCAGCAATATCTTCGCTTCTGATTCTATTGGCACAAGTACAACTCTTGTTTCCTCTTCTATCAATCGAATTTCTTTCGCTACTTTATCAAAATTGTATTTCCAATCAAAAAATTCTCCTATGATATTCTTTTTATCAAGGCTGCTTTCTCTAAAATTATATAGCCTCCTAAAATATTCCGTTATACATTTAAGATCCGAAATATCTTCATACTCCTGTAATAGACTTCTTGTAATTGAAATATTTAAACTTTGGCTTGGTACAGCTTTTACTCCCTCTAAATCAAATATAGCTACTTTACTTTCTTCTGCACCATTCTCACCTTCCCTATTGCATCGTCCAGCTGCCTGTATCAAAGAATCAACACCTGCAATCTGACGATATACCGTATCGAAATCCAGGTCAACACCTGCCTCCACGAGACTTGTAGATATCAAAACGCAAGACATGTTTTTATCGCACATTCGATTCTTAATCTGCTCTAAAATTTGCTTACGATGCTTAGGATACATACTGGTAGATAAATGATAAACGCCCTCTCCCTCTAGCTCTTTGTATATTTTCTGCGCACACTTTTTTGTATTAACAATGCATAATGTTCTCTTTTCTGCTTTTAATCTGGCAATCAGATTTTCAAAAGCAATTGATCCTATGTTTTCATATGTAACTCTCTTAAAAAATTCAAACTGTGTTTTTAAATCCGGACATAATTCAACATAATGCCTGTCTTTACTAAAAAATCTTTCCAAGGCAGGCTGTGTTGCAGTACACAATACAATACTTGTCCCGTAAAAATTCATAAGATCTTCCAACATTGCAATACATGGCTTTAGATAATTTAAAGGCAGCATCTGTGCTTCATCAAATATGACAACTGAATTAGCAATATTATGATTTTTCCTACATTTTGATGATTTATTACCAAATAGTGATTCAAAAAACTGAACATTTGTTGTTACAATAACCGGTTTATCCCAGTTTTCGCTTGCAAGCTGCATAGGTTTTAATTCTTCTGAATCACCATAATCAACATTGCAATGATTTTCCAGAACATTGTCATCCCCCATTATCTCACGGAATACCTCAGCATTTTGCTCTATAATACTAGTATAAGGTATTACATATATTATGTGATCCATTCCATGTTTAACAGCATGATTTAATGCAAAAGCCAACGAGGCAATGGTTTTTCCACCACCGGTTGGGACAGTTAAATGAAATAAACCTCTCTCGCTTTTTTCCCCTTTTTCCATACAGCTTTTCAATATTAGAGATCTTCGACCATTTATTGAATCAAGATCAGTATTTTTAAGCCATGAATTTACTTTTCCTTTAAGTTTTGATAATAGCACATCCATGCTTTCCCCTGATCTACGATTCGTATCAGCGTTTTTCATAAAATTTTCAGTATCAAGAAAATCTGCATCTACCAGACAGGAATACAACATTCTCATAAAAATACTCATCGAAAAATGCGGATTTTTAGTTTTATCTGTTGAAAATGGATCAGATTTTAGTTCGGGTACATCTATTTCTTTGGAATATGCCTGATAATTACAAATTTTCTTCTTCTGTCGTTCCTCAAGCTTATAATAATCCATAAGTCCTGTATGATGTCCTGCTATTACATAGTCTAAAATAGTATAATATCCACCACATTTATCACACAACTGCATCCCGGCAGTAGCATGATCTACCCTGTCATTTGTATCATTTATTATCTTATTTTGAAACTCTGATGAATACTTTCCTATGTCGTGTAACATTCCACAACAGTATCCCCATTCATATTTTCCAAACGAATCTGCAAATTTTCCCGCCAATTCAGCAGTTCCTTTTAAATGATCAATTAGTTTTTGTTTCCTATCTCCATCCTTATGTGCAATATACTCCATACAATCTCCCTATTAAATTTCCTATGCTTACTTCATATCTCTATTCTGTATCCCCAGCACTTTTCCAAACAGCACTCCATCCCCAACAACCACTATACAAAGTCTCTCCCTCGTTCTTGAGACACTTTGAAACAACAGCCTATAGTAGCTATAATCAGGATTGGGATGTGCATTTCCCATAAGCACACCTTCATCGCTATATTTGAAATGATCCGTCAATGTGATTATAACGTCCTCAAACTCCATTCCAGATGTTTCCAGAACATTTATATCTCCGGGACAGTCTTTGATCGGATCATCATATTCTATAAATGTGTATCCCCGTTCATTTCTGTAGAAATTGATAATCTGTGCTGCTTCTTTATCATCCTTTGCAAAAAGAACATCTACATTTTCATATTGATAAATATGATTCTGGTCACGTTCACGCAGATCCAGAAGTGTCTGTATAAACGAATTCATCTCCCTGTTGCTGCGGATTCTCCCGGACAGTTTAAGTTCTGTAAATCCGGGAAGTGTGGCAATCCTTGCCGGTATATTTCTACGCTGCTCAGTCTTTGATAATATCTGGAAATAATCATACGAAAAAACGCAGATCTTTATCCCATTTCCCGTTATGTACTTAATAAATTTCAGAGCATTTTCGGACATCCGCTGTGCCTCATCTATAAGTAAAAACTGATATCTATCCTGTACGATTTTCTTTTCACCGAAACTGCTTCTGCATAAACTATTTTCGTTCAAACTTCTTTCACTTAAACTATTTTCATTTAAATGATTTCTTTCAAAACTGTTTCCGCAGATATCATTTCCACTTATTATGTCAACATTTTCCATCATATCATTCAACATTCTGTGTCCATCACTTAATATACCGCAATGGATAAGCAGAACTCTTCCGTTTTTTGACATTTCCTTTGCCAGATCATACATAATGAGTGTCTTTCCTGTTCCGGCAATCCCTGTTATGCCCCAATAGCTTGTACAGCTGTTCTCATCAGCCAGACTTTCACATATGCTCTTTTTTATCATTTCCTGCTGCTGTGTAAGGAAATATCTGCCTTCCAGAAATTCTTTTGGCATATTAAGCGGCGATATGAGATAATTTTTTGCCTGCAGCAGCTTGTCCGGATTGTCTGTCCCATATTCAGAAAATGATTTTACTGCACAGACAAGTTCACTAATCTCAGCCTTCTTTAATACATTATCCTGTAAAGTATACAGACTGTCAGTTTCCTCCACATATGTGTACATATCAAGCCTATCGGCTAATGTTCCCAGATAATACTTATTTTTTAAAAGCTGTCTTTCGATTTTTTCTTCCGTGACAGACATACTTTTGAGTTCGATATTAAGGACTCTGTTTGGAGCATCTATCTTTAGAAGATCAAACTCCTTCCCTATCTGCCGTATCGTATATGAGTAAAAAAATCCATCCAGTTGGGCTATTGTAACTCCCTTTTCCTGCAAAATATCAACCAGCCTCCGCAGACTGCCAAACTCATGTTCCTTGATCTGCATGCGCTCTTTTCTGGCTGATAAAATATTTTCAAACTCTGTATATGTATTTTTATCCATATCTCTTGTAAGTAAATACAAATTAACCGGCCTCATGTGACTTCCTCCTGCTTTTATGTATGTACTCTCGGAATCTTCTAAATCAAGAATTCTGAGATAGATTTTTGATATACAATGACATTTTCGCAGTGCGTACACGGTGTGTACGACGAGAAAATGGAAGCAGTATATCGGAAATATAGCCAGAATTATTCGTTTAAAGAAGATTCCGAGAGTACATATATGACTATTATATCACTCATGCCATTTATTCCATAAAAAAAGTACCCACATTCTATAAAAATGTAAGTACTTTTATATACAAATTTTTTATTCATTTGAAAATGATGCTAAAACTCCGCTCTTTTTCAGTATCAGCATTACAACTGCTGCGACTACACTTCCGACAACTGTCGAAATCAGGAAAGGTATTATATAAATAAACATTCCATCCGGCTGTATAAGCATCACATATTTTGCAAGCGGGTATGCAGCCAGCCCTCCGAGTATTCCCGTTCCAAGAGCCTCTGCGATACATGTCGGAATAATTTTTTTGCTGAATTTATACATCAATCCACAGCATAACGCACCGACCATGCTTCCCGGAAAAGCCATCAGGCTTCCAAGCCCTGTCAGATTTCTTATTAAACTGGCACAGAATGCCACGCCGACACTCCATGCCGGTCCTAAAAATATCGCTCCGCATATGTTTACCATATGCTGCACCGGAGCACATTTACTTCCCGCTACCGGGAAACTGAACAAGCTTCCTGCGACGGCAACCGCAACAAGAACTCCCGCCATTGCAAGTTTACGGACTGATATAGTTTTATTATTTTTTGCGTCTTTCATTTTATCTCCCTGCCATATTATAAATTTTGCCAGCCGGACATAGTATCCTGCTGGCAATTATTTGTTGCTTATTTTACAACTATTCCGTGTAAAAATATGCGGCTTTCAATTGTGACAGCACTGAACAGTTACTTTTTTAATTACAGGATATCTATGTATTCTCCTGCAAGCGCTTTGTTCATGCTTCTGACTGCACAGAATTTTCCACACATACTGCATGCCTCGCTGTGGTCATCCTCCGGAAGACGGTCATCCCTGATCGCTTTTGCTGTTTCCGGGTCAAGCGCACAGGCAAACTGCGCATCCCAGTCAAGCACACGTCTTGCATCAGCCATCTTGTCATCTATATCTCTTGCGCCCGGTATTCCCTTTGCAATGTCTGCTGCGTGGGCTGCGATCTTTGATGCTATGATTCCCTGCTTTGTATCCTCAACATTTGGAAGGGCAAGATGCTCTGCCGGTGTTACATAACACAGGAATGCTGCTCCGTTCATGGCTGCAACTGCACCACCGATAGCTGCTGTGATGTGGTCATATCCCGGTGCGATATCTGTTACGAGAGGTCCAAGTACATAGAAAGGTGCTCCCATGCAGATTGTCTGCTGTACTTTCATATTTGCAGCAACCTGATCAAGCGGAACATGTCCCGGTCCCTCAACCATTACCTGTACATTGTGATCCCACGCACGTTTTGTAAGCTCGCCGAGTCTTACAAGCTCCTCTATCTGGCATACATCTGTCGCATCTGCAAGGCATCCCGGTCTGCAGGCATCACCGAGTGAGATAGTGACATCATACTGCTCACATATATCAAGGATCTCATCATAGTACTCATAGAATGGATTTTCCTCACCTGTCATGCTCATCCATGCAAAAACAAGGCTTCCTCCACGGCTTACGATATTCATTTTACGTTTATGCTTTTTGATCTGCTCTATTGTCTTTCTTGTGATTCCGCAGTGAAGTGTCACGAAATCCACTCCATCCTCTGCATGAAGTCTTACAACATCTACAAAATCTTTAGCTGTAAGCGTTGCAAGATCTCTCTGATAATGGATCACACTGTCGTAAACAGGAACTGTTCCTATCATTGCCGGACACTCACTTGTGAGCTTCTGTCTGAACGGCTGTGTATTTCCGTGGCTTGAAAGATCCATAATAGCTTCTGCACCAAGATTTACAGCGCTCATAACCTTTTCCATCTCAACATCATAATCCTTGCAGTCCCTCGATACACCAAGGTTTACGTTGATCTTTGTGCGGAGCATGCTTCCTACACCTTCCGGCTCAAGTGATTTATGTCTCTTGTTTGCAGGAATGGCAACTTTACCGCTTGCAACAAGCTCCATAAGCTTATCTACTTCCATTTTTTCTTTCTTTGCTACTTTTTCAATTTCAGGTGTCACGATGCCTTTTCTTGCGGCATCCATCTGTGTTGTGTAATTACTCATACGCTTTATCTCCTATTACTTTATTTTATCTATTTTAATTGTAGTGCTGTTTTACAGCTGCACAATTATAATTCATCACATATATGCGCCAGCTGCTCTGCTGCCAGCTTTATATCATCATTTGCAAATATTCCTCCGACAACTGCTATTCCAGCGATCCCGGTACCCTTAAGTGTTTTTGCATTTTCTGCATTTATGCCGCCGATAGCCACTACCGGAATATCTACCGATGATGTTATTTCTTTTAAAAGCTCCTTTGACATCGGCTTTGCATCAAGCTTCGTTGTCGATCCGAATACTGCACCTGAGCCCAGATAATCTGCCCCTTTTCTTTCGGCTGTCTTTGCCTGTACTACTGTCTTTGCGGTGACACCTATTATTTTATCAGGTCCCAGTAACTTTCGTGCTGTCTGCGGATCCATATCATCCTGTCCTAAATGCACTCCATCAGCATCTATCTCCATTGCAAACTGCACGTTGTCGTTTATAATAAGCGGTGCCTTATACTCATGGCATATACGCTTAATTTCAAGAGCTTCTTCTTTTTCCTGCTCTTTTATCATGCCATCTGTGATCATGCCGCCCTCATGTGACAAAATATCTTTGTCACGAATCTGTATCATCGTAGCTCCGCCCTCAAGGGCCAGCTTTACGTGTTCGGATAATTTTGCACCATTCAGCCATTTTCTGTCTGTCACTGCATATAGTTTTAAATCTGAAATATTCATATCTTTTCCTGCCTTATGTGATTATTCTGATAAACCGCATCTATTATCCTGTTTTTGTATGTGGCATTTCCAATGATGGAGTTTCCATCATCCATCTGTACTGCTTTATCTGTGATATATGAATTATCTGCTGCGATCTCACCAGCCCTTTTCATACACTGTAAAGCAGCTTTTACTGCTCCAAATTTATCATCCGTATTTGCCGCAGTAAATGAACATATAAGCCCCGAAAGCTGGCATCCTGTTCCTGTCACTTTTTTCATCATCGGATGTCCACCGGTGACAGCCGCGACACGGAATTTTCCCAGATACTGTGATTCTTCTGCCAAATTACATGGATCCGTAGTTTTACTCACTGCGGCGATGTAATCCACCCTTCCGGTTATCACTGCAACACAGTTATATCTGTCAGCAGCAGCGCACACAAGCTTTTTTATCTCGTTTTCATCTGCCTTATCCACAGCTTCCACGCCGCCTTCGCATCTTCCATGCTCCATTACGGCTTTGATTTCAGACAGGTTTCCTTTTATCACATCTATTTTTGTCTCCGATAAAAGTTCCTGGACAAAGTTCATTCGAAAACGGCTTACTCCGACACCAACCAGATCAAGTGTTATCGGTATTCCCTTTTTTTGTGCAGTCCGGGCTGCTATACGCATTGCCGTAAAACGTTCCTCGGTTGGGGTTCCGATATTAATGTTTAATCCGTCACATATGCCTGTTACCTCTTCCATCTCCTGTGGTGCCATCGCCATTATAGGACGTGCCCCGCATGCCAGTTCTATGTTTGCCACATCATTTATCGTAACCATATTTGTAATATTGTGGATGAGAGGACTTTTTATCTTAAGATTTTCTATGTATTTATTCATATAGACTTCAACACACTTTCTGCCATAAAGCTTCCTGCCGGCCAGCACTTTCACTGATAAAAAGCATTTGCCGCATATTAAAATAAGCAGATATCCCCCAAGGAATATCCGCTTAATAAATCTACTTCTGCGATATTATCCTACGTTGGCATTATCCAAATCAGGTTATGGGTCTAGACACTGTCAGCCTACTCTCAGCCGGCTTTATGCCAGCTCCCCTGTTTATTCTCAATAATTACGAACAACTACTTATGTTCATTTATTACTATAATACGCTCATTTAATTAAATCAAGTAGTATTATGCGTGTATCGCTATAAATGCATAGTAAAAGTGTTACTGTACAAACGCAAGCTTGACACTTGCTATATGTTATTTTGCTGCAATAACGTCTGCCATATCATAATGTCCGGCAGCCTTTCCTTTTAAGAATTTGGCAGCTTCAACTGCACCCTTGGCAAATACAGCTTTTGAATATGCTGTATGCTTAAATTCTATAACCTCATCCTGTCCGCAGAATAATACTTCGTGTTCTCCAACGATATTTCCACCACGTACAGCTGAAATACCGATTTCCTTTGGATCACGCTGTTTTCTTACCTGGCTGCGGTCGTACACATAATGATATTCATTATCAAGTGCCTCATTCATTGAATCAGCAAGTGCAAGCGCTGTTCCTGATGGTGCATCCAGCTTTAAGTTGTGGTGCTTCTCCACGATTTCCATATCAAAGCCTGCCGGTGCAAATACCTGTGCAGCCTTTTTAAGGAGCGCCATAAGTGTATTTACTCCGAGAGACATATTTGCAGATTTAAGAACAGCAACCTTTTTATAACACTCGTCAACCTTTTCAAGCTGCTCATCTGAAAGTCCTGTAGTACATAAAACAACCGGGATCTGCTTATCTACACAATAATCAAGTACTCCGTCAACTGCCTTTGCATTAGAAAAATCAATCACAACATCTGCATCCACGTCACATTTATCAATGCTTGAAAATACCGGGTAATCGTTATCTATCCCATCATAAAGGTCAATTCCTGCAACAATTTCTACATCTGCATCAGATTTACATATATTTGTTATAGTCTGTCCCATTTTTCCGTTGCAGCCATTCATTATTACTTTTGTCATTTTGTATCGTATCCTTTCCGTAATGCTATTATAATAATACTATTATGCCAGCTTAATTCCGTACTCTTTCATAACTTCTGCAAGTTTCTGCGCATTTTCCTGTCCCATCTCACACATTGGACTTCTGAGTGGTCCAACATTCAGTCCCATAAGATTTAATGCTTTCTTTACAGGGATAGGGTTAACCTCTGAGAAAAGTGCATTTACAAGTGGAAGTGCTTCTCTTTGAAGCTTCTGTGCAGTCTCTATATCTCCTTTAAAGAAGCTGTCACAAAGTGCATGTACCTTTGCCGGTGCCACATTGCTCCATACGGAAATAACTCCGATAGCTCCGATAGACATAAGTGGAAGCACAAGTCCGTCCTCGCCTGAATACATATCGATCTTTCCATCGGTTAAATACATTGTCTGTGATGCCTGTGCAAGATTTCCGGTAGCTTCTTTTAATCCTACGATATTTTCTTTTGTCTGGAAAAGCTCTGCTGCTGTCTCCGGAAGCAGGTTACATCCTGTACGTCCTGGTACGTTGTACATGATAATAGGACATTTTGTATTATCTGCGATCTGTGAATAATGGTTTATAAGACCTGCCTGTGTAGCCTTATTGTAATATGGTGTCACTACAAGAAGTCCGTCTGCACCAAAGCCCTCTGCTTCTTTTGAAAGCTGTACAGCTGTTCTTGTGCAGTTTGAGCCGGTTCCTGCAACTACAGGTACACGATGTTTTGTAAACTCTACTGCAGCTTTTATTACATCGGCATGTTCTTCCATTGAAAGACATGCACTCTCTCCTGTTGTTCCTGCAATAACGATAGCATCAGTTCCCTGATCTATCTGGATGTTTATAAGTTCCTCAAGCTTATCGTAGTTTACCTCTTCATTTTTATTCATTGGTGTGACGATCGCTACTCCTGCTCCTTTGAAAATTGCCATAATTTTATTCTCCTTTTCTTATGCGCTAAAAAGACCGGCTCTTTTGAGCCGGTCGTAATTCACTGTGAATCATGATAGCTCCCCATCAAATATGATGACAGTCATAAAGTTGTTCACTCTATGCCCAAGAATATAATCTGCAGTAATAATATCCTTTCGGCGCTATTCCTTTCATCTGCGTTCACATATCTCTGCTGATATCCGGCAGACTACTCATAATTCGCGCGACCTCTATCTATTAAAATATTTAATTTAACTCAGCCAGATAATTAATTTTATAAATCCAACTGCTA
This sequence comes from uncultured Lachnospiraceae bacterium, assembly GCA_905209075.1. Classification (GTDB taxonomy): domain Bacteria; phylum Bacillota; class Clostridia; order Lachnospirales; family Lachnospiraceae; genus Roseburia. Next base: position 73,032 of record CAJLRL010000002.1, on the reverse strand, counting down.
TAATCCATACTAGCACCACCCTAATATAATGTCAATGCCTATAATTACTTAACATTATTTTTCCTGCGCTATATTATAAATTTCATCTGCAAGCTCCCTTACACTGTCATCAAGGACACGTCCAGTGATTATAACAGTCACATCATCGGGCTTTGATGCTAAAAGCTCTGCTATATCATCCCTGCTTATCAGATGAAGATCCATAAGACCAAGAAGCTCATCTAACACAACGACTGCCCCCGCTCCGGTTGAAACAACCTTCTTTGCATAATTAAAGCCATTCTTTATGTTCATGATTTCTTCCTGTCTGCTGTCCTCATCAAGCTGTTCAAAAAGAATTCCTGCCCTTGAAAAATTAAAGAACTTTACCTCCGGCTCAAGCCTGCTTAAAAATTCCTGTTCATTTTTGCCTTTTAGAAACTGGATTATGATTGCCGTTCTTCCTTCACATGCCGCACATATGGCACTTCCGATTGCAACATTTGTCTTTCCATGACCCTCGCCATAATAGATCCGTACTGCACCTTTTTCCATATTTATGCCTCCATATCATGATCAATTCCAACCGATCTGTAATCACTCTTACCGGAATAATTACATTATAAAATCATTTCGATCCGATATCTTATATTAACAATATGTCCTAAAATACCATACTATTCACAAATTTGCAACCTTGCAACAGCTTATATCTTACTGTTCACACCTGACAGTGTTAATAGCAACGCTTATATTTCTATCTTGCTTACCGAAACTTCGTACGCTGTTCTCTGCTCGACCTGTGTCTCGCTCAGCTTCTTTACATAATCGCGGCTTTGTATCCTGCCCCATATCTGTACATGTGTTCCGACCTCAAACCCGGCTGCAAATCTTGCATTTCTGCCCCAGCAGATACATGGTATGTAATCCGATTTTCCGTATGATCTGTTTACCGCAACAAGCAGATCCGCAATTTCCCTTCCAAGCGGTGTTTTTCTATATATCGCTTCCTTACATATGTACCCGTCCAAAAATATCTGGTTTCCCGCATCTTCGTCACAATCAGGTTCTAGTATTTCAAGTTCTCTTGCAAAAACTGATAGTACAAGTCTGTTTTTGCGTTCCTCATGCCTGTTGAATGACCGGAACTGCCCGCTTATGTACACAAGCTGTCCTATGTAATCTGCCTCAACATCAATTATTCTCTCCGAAACCATAACCGGTATGTAATCTACAAAATCAGATAATCTTCTTACCGAGACTTCCATCATATAAAAGCCCTCTCCATACACCTCGTGGCTGTACTGAAAATCTGATACTATCTCTCCGATTATGGATACCTGGTTGTTTTCAAACATTTTATCTGCCATGAATATTTTTCTCCCTTCCTTTTGTAAAATGTTCTTTTCGAATGTATTTTTACCATTCACGCCGTGTATTTTTCCTCAAATGTTGTCGATAAATATTTACTCTTGATAAAAAACCTATGTACCTTCTGTCAAAGCAGCTTATGTAATGTACTTTATTTTTATAAAAAATTTAAAAGAAACCTTGCAGATTCAAGAAATTATGATAGAATAAATGAGTTGCAAACTTGTTTTAAACAGGAAAGAAGGAAATTTATGAAAACAACCAGAGACGATATTCGTAATATTGCAATTATTGCCCACGTTGATCATGGTAAAACTACATTAGTAGATGAACTTTTAAAGCAAAGTGGTGTGTTCCGTGAGAACCAGGAGGTTCAGGAACGTGTAATGGACTCAAACGATATTGAGCGTGAAAGAGGTATCACAATCCTCTCAAAAAATACAGCTATCCAATACAAAGATATCAAGATCAACATTATTGATACTCCCGGACATGCTGACTTCGGTGGAGAAGTTGAACGTGTTCTGAAGATGGTAAATGGTGTTGTACTTGTAGTAGATGCTTTCGAGGGTGTTATGCCTCAGACAAAATTCGTAGTTATGAAAGCATTATCACTTAATCTTCCTATAATAGTATGTGTCAACAAGATTGACCGTCCGGAAGCAAGACCAAACGAGGTTATAGATGAAGTATTAGAGCTCTTTATGGATCTCGACGCTTCTGAGGAGCAGCTTGACTGTCCATTCGTTTTTGCATCTGCAAGAGAAGGATATGCCATGAAAAACCTTGATGACGAGAGAAAAGATATGACTCCTCTCTTTGAGACTATCGTAAACTATATCCCGGCTCCTACAGGAGATCCTGATGCAAGTACACAGGTACTTATCAGCACTATTGATTACAACGAGTACGTTGGACGTATCGGTATCGGAAAGATCGACAATGGATCACTTAAAGTCAATCAGGAGGCTGTTGTTGTAAACCATCATGATCCTGATAAGCTCCAGAAGGTAAGGATCAGCAAGCTTTATGAATTCGATGGTCTTGATAAAGTTGATGTTACCGAAGCAAAATTCGGTTCCATCGTAGCGATCTCAGGTATTGCAGATATCCATATCGGAGATACTATCTGCTCACCGGAAAATCCTGAATCAATTCCTTTCCAGAAGATCTCAGAGCCTACAATCTCTATGAACTTTATAGTAAATGACAGCCCTCTTGCCGGTCAGGAAGGAAAATATGTAACAAGCCGTCACATTCGTGACAGACTTTTCAGGGAGCTTAACACTGATGTATCACTCCGTGTTGAGGAAACAGAATCTGCTGATTCATACAAAGTATCAGGACGTGGAGAGCTTCATTTATCAGTTCTTATCGAGAATATGCGCCGTGAAGGATATGAATTTGCAGTAAGTAAAGCAGAAGTTTTATACAAATATGATGAAAATGGCAAAAAGCTTGAGCCAATGGAGCTTGCTTACATTGATGTTCCTGATGAATTTACCGGAGCAGTCATCTCTAAACTCCAGCAGCGTAAAGGTGAGCTTAGAAATATGGGCTCTATCGCCGGAGGATATACAAGGCTTGAATTCCATATCCCTTCGCGTGGACTTATCGGATACCGCGGAGAGTTCATGACAGATACAAAGGGTAATGGAATTTTAAATACGATATTCGACGGTTACGAACCATATAAGGGAGATATCGCATATCGTGCAACAGGTTCCCTTATCGCATTCGAGACTGGTGAGTCTGTGGCTTACGGACTTTTCTCAGCTCAGGAAAGAGGAACACTTTTCATTGGACCTGGTGAAAAAGTTTACTCAGGAATGGTTATCGGACAGTGTGCAAAAGCAGAGGATATCGAGCTTAACGTATGTAAGAAAAAGCATCTTACAAATACACGTTCTTCATCTGCTGATGATGCGCTTACACTTGTTCCACCAAAAATCTTAAGCCTTGAGCAGGCGATAGATTTCATTGATACAGACGAGCTTCTTGAAGTAACACCTGAAAGCCTGCGTATCAGAAAGAAAATACTCGATCCTACGCTTCGTAAGAGAGCCGGATTCAAAAAGAACTCATAACAGTTCAGAATCTTTACTATTTTAAACAACAAGCGCCGGTTTTGACCATCATCTGATGTTCAAAACCGGCGCTTTATTTTATATCCTTATTTATAAAGCTTTGATCCTCTCAAGAGCCTTTACTGTATTTTCGTAGTTTCCGAATGCTGTAAGTCTGAAGTATCCTTCACCGCTTGGTCCAAATCCTGATCCTGGTGTTCCTACCACATTTGCATTTTCAAGAAGATAATCAAAGAATTCCCATGATGTCATCTTATCCGGTGTCTTAAGCCAGATATACGGTGCATTTACTCCTCCGTACACTGTAAATCCAGCATCTGCAAGGCCGCTCTTTATTGTCTTTGCATTGTTCATATAGTAAGCAACCTGGTCTTTAAGCTGCGCTTTTCCAGCATCTGAATAAACAGCCTCTCCTGCGCGCTGTACGATATAAGGAGCACCATTGAATTTCGTTCCGTGGCGGCGTGCCCACATAGAATGAAGTGATACATCTGCGCATTTAAGTTCCTTTGGAACTACCGTAAATCCAAGACGCACACCAGTAAATCCTGCATTCTTTGAAAAACTTCTAAGCTCGATAGCACAAGTTTTTGCTCCATCACATTCATAGATAGAATGTGGTACATCACTTTCGCTGATATATGCCTCATAGGCTGCATCAAAAATTATAACAGAACCATTTTTATTTGCATAATCAACCCATACCTGAAGCTGATCCTTTGTAAGTGTAGTACCTGTAGGGTTGTTTGGAAGGCAAAGATAAATCATATCCGGCACTTCTTTTGGAAGCTCAGGTACAAATCCGTTCTCTGCTGTGGATGGCATATAGATCACGTCACTCCATGTCTCTGTTTTACTGTCATATGTACCGGTTCTTCCTGCCATGACATTTGAATCCACATATACAGGGTATACCGGATCTGTAACAGCTATACGGCTTTTTGCTCCAAAAAGCTCCTGGATATTCGCTGAATCACTCTTCGCTCCATCTGATATGAAAATCTCATCCGCTGCTATATCACATCCTCTTGCCTGATAATCATTTTTTGAAATTGCACTTCTTAAAAACTCATATCCAAGATCCGGTGCATAGCCATGGAAAGTCTCTGCTTTCCCCATCTCATCTACTGCCTTATGAAGAGCCTCGATTATTGCAGGTGCAAGAGGCTGTGTCACATCACCGATTCCAAGACGGATTATCTCCTTATCAGGATTTGCCTCCTGATATGCTGCAACCTTTTTACCTATTGTACTAAACAGGTAGCTTCCAGGTAATTTCTGATAGTTATCATTAATCTGAAACATTTATTTTCTCCTTTTCATTGCTATATTAAACATCATTTCTGATGTTATGATCAATACTTATGCTTTTATCAATCTTTATGTCTTAAAATTTACCACTTTACTATTATAGTGTAAAGGTAAACTATAAAAAACATATCTGTTATACCTCCGTCATAAGACTGAGTATCATCTGCGCAGTCTCAACAAGACCGGTTCCATTGTCCATACTTCTTTTTTGTATGTATCTGTGAGCCTCATCCTCAGAAAAACTGTTTCGTTCCATGAGTACTGCCTTTGCCTGCTCTATCATCTCACGATCCTGATCTGATCTGGCTTTTGGCCTCTGACGCATTTTTTTCCGCCGTCTTGTTATGCTGTAGTCCATCATCTCAAGTGTCTGCAAAAGCTCATGAACCTTAAGCGGCATCGATAGGGAAATCAGATTATCTACATCTTTTTCCATTATTCCTGCTGCTGACGCGATAAGAAGCATCTGAAACTCTTTAGGCATATACTCATAAATTTCGCTGTACATCATATCCGAAAATCTGTAACCGCATATTACTATTCCGGAATCAAGCCCCTGCATACACGTCAAAGTGGAAGCACCGGTACTCGTAACAGCTGACACTGAATAACCGCTCTGCGCTAATATTCTTTTTATCGATTTTGCAATTTCTGCTTTGGGAAATGCCACTACAATATTATTCACAGTATGCTACGTCCTTTTAAAATTTATAAAGATACTCTTCTATCTCCCAGTCTGAGATCTGGGTTCTGTATTCGTTCCATTCAGCTTCCTTTGCTTCTATATATTTGCCGGATATATGGCTTCCTAGCACACTCTGTATAAATTCGTCCTTCTTTAGCTCCTCAACTGCCTCATGAAGATCAGCCGGAAGTGATTCTATTTTAAGCCTTTCTTTATCTTCATCTGTAAGTTCAAATACATTCTCACGGAGCTCAGCATCAGGCTCAATTTTATTTTTTATTCCATCAAGTCCTGCTGCAAGACATAATGCAAGAACAAGATATGGATTCGCCGACGGATCCGGATTTCTTAGTTCTACCCTTTTTCCGTCCCCACGGCTTGCAGGGATCCTTATAAGCGGACTTCTGTTTGTCGCAGACCATGTAATATAAATAGGTGCTTCATATCCCGGCACAAAACGTTTGTAGGAATTTACTATAGGATTAGTTATTACCGTCATTCCTTTCATATGCTTCATTATGCCGCCGATGAAATAATATGCCTCTTTGCTAAGTCCAAGCTCATCATCTTTATTTTCGAATATGTTCTTTCCATCTTTACTAAGAGACATATTTATATGCATTCCTGAACCACTTACCCCATGCTTTGGTTTTGGCATAAAGCTTGCAAACAATCCATGTCTTTTTGCGATTGTTTTTACTGCAAGCTTAAACGTCATTATATTGTCCGCAGTGTGCATCGCCTCTTCATATTTGAAGTCGATCTCATGCTGTGCCGGTGCGACTTCATGATGTGATGCCTCAATCTCATAATCCATATCCTCAAGCGTAAGGACCATATCTCTTCTGGCATTTTCCCCAAGATCGTTAGGACCAAGGTCGAAATATCCTGCCCTTTCATGTGTTATCGTAGTCGGCTGTCCATTGTCATCAAGATGAAAAAGGAAAAATTCACATTCCGGACCTACATTAAATATATAGCCCATTTCTTTTGCTGCATCTATCTGTTTCTTTAAGACATATCTCGGATCTCCCTCAAAAGGTGTCCCGTCTGCCCTGTACACATCACATATGATCCTTGCAACCTTTCCCTGCTGTGGTCTCCACGGAAAGATCATAAATGTATCAAGATCCGGATACAGATACATATCAGATTCTTCTATTCTGACAAATCCCTCTATAGATGATCCGTCAAACATACATCTGTTATCTAATGCTTTTTCCAGCTGTCCTGCTGTGATAGCAACATTCTTTAATGTACCAAATATATCTGTAAACTGTAGTCTTATAAATTCGATATCCTCTTCCTCTACAATCCTTATTATGTCCTGCTTTGTATACTTGCTCATTTTGATTCTCCTTCACAAAATTCTATTACCTTATTATAATCCATGCTGCCTCCGAAAATATCAAGCGCACTTCCGATCGTTACATTCAGTTTATTTTTGCCAAGCTCTCTTATCTTTATTAAGTCCTCAAAGCTGCTCACACCCCCGGCATATGTTATCGGGATCTTCCCCCAGTTCCCGAGAATGGAGACAAGCTCATCTTCTATTCCATTGGCCTTTCCTTCCACATCAACCGCATGGATAAGAAATTCCGTGCAATATTCCAAGAGATTATCCAGCATCTTCTCATTTACGATCTCATCCGTAAATTTCTGCCATCTGTCAGTAACTATATAATATTTTCCATCTTTTTTGCGGCATGAAAGATCCAGAACAAGGTGTTCTCTGCCAACGGCATTATATATTTTTTTTAGATTATCATAATTGATTTTTCCATCTTTAAACACATATGATGTTACTATGACTGCCTGTGCACCGGCATCTATAAATTCCTGTGCATTATCAGGGGTTATGCCTCCCCCCACCTGAAGCCCATTCCTATATGTCCCAAGTGCACTTATTGCCTGTGCCTTTGTCTTTTCATAGAACTCACTCGTAGATGGATTGAGCAGGATTATATGTCCGCCCTTTATACCGGAATCTTTATAAAGTCTGGCATAAAATGCTGCGTCCTGCTGGGATACAAAATTTTCCGTGGCATAGTCCGCTTTATCCTTAAGCGAACCGCCGACGATCTGTTTGACACTTCCATTGTGGATGTCAATACATGGTCGAAATTCCATAACATTCTCCTACATACCATAAAATCTCTTTGTGTAATCTTTCTGTATAGAAAAAAGGCAAAAGAATCCTATATAATGGACCCCTTTGTCATTACATTAAATAAAAATATATACTTAAATAAATAAACAATAAAAAACATATTTATTACATAATTAAGATACCATAAATACAGCTTCAATGCAAAAGACATTTTATTACTTTTGCTTATATATTGTATAATATTTTACAATGTGGCTTATATCTCCTTGACATGTACATTTTAATTTGCTATCATCATTAAAATTACTTTAATAGAAACCGTCTCTTTTACAGGCGGCATATATAATTTTTAATAACTATCACATACAAGAAAGCGAGGAAAAAACAAAATGGGTACTATTATCGGCGAAGGAATTACATTTGATGATGTTCTCTTAGTTCCACAGTATTCTGAAGTCACACCAAACATGATTGATCTCAGGACTCATCTTACTAAGAAAATCGTGCTTAACATTCCTATGATGAGTGCAGCAATGGATACAGTCACAGAATCTAAAATGGCTATCGCAATGGCCAGACAGGGTGGTATCGGAATTATCCATAAAAATATGTCCATAGAAGCACAGGCTGATGAAGTAGATAAGGTAAAACGTTCTGAAAACGGCGTAATTACTGATCCCTTCTATCTTTCTCCAGAGCATACATTACAGGATGCTGATGATCTGATGGCAAAATTCAAGATTTCAGGTGTTCCTATCACTGAAAACGGAAAACTTGTCGGAATCATTACAAATCGTGACCTGAAATTTGAAACAGATTTCTCTAAAAAGATTTCTGAATCAATGACTTCTGAAAACCTTATAACAGCACCAGAAGGTATTACTTTAGATGAAGCTAAAAAAATTCTTGCAAAAGCAAGAAAAGAAAAACTTCCGATCGTTGACAAAGACAATAATTTAAAAGGTCTTATCACTATAAAAGATATTGAAAAGCAGATCAAATACCCTCTTTCTGCAAAAGACGACCAGGGAAGACTTCTCTGCGGTGCCGGTGTAGGTATCACAGGAAACATGATGGAGCGTGTCGATGCATTAGTAAACGCACATGTCGATGTCATAGTAGTTGATTCTGCTCACGGACATTCAAAAAATATCCTTGAGGCTGTTAAAAAGATCAAAACAAAATATCCGGATCTTCAGGTGATCGCTGGAAACATTGCAACAGGTGCTGCCGCAAAAGCCCTTATCGAAGCAGGAGCTGATGCTGTCAAGGTTGGTATCGGACCTGGATCTATCTGTACTACACGTGTTGTTGCCGGTATCGGTGTTCCTCAGGTATCTGCTATCATGGATTGTTATGCAGTCGCTAAAGAATATGGCATACCTGTTATCGCTGATGGTGGTATCAAATACTCAGGTGACATGACAAAAGCACTTGCTGCAGGAGCAAATGTCTGCATGATGGGTTCTATGTTTGCCGGATGTGACGAAGCTCCAGGAACATTTGAATTATATCAGGGAAGAAAATACAAGGTTTACCGTGGAATGGGCTCTATCGCAGCCATGGAAAACGGAAGTAAGGACCGCTATTTCCAGGAAGGTGCTAAAAAGCTTGTTCCTGAAGGTGTTGAAGGACGTGTGGCATATAAAGGTACTCTTGAGGATACTGTATTCCAGCTTATCGGAGGAATCCGTTCAGGAATGGGTTACTGCGGATGCGAAAATATCGAATTACTTAAAGAGAATGGAAAATTCGTTAAGATTACAGCAGCATCACTTAAAGAAAGCCATCCACATGACATTCATATTACAAAAGAAGCTCCTAACTACAGCAGCGATATGAATTAATCATAACTATAACATATTAGAGAGGTGACATTTTATTGGACTCGGGTGACATATCACAACTTATATTTTTACTTATTCTTTTAGCATTATCAGCCTTTTTCTCTTCTGCTGAGACAGCGCTTACAACTGTAAACAGGATACATATGCGCACTCTCGCAGACGCAGACAACAAAAAGGCAAAAATGGTATTAAAAATCACAAAAGATTCTGCGAAGATGCTTTCAGCAATACTTATTGGAAATAACATAGTAAATCTTTCTGCTTCATCTATAGCTACTACACTTGCAATATCAATGTTTGGAAACTATGGTGCAGGAATTGCAACCGGAATAATCACTTTCCTTATACTTATTTTTGGAGAGGTCTCACCAAAGACCCTCTCCACCATAAAAGCCGATTCTATTTCACTGAAAATAGCAGGCATAATCAATGTTTTAATGATAGTTCTTACTCCGGTCATTTTCCTCATCAACAAGCTTTCTCTCGGTGTTCTTTTTCTATTTGGAGTCAAAGCCAGCGATGGAAACCGCGTTATGACTGAAGAAGAGCTCCGCACAATCGTTGATGTCGGTCAGGAAACAGGTGTGATTGAAGATGAAGAACGGGCTATGATCCATAATGTTTTCGATTTTGGCGATGCTGAGGCAAAAGAAGTCATGATTCCAAGGATTGACATGACATTTGTCCACATTGATGCTGATTATAATGAAGTGCTTAAAATCTATAAACAGGATATGTTCACTCGTCTTCCTGTATATGAAGAATCCACAGATAATGTTGTGGGTATCATCAACATGAAAGATTTATTACTTATCGAAAATACAGATAATTTTTCGATTCGTGATATAATGAGGGAACCTTATTTTACATATGAACACAAGAATACCTCTGATCTTTTCCTTGAGATGAAAAAGTCATCTATATCTCTTGCCATCGTACTTGATGAATATGGTGTAACAGCCGGTCTTATAACACTCGAGGATCTGATCGAAGAGATTGTCGGTGAAATCCGTGATGAATATGATACCGATGAAATTGATGATATTACCAGATTGAGTGATCGTGAATATCTTGTTCTTGGCTCTGCTAATCTTGAAGATGTAAGTGACGAGCTTAACCTTCATCTTGAATCAGATGATTACGACACTATCGGTGGTTACTGCCTTGAAAAACTGGATCATCTACCTGAGCGTAACGAGATAATCATTACTGATGACGATGTACTTCTTCGTATAGAAGCCGTCGATAAAAACAGAATAGAAAAAGTCTATATTAAGCTTCCAGAGCCTTCTGCAGAAGATTAATATATGATGGATCATTTAACCAGCGGGAGTCATATAAAAGACCTCCCGCTTTTCCTTTTCCATAATATTTATCACTTATAAATCTTATCTTTCCATATTTTGCCGTCTGATCTTCAAATTTTGAATCCACAAACTTAAGTTTTATCTGTTTAGATACAATATTTCCAAAACTATCCATGACTTCCAGATCAAGCCCGATGATCTCTCCATCTGCCGCATTTCTTATCGAATATGGTGAATAATTTTGTATACGAAAATAATTTGTACCATTCATTCCATATGGTATATCACCATCCTCAACATCGTATGCTTTAATCCTTCCCGAAAGCATTTCCTCCGTCACCAGCCCATCTCTTGCCGCCTGTACTGAAAAATACATATCTTCTGCCTCTATGACTGGTTCATGCTCCCAAACAACGTAAAAATTAATTACACCTCCATCTGTATATTCCAGTCCAAGTTTTTTGCACATATCTGCTACCGATACAGTCTTATTTGGGCTGTACATTGTCTTTCCTGTGCCATCTCCGAAAATATATCCTTTGCATAATCTTCCATCCGGTATTACGATTTCCCCATCATAATAGACGTTATATGTCTGTCCAGTATCAAATTTGACTGTATATTTGTTTTTCTGCCATACAGCATATATATTTTTTGCCGGTGCACAGCTTTTTATCCACGCATCTGCTACATTACAGTTCAAAGAATACCCAGCTGTCGTATCAGACTTTTTATTATTCCATCCTATCATATGAAAGCCCTCCTTTTTCCAATCAACGGAAGGAAACTTCTGTCCGGCAGTCCCCATAACATATTTCTTTGTAATCCCCACTTTATCCGCATCATAGCTGTTTCTATAAAAACTTACTGTCAGATCCTGTATTTTAGCATATGCTGTATATGTGACTGATGTATTTGCATACAGCTTATATGGGTTTGCTGTAAGCTTACTGTTGTTATTCCATGTTGTAAATGCATACCCCGGCTTAGGCGATGCTGAAATACTGATTTCTGTTCCATAACAATATGTACCCGAACCTTTTGTTGATGAAATTCCGGATGCCCCATTAACAGTTATAGTATGAAATAATCCATTGACTGTTTTGGAATAATATGAGTGCAGCGACTCGAGTGCTCCATCACTCCAGTCTGCTGCTGAAGCTATTCCGGTATATGTATCATACACCGAACCTGACACCCATCCGTTATCATTCATTGCTCCCTGCGGTACACCATTTTTTGTCACAACCATACATGCATCAAGTACTATATTACAATTTCCATTTTTTAGTGCATTTTGCGCTGTTGCATTCATCCTTGATTTAATCACATATAGAGAAATTGCATACAACGTATAATCGTATCCTCCCTCCTCCGTGTCATCTATTAATTTCATAAATCTTCCATCCATCTCATAATATATGGATTGCAGCCAGTTCCCCTTATTATCACGCACCGTCATTTTATATCCTACAGTCTTAAATCTTGTACCGGATGTAGCCTTTTTCCCTGCTGAACAGAAATACACTTTTCCGTCTGTTGGTGCATCTGGAACAAAAACCGTTTTGTTTCCAAAAATACTATAATAAGTTGCTGCATTATTAGCCGCAGTTCTTTCTGCAGCATACACATTTCCCTGACATCCAAATGTAATAATGAGCACCCCTGCCAAAATAAGTCCTGTCACTGCTGCTGTTGCAGTTTTTCTTTTACATCGTTCCTGCTTCCCAGTAATAGCATATAAGATATCCTTTATCGTCGTACTCTCCTTCCGTATATAATCCTATGAAATTATAAAATCCTTTACTTTCTGCAACCATCTCGCTATAATCAGGTATTGCCTCCACTGAATTAAACAAACATCTTTCATCTGACGTTACACCTGCAGTCCATGTATCAAAGCCCCATTCATCAAAGGTATGTAAAAACTCATCACTCATATCCGCATCAGTTATTTCTTTCCGTGTCCACTTCCCGACAAGTGCGTCAAAATATGCCTTCTGTTCGCTGTTCATTCCATTTTTTGCAGAGCTTACATAATAAATCCAGCCTGCATCTACCTTTGGCTTTTCTTCCTTAGCATCACCGAATCCGTTTCCATCATCATATGTCTCGTAATTTTCCGTATCATTGTCTGGTTCATCTGCATCTTGATCATGCGTACTATTGTCCGGCTCATCTGCATTATATTCATCTGCAGGATTATCCGAAACATCCGATTCTCCTCCGCTGGCATGATAATCTGGATTTTCTTCTTCCATCACGTCACTCTTTTTTTCATCGTTATCATTTTTTTCATCATCATTTTTTGTTTCATTTTCGGTTGATGGACTGCTCTGGATATCTGTTTTATCCGGTTTGATCTGTTCAATGTTTGTCTGCTTCACAGGCTCTGTATTTTGTTGGATTTTTTCATTATCCTTTGAATTTTCTACTTTGCTTACTTTTTCAGTTTCAGCTATAAGTTCTGATCCATTTACAATATTTTTAGTGTTTAGTGTTTCTGATTCTGTTTTTTCTCTTTTATTTCCACATGCAGCAGAAACTGTCATCACCATAATTCCCATTAAAAGAAGTCCTGCTCCGATAATACAGTTTTTTCTATTTATTTTTTTCAATCATCCATCCCCCTATCTGCGATTATTGTTTTTGTACAACTTAGATGCTTTTCTATTCCCATGGGAAGCTCGAGATCATTCTCTATGCGTGCTGAGATTATCCCTTTGTCCATATCACAGACATATATAGTTGTGTTTAGATTGTCACAGTCTCCAAGACGTGCCTTTATGTCTTCCAGAACATCATTTCTTGCAGCTGTATTATTTAAAGCCCCACCCGTCTCTGCTGTATCATGTGGCAGATAATATTTATCCATAACTCCATACAATACCTGTGACAGGCATTTCTCCATCTGGTTCTTATGGATGTACAGACTATATATTCCTAATGAAAGCATTGCTGTATACAAAACGATAATACATCCTATTATTCCTAATACTGTATTTTTCATTTTCCCCCCTAATCTTTATATTTTCTGATTAACTGCAACTTTGGTAACGGAATGCAGCTGCATTCCGTTTACCATAGTTACCGTAAGGTAAACTGTATATATTCCCGGCTTTGCAAAATAAAGCCTCATACCGCTGTTTTTTATGCACTCGTCCTTTCTGTTACCACTTTCATCTAATACTGTATACGCTTTTGTTCTCAATATATTAGCAGACTCTGCTGTATCGCAGAACAGATTTCCCGCTATAATATCCCTGGATGTCTCGTATAATGCCGGCTTTGGTGTCAGCTTTGGAATATGCACATCTTTGTAATTGTCATAAGCAATATTCTGCATATTATCATCCAGAATTTCTTTATTCTCAAATGCTGCCGCAGCCCTATATGATACATTAGAAAATAATGCAAGAATTCCGACAAGAATTGCAGCTGAAATGATAAGTGCACCATATGTGTGCATTATTTCTTTCATCAGATTCCTCCATTTCCCCATGCCATGATAAGCTTTGATAAAAGTCCATCCTGGGCAAGGAATATATTTCCTATCAAAACCAGAAATGTGCATGTAGCAGCTGATGCTATAAGCATACCTCCATACTCTCTAAATATTGCTTTCATTTCCCCCTCCTTATAAAATCGCAAAAATCTGTTCTAACACGGCTACAGCACCAGCCCCAAATAACAGCATTATTATGCTTCCACCATATTCTTCTATCAAAGTCTCCATATCTTATAATCCCCCATTAAAGCTTATAATGCGTATCCACTTAAAATATGCGGTTCTTTTATCTCAAAAAAAGGTATCTGATAAAAAAACTTAAGTTCCACACGCGCTTTCTCAATTTTCTTTCCTCCAGGAATTTCCCCTGCACCGCTTATGGTTTTAACTGAATTATCATCAAGGTATAATTTTATTGATAGCTGCGTATTTTCATCCTTTGCCTTCTTAAAGCACTCATTAACTACTGAAGGATAAAAATCACTGTCCTCAAGCTCACTTATGATCGCTGCATGCGTATTCTGTGCTGATAAAACCGACAAAAATCCTGAAAGTACGCCCGCCGAAGTCACAACCATAAACATTATTAAAAATAATCCCAAAAAGGATTTCATTATCTGGCTCATTCTCTTCTCCTATATAACCCTGTATGATAAAAAACCAAGCAGAAACACTGCCATATCCACGATCAGCTTAAATGAAGCGGTAACAACTGGTGCCAGGAACAATAAATACATACCTGCTGTATTGTCCTTTAGTCTCTCGCTGTCAGCAATATCAAGCATCTCTAGATTCTTAGTTATAAGCTCATCTATCTGATCCTCTGCATTACCACTATTACCTATTGAGACAGCATACAACATGCCCATTGCCGCATTTATCTGTGGAAGAGTAAGTTTCTCTAAGAATCTGTGATAAGGACCTGATGATTCCGGCTCCATATCAAGCCTGCCAATTAATTCTTCAACTTCTCCTCTTAATATGAGCGGAACATGTTCCCTGGATTTTTGGATTGCTACCTGGACATTTTCGCTTTGTATCAGAAGGGCAATATCCATAAGCCATTTAGGGAAAGCACTTTTTATCTGCCGTGTAATATTTTTCTTCATCAGTTTATGTCCTATTTTGTGCTGGTTAAGCGTCAGGAGCATAATCCCCATCGCTGCTGCTGCCCACCACTGCCTGCCATACAACAGACATACACACATGATAACTGCCGGTATGATCGAATACAGGATCGATCGCTTAAATTCTTTTTTATAGTCGTAATTTTTATAATCCTCAAGCTTCTTTACATATTTTTGCTCATCACTTAACAGATCAACTGTGAGGTAGTCCACACTTAAGTATCCCTGTCCCCTAAGAATTATAAAATCATCAAGTATCACAACGATCACGGCAAGTATCTGCACAAAAATATTTGTACTTATGTCCATGTTAAGCACAGGCAGATGGAGTACGATCCCACATATCACGATCGACATTACAACCGACATTATTATCTCGGTAAACATCCGCTTTCTCTCTTCAATCGTCTTATGAATCCTTCTTTCCCACGAACTTTTATCCTTAAGCAGGATTCTGGCAGAATTATTTATATCTCCGCCATAATATTCCGCATGCTCCATAAATTCATGTGCAGTCTTTATCCGGTTGCAGTTATACTCTGTCTCTATAATTTTCATTGCGTCGACTAAAACTTCCGTCTCATCGAAAGTAAGCCGCATATGATCAAATGCATTCTGTATGGTCTGCTTCATCGTTCCATCCTCAAATGTACTCCACGTATCCTCAAATGCCCTTATTATCTTTCTTTCCTTCATAAAAGAGTAAAGGAGTGTATCTATATACAGTGAAACATCCTCGAATCTATCCACCGAATTTACATATGCAAGATGCTTCTTTTTGTGCCATCTTTGCATGACAAGCAGAAAGCATAAAACAGCCACTGTGCTTATCCAGTTTAATTTAAGGAGGATTTTGAGCAGATATGTAAGTGCCATAAGTGATAAATATATCACTGTTCCACCTCCTTTGATGCCTTAAGTTCAAACGGATCATCAATCCCGGCTCTCTTAAATCTTCTCATGATAATCTTCGGCAGATCTTTTGTGACTATTTTCCCATCAGATACTACCATAAAAATCTCATTACTATAATTTTCCCTGAAAAAGAAGCAAATCTGATCTATATACCTGTATACAGCGCCATCATCTCTCCTGCCTTTTCTGATAAGTATACCGACATCCAAAGCCTGATATATATCATTTTCCATCCTTTCAGCATCTATCCGGCTCTCAAGCATATTAAGTATCCTGTCAGGTATATTTCGCACATCATCTGTATGAAGTGTTGTCATTCCCCTCACGCCGGTACTCCAGCTTTCAAGAAGATATTTAACTTCTTTTGAGCGGGCTTCAGACAGCATTATCCATTTCGGATTCATTCTAAGACATGATTTTATTGCCTCGGAATATCCAAATACATCCTCACTGACTTTCATCTCTATACAGTCTTTTCCCGGATTTGTCGCACCATATCTTATCTCAAGTGTATCCTCTATTGTTATCACTCTTTCGTTTGCCGGAATAAATTGCGAGAAAAATTTAACACATTCCGTCTTTCCTATACCCGGCATTCCGCAAAATGTGATATTCATCTTTGTGATCACACAATTTATCAGCAGCGAAAGAATTTCCTGAGAACAAAACTTCTCTGCTACAGCTGATTCTGCTGTAAGTCTTATAAGCGGCGGCGTCTTTCTTATGCTTATGCTTCTGCCCGATTTTGCAACTGACTCATGAAGTATGGTGACACGAAGCTCACTGGTTTCCGCTTCAAGCTCCGGATTTCTTTTGTTAAACTGCCTGCTCACCACATTTGCTATACGCTGTGTAAACTGCTCTACAAACGCAGTTGTCATATACTCCGATACAAATTGCGGATTAGCCCTGAATCTCTCGTTAAAAATATTTGTTAACCATATTTCTTTGCCATTATAATCTATATCCGTTATCTCATCGCTTGCGACAAAGCTCCACAGTGGTCCAAAATATTCTTTGCCTAGTTCCATCTGCCCACCTCTATTTAATACTGTTATTTGCCTGCGCTAAGAAGCCCTGGATCAGATCATTAAAAGCTTTTCCGATTATACTGTCAGCATCGGAACCTATTACCGCCGTTATAACCAGAATAATAGATAAAATTGCAACAACTGTTATAAGTATTCCTCCATACTCCTGAAAAATCTCTTTCATATAAAAACCCTTCCTTTGCTATATTTTGCTATATATTTTTATTTTGTGTTTTATTTATTTTGTAGTTACTGGTTTGTTTTTCGTTGTATTGATTAATTTAGGGAATAAAAAAAGTGGCAGAACGCCACTAAAAGAATGCATACTAATCCGCATGCATAAATACCAAAATTGATATTTATAATATTACACATTTTTATTGATTTGTAAATAGTAAATTACGATGTATGCATAATTTCTTTTATGCTGTCATCTATCTCATCCATTTTATCCATTATAGAGTTAAGTGACTGCTCAGTTTCTCCTGCTGCTGTTCTTATGGCATCGACTGATTTATTTGAATCTGCAACCTGCTCAAGCAGGCTCTGTGAAACATATGAAAAATCCTGCATCTTATCAAACATTATCTTTGAGTCACCCTGATATTTACGTCCGACTTCCACAAGCTTATCATAGCTTCCCATAGTCTTATCTTTCATAAATGTAACAACATTTTCAGCTTCACTTGCAAGACCTGAAACTGCATTTAACACAGATGCTGATATCTCCTTTATCTGTTCTGCCGTTTCACTTGAGCTTGCAGCAAGCTTGGTTATCTCGTCGGCAACAATTGCGAATCCTCTTCCCGCATCTCCTGCATGTGCTGCTTCTATTGAAGCGTTGAGCGCTAAAAGGTTTGTCTGATCTGCAATCTCTAATATATTCGCCGTAAGATCAAGGATCTTTTCAGCTTCCTTAGACTGCTCGATTTTATCCATCAGCGCTTTTTCCACAGCATTGGCACGTTCTTCCACTTCACGTCTTTCGTTCTCAGACTCCATCATGATGTCATAAGCCGCTTTGTTGCTGTTCTGGGCATACCTTGCTCCGTCCTTTGCCTCCTCGTTCATCCCCTCAAACGAGTTTTCCATCTCTTCCATTACATTTGCGATTTCTGAAATATTTTCATTCATCTGGCTTATACTGGTTCCATATTCCTGCATTATGGAACCGATCTCGCCGGCATGATCCGATACGCCATGCATATGTGTATCTATATTTTCCAATGACTTCCGGAGGTTTTTTGCGTTAACCCTTGCCTCCTCCAGAAGCCTTTTAAGTTCCTGTGTTTCTGTACTCTCTTCTGTAGTACTTTTTTTATTCAAAAACCCCATATAAACAACCTCTTTTGTACATATTGACATTTACAATATCATTATAACAAAAGTACTAGTTTTTCTCAAGGATTTTATTTACGCTTACAAGACGTGTTACGACAACAAATACCTCGGCTGCTTTTTTAAGCTCATCGATTGATGGATAAGTAGGTGCTATACGGATAACGCTGTCCTTTGGATCTTTTTTATACGGGAATGGAGATCCTGCTCCTGTCATTGTAACTCCTGCTTCTTTACATTTTGCAACGATTTCCTTTGCACAGCCCGGAAGTGCCTCAAATCCGAAGAAATATCCTCCAAGTGGCTTGATCCAGCTTCCTATTCCTCTTGATGCGATCTCATCTGTCAGTATATTTTCTATAAGCTCAAATTTAGGTCTGATAAGAGCTGCATGTTTTGCCATGTGAGCTTTTACCCCATCCATGTCTTTAAAAAATCTTGCATGACGCAGCTGGTTGATCTTGTCATGACCGATCGTCTGGATAGTGAGACGTTTCTTAATATCCTCACGGTTCTTTTCAGATGTGCATATACCTGCCACACCGGCTCCCGGAAAGCTTATTTTACTTGTTGAACAGAACTCAAATACCATATCTGGATTTCCTTCCTGTTCACAGAGGGCTAATATATCAGGGATCTGTGCCTGATCATCATCATAAAGATGATGTACTGTGTATGCATTGTCCCAAAAGATTCTGAAATCATCTGCTGCCGGTTTAAGCTTTGCAAATCTCTTTACTGTCTCATCTGAATATACAACGCCCTGTGGGTTTGAATATTTCGGTACGCACCAGATACCCTTTACCGATGCATCGTTGTTTACATACTGCTCTACCATATCCATATCAGGACCATCTTCTGTCATAGGAATATTTATCATCTCCACACCAAACTCTTCTGTTATGGCGAAATGTCTGTCATATCCCGGTACAGGACAGAGGAACTTAACCTTATCGAGCTTACACCATGGTGTATTTCCGCAAAGGCCAAAAATAAATGCACGCGAAACCTGATCATACATGATATTAAGACTTGAATTACCATATACAATTGCCTGCTCCGGCTTTGCGCCTACCATGCCTGCAATAAGTGCCTTTGCTTCAGGTATTCCATCAAGACATGCATAATTTCTTACATCAAGACCTGATTCACTTTTCATATCACTGTCTGATTTTAAGACATCAAGCATTGGAAGAGAGAGGTCAAGCTGATCTGCTCCCGGCTTTCCACGTGACATATCAAGACTTAAGCCAAGACCTTTGATTTTCTCATACTCAGCCTCAAGCGCAGTCTTCTCCTGCAGTAACTCATCCTTTGTCATTTCTGTATACTTTTTCATTAAAAGATCCTCCTGGTCTGATTTTTATTAATATATTTATAAAATTTGTACTTTATCACATAATTAAACCATAACGTTATTTGCATCATACATCACTGCCGCTATGGATTTTTTTGAAATATTCCTGTATCTTTGCCTCGTAGCCTATATCAGAAGGTTTGTAAAATACCTGGTCTGTAAGACCATCCGGCAGATATTGCTGCTTTACGTAATGATTCGGATAATCATGGGCATATTTATATCCCACTCCATGTCCGAGCTTTTCCGCCGCTCCGTAATGTGCATCCTGAAGATGTGCCGGAACCGGTGGTGTCTTCGTCTCTTTTACAACACGCATGGCCTCTGAAATTGCATTGTATGCCGCATTGCTCTTTGGTGCACATGCCATATATGTTACAGCCTGTGACAGTATGATCTGTGCCTCCGGCATTCCTACACGCTCTACTGCTGCCGCTGCCGACGAAGCAAGAACCATAGCCATCGGGTCGGCATTTCCTATATCTTCAGATGCCAGTATCATGATCCTTCGCGCTATAAATTTTACATCTTCACCGGCATACAACATTCTCGCCAGATAGTAAACTGCCGCATCAGGATCCGAACCACGCATGCTTTTTATAAATGCTGATATCGTATCGTAATGGTTATCGCCCTTTTTGTCATAAGAAATAACCCTCTTCTGTATACACTCACTTGCTACATCAATAGTAATATGTATGATGCCATCCTCTGCCCTGTCCGTAGTCAGCACTCCCAGTTCTATTGCCGTTAAGGCTGCCCGGGCATCTCCGTTTGAGACATCAGCAAGAAAATCAAGCGCATCATCATCTATTTGTGCATCGTAAGCGCCCATCCCTTTTTCTTTGTCTGTCAATGCTCTTTTTATCAGTGTCTTTATATCATCTGCCGAGAGCTTTTTAAGTTCAAATATGACTGATCTCGAAAGCAAAGCTCCGTTTACTTCAAAGTAAGGATTTTCTGTGGTAGCTCCTATCAGGATGATCGTACCATCCTCCACAAACGGAAGCAGATAATCCTGCTGACCCTTGTTGAACCGGTGTATCTCGTCGATAAACAATATCGTTTTCTTCTGATACATTCCCTGATTTGCTTTTGCCTGCTCCACAACCTCTTCCATGTCCTTTTTACCGGCTGATGTGGCATTGATCTGCATAAACTCAGCACTTGTGGTATGTGCTATCACCTTTGCCAGAGTAGTCTTTCCGGTGCCCGGTGGCCCGTAAAAGATGATCGAGCTTAGTTTATCAGCCTTTATCGCACGATATAGCAGCTTGTCTTTACCTACTATATGCTGCTGTCCGACTACCTCATCAAGTGTAGTCGGGCGCATCCGCGATGCAAGGGGACCTGAGGTTTCCTTATTCTGTTCTCTCATGTAATCAAATAAATCCATATAATCCCCGCATTGAAATACGTATTTGATATATCAAACATATCATTTTGCAATTTCACTAATCTAAAAATTCATTTTACAACGATATAATCACAATTCATTTAATATATAAGCACCAATTATGCATAAAATAGAGTTGTAAAATTCATTTCCCTATAATAAGATACATTAATTCACATCACTTTACAACACTAAATTTATTTTTCTACATAATGTCTAATTTCCAACCCCGGCAATGCAGTTTTGCTATGTATATGTTACTGTTCGCACCTAACAGTATGACCAGCAACTAAAACTGCCTGTTGGAATTGCATGCTTTAAGAAGGATTGTAAGAACGATTAAAATATATCTTTAATCGTAAACAAGGTGCGGGGATGATCCCCACACCTTGTTTTATGAATACACTATCCACTATTATCTTTTATCTTTTTATCGCTTTAAACAGCAGCCGGCACTGTAGATGCGCTAAGCTGTCCATCTTTTTCATCTATAAGTATAGTATCTCCGGTCCTTACACCATCTCCAAGGATAAGCTTTGCTGCAAGTGTTTCTACATGCTTCTGAAGATATCGTTTCAGTGGTCTTGCTCCGTATATCGGATCATAGCCATTATCTGTGATAAACTTCTTTGCAGAATCTGTCAATTCAACCTTTATCTCCTTTTCAACAAGACGCTTGTTAAGGTCATCCATAAGGAGATTTATGATATGTCCTATGTTATCCTTTGTGAGAGGCTTGAACATGATGATCTCATCCAGCCGGTTCAGAAATTCCGGTCTGAAATGACCTTTAAGCTCATTCATGACACGATCCTCACACTCTGTGCTGATGCTGCCGTCTGCCTCTATACCCTCAAGAAGCTCCTGTGATCCTAGGTTACTTGTCATGATGATGATAGTATTTTTAAAGTCCACGGTACGTCCCTGTGAATCGGTGATACGTCCATCATCAAGTACCTGAAGCAGTACATTAAATACATCAGGATGGGCTTTTTCAACTTCATCAAAGAGGACTACAGAATAAGGTTTACGCCTTACAGCCTCGGTAAGCTGTCCGCCCTCGTCATACCCTACATATCCCGGAGGAGCCCCGATAAGACGGGACACTGAGTATTTCTCCATGTACTCACTCATATCGAGACGTACCATATTATTCTCATCATCAAAAAGACTTGCTGCAAGTGCCTTCGCAAGCTCTGTCTTGCCTACGCCTGTAGGTCCAAGGAACATAAACGAACCTATCGGTTTTGTAGGATCCTTTATTCCAGCTTTTGAACGGATTATTGCCTCTGTGACCTTTGTAACACCATCATCCTGTCCGACAACTCTCTTATGGAGTTCTTCATCAAGATGAAGTGTTTTATTCCTCTCACTTTCGGTAAGCTTTGCAACAGGGATTCCTGTCCAGCGCGAGATGATTTTTGCTATTTCCTCATCACTTACATTTTCCCTGACAAGCGATAAATCCTTATCTTTTATCTTCTGCTCTTCTATTTCTAACTCTTTCTGAAGATTCGGAAGTACACCATACTGCAGTTCTGCTGCTTTTTCAAGATCATAATTCTGCTGTGCGCTCTTTATCTCATTCTTTGTAGATTCGATATTTTCACGCAGCTTGCTTACCTTATCGACTGCACTCTTTTCATTCTGCCATTTTGCCTTTTTAGCGTTGAATTCATCACGCAGTTCTGCAAGCTCCTTCTGCAGGGCGGCAAGTCTGTCCATGCTTAAATGATCCGTCTCTTTCTTAAGAGCAGTTTCCTCTATCTGAAGCTGCATGACCTTACGATTTAATTCGTCCAGCTCTGTTGGCATGGAATCAAGTTCGGTCTTTATCATGGCACATGCCTCATCGACAAGATCGATCGCCTTATCAGGCAGAAATCTGTCTGTGATATATCTGTTGGAAAGTACTGCTGCCGTCACAAGTGCAGAATCTGTGATCTTTACTCCGTGGAATACTTCGTATCTGTCCTTAAGTCCACGAAGAATAGATATCGTATCCTCAACTGTAGGCTCATCTACCATTACAGGCTGGAAACGTCTCTCAAGTGCAGCATCCTTCTCAATGTACTCACGATACTCATCAAGCGTTGTTGCACCTACACAGTGAAGCTCACCTCTTGCCAGCATCGGTTTTAGAAGCTGTCCGGCATCCATTGCACCATCCGTTTTTCCAGCACCGACTATTGTATGGAGTTCGTCGATAAAAAGAATTATCTGACCCTCTGACGCTTTTACATCATCAAGTACAGCCTTTAATCTTTCCTCGAATTCGCCCCTATACTTGGCACCTGCTACAAGAGCTCCCATATCGAGTGCAAAAAGCTTTTTGTCTTTAAGTCCCTCAGGCACATCACCTTTTACAATACGCTGTGCCAGTCCTTCAACTACCGCCGTTTTACCTACACCGGGTTCACCGATAAGTACCGGATTATTTTTTGTCTTACGTGAAAGGATCCTGATAACATTCCTGATCTCTTCATCACGTCCGATAACAGGATCCAGCTTCTGTTCCCTGGCTCTTTCGACCATATCGTATCCATACTTTTCAAGTGTGTCATAGGTAGCCTCAGGGTTATCAGATGTAACCTTCTGATTGCCTCTTACTGTAGAAAGTGCGGCGAGGAACCTGTCTCTTGTGAGACCGTACTCCTTTATCAGCTCTTTCATTGCCTTATTAGGATATCTTAACAGGCAGAGGAAAAGATGTTCAACCGATACATACTCATCCCCCATTGCCTTTGCCTCATCCTCAGCATGGATAAGTACCTTATTTAAATCATTGCCGACATAAATCTGTGCACTGCTGCCACTGACCTTTGTCCTTGCTGTCAGATGACGCTTCGCATTCTCTGTAAAATGCTCTACGTTTATCTCCATCTTATCTATAAGCTTTGGAATCAGACCATCTTCCTGTGAAAGTAATGCTACAAGCAAATGTTCCTGCTCTATCTCCTGATTTCCATAATCATAAGCAAGCTTCTCGCAATCATTGACTGCTTCTATTGATTTCTGTGTAAATTTTTGAATGTTCATAGTCTCACTCCCTTCAAAAATATTGTTTACATTTCTGTTTACGATTATGTTATAACACGTAAATTAGCACTCGTCAACAGAGAGTGCTAACAATTTTATTAAATATTTATAAACAAAATCCACCCGGTTATTCTCATACCCGGGTGGATTTTGTTTAATTTATCGGTTGTGTAATTCCTGATACTATGGCAAGATTCTGCATTTTGTCGTCTGCCTCCGCCATTATGTCAGCACATTTCTTTAGTTCCTGCTGCATTTCCTCAGTAAATACCCTGTCCTTTTTATATCTCAGCTGATGCTCCGTGCTTGCCCAGAAATTCATCGCAATAGTGCGGAACTGGATTTCTATAGGCACACGATCCTTGTGATCTGAAAAATACACATCTACCATAACGATCATATGGAGACTTCTGTAGCCGTTTTCTTTCGGCTTTTTTATGTAATCCTTTACCGTTACCAGATCGACATCCTGCTGGTTTACAAGCATATTCGCGACCTGATAAACATCAGAGATAAATGGACATATGACTCTGACGCCCGCTATATCCTTTATCTCCTTTGCCATGGAATTCATCGTAAGAGGAATCCCCTTGCGCTGCATTTTATCGATAATGCTCTCCATTGATTTTACACGGCTTTTTATGTTTTCAATAGGATTACGTTCATTATTATTCTTAAACTCATTATTCAATATCTGGAGTTTTGCAACTATCTGTTGTATCCCTGATTCATAAAAAAACATTATGTGCTCGTATTGCGATGCAATCGAACTAAATTCCCCCATTGCCGGGAGAAGTTCAAACTCTTCCTCCTCATCAACAGTAATCGTAACATCCTGTTGCCTGTTCATTTTATCACCTTTTCCTTTTCTATTGTAATTTACGGCTGCGCATCCCCGCCTGTTTTCTGCCTGCCGATTCTTCCCAATATAAAATATCCTGCTTCTGCAAGTGCTATTCCCGCCACAACATCATATATTACATGCTGTTTCGTCGTGAGTGTGGAAATACATACCGCAAGTGCCATTATACACGAAAATACCCTGAATGCCAGCGGTACTTTTTTATTTCCTCTTATTCCTATATAACAGATCCAGCTGACAAGACAATGTATTGAAGGGAAAAGATTATCTGCTTCATCTATTCTGTATAATAATCTCATAAGCTCTGCCCATATCCCATCGCCGGCTATCTGAGGTCTTGTGTTTGTAGTTGGATATGCTACATATAAAATAAAACATATAACTTTTCCTATCCAGTCTGTTCCAAGAAATATATAACAATGCTCTTTGCTCATTCTGGCATTATATATATAGTTTATGATCCAGAATATATAGCAGCCAAAATAAATAAGGACTGTCCAATAAACCGTTGGAATCATAGCATCCACCGGAGTCTCTATATTGTGATGATACCAGTTCCCTGCTATCGCACGTGATCCCCAGTATACGCTGAAATTAAGTATGACCGTAAAAATGAGTGGTATCCGGCAGAATTTTGGCAGCAGCCAGTCTAATTTTTCTTTTATTACCATATTATTTTCTCTCTATCTGATTTTATTTGCAATATGCTGTCCCTGGACAACCCTGAATTCTTTGTCCCCTTTTATATTGTCCAGAATTTCAGGAATCAATTCAATTTTTCCCTTTTCAAATAGAAGAACTATGGTTGAACCTATAAGTTCAAAGCGTCCCATATCCTGACCTCTCTTCATCAGAACGTTTTCGCTGTTATTTACTATTCCACCAACCAGAACCGCACCTATCTCGATCTGCGCTACTTTTCCAAAATTATTTGTCTCCAGCATAGTCCACATCCTGCGGTTTAATCTGTAAACAGGATAATTCTCACAGGCGATCGGCTGTACGCTATGAAGCGTTCCTTTGACAAAATGATTCTTGCCCATAAAACCATCATCTATATAGCAGTAATGATGATAATCATTCGCACATAATCTCAAAACCACACAGTCTCCACCGGCAAATTTTTTTGCCTGCTTTTCGTCCGTCACAAGATCTTTAACTTTATACCACGAACCTTTTATAAAGAAACTGCTGTTGCTTTTTATTTTGTATGCACTAAGATAACCATCACACGGGCTTATAAGATGCTCCGGAGTCCTGTCAGGGACTATATCTTTTCTCTTACGGGAGAAAAAATCCTGAAAACTATAATATGTCTGACCTTTAAAATCAGACATATCTATATTATTGCTTTTAATGAATTTTTTTATATATGGTCTGGAAAACGGCGAACGTGCAATTTTTTCAGCAGCTTTAAGTATGCCCGAATAAAGCATGATCTTTAAAAATGCCCGTCCTGTTTTAGTTGAATACATCCATTCTACAAACGATCTGTTTTTCATCGAAGTACTGCCTCCGCTATAATTATACAAAACAGTGCTGCCCCGAATCCTACTATCAGAAGCTCTCCAACAAACTTCGGCTTTTTGAGGTGGAACGGAAGCACATAACATATACCGACTATTAAAAGTGCAATAAGCCCAGTCTCATACATAGGTGTTTTAAAGAACATTCCGATTACGTAAACTGCCGGAATCGCAAGCGCTGATGCCGTAATAGGCAGTCCGAGATAATAGGATCTGCGCTCGGATGTTGCCGCCTGACGGTTTGCCTCGTCAACATTAAAATATGCAAGCCTGATAAGTCCACACAATATAAAAAGACATGGAATAAACGATAAAACACCTAACTTATCCGACATACTCATAACCCATACCGATGGAAGAACCCCAAAGCATATAAGATCACTTAAAGAATCTATCTGTATCCCAAAACTCTTTTCATCCTTTGTCCTGTCCTTTTTTGTCGATGCGATCGTTCCGTCAAACATATCACACACACCGGCTATCATAAGACATATAAGTGCCCATACATGATTATTTTTCAGTACAAGCATTATGCCCATAAATCCAATAAGCATTCCAATATATGTAAGTATAACCGTGTAATTGTAAAAACCTATGAGTTTAATTTTTTCTCTCATGTAAAATATTTCCTTTTCATTTTTTTCATTAACTCTATCATTATACCATATCAGGCACAAAACCACATTATTTTTTTGTTTAAACTTTTCTTAAGGTATTATATGAATGTTTTTTTTAATATTCAAATCGTTTTTGCACATTTTTCCTATTGCATTATATGTCCAAAGTACTATATAATATAACCATAGTACTATTAAAAGTACAAATCACTAGGGAGTATTTCATTATACAAAACAAAAAGGTGGTTACTGTTCACTTGAATTGTGAACAGTAACCACCTTTTGTCTATCTCGCAAGCATTTCCTCGATTATACTATCCATCTCACTTTTATCACGTCCAAGTGCAAATGCCAGCTCCGCATGAAAATTATTCACTGCCATCTTTAAATATCTCTCATCTACAGCTGTAGATTTCTTTCCATTGGCCAAACGTTCTTCATTTCGTCTGCGCAGGCATTTAAGAAGACTTATTATCTGTCTCGGATCACAGCTTCTGACTGCAGTCTTATATTTAGTCTCCCTTTCCTTTTCATTAGATATAGATAGTTCTTCCACTTCCGGAATCATCTCTATTATGGAAACAGCTTCTTTTTTGTTTATTACTTTTCTGATACGTTTGTCAGCATTATCGACCGGAATGTAAACCTTATCATTTTCCTCGTCTATCGGGCGAAGTAAAAAGTATGATTTAGGATTTTTATCTCCGGACATGTCCAACTCCACTATCTCTTTGATTTTACATATGCCGTTTGTGGCATTTAATACATAGTCACCTATCTCAAACATTTCACACCTCTTTCGCTTTACAAATATATTTTAACACTATTTTAGAATTTTTGTAAGGTCTTTTATAAAATGTCTGAAGTAAAACCAGCTATTTTTCGAGATCAAGCATCCTCATTATCATCTCAACTGAACCATTTATCCCATAGCTTGCACTGTTGATGCAAAGATCATAGTTTGACGCCTTGCTCCATTTTCTTCCAGTATAAAATTTATATGTCTTTAAGTGCCGCTTATCCTCTGATTCGATCCATTTTTTTGCCTGCTTTACAGTTATGTTCTGGTTTATCTCAACAAAACGCTGTATCCTTCTACGTTCAGGTGCTGTGATAAATATACTTATGTGCGGTATATGATTGTTTGTAAGTATGGCATCCGCAAATCTTCCCATAACTATGAAATCCTCTTCTTTTGCTTTCTGCACAAGAAATTTACTTGTATCAAAGAAAAGTACATCATTGGCACTAAGTCCATGATACTTGGCAAATGATCTAACACTCTTTGATGGTGTTATCTTCTGTTTCTTCTGGAATGTTGCAACAGCCTGAGCTGCCTCATCGCCGCCCTGCTGCTTAAACACCTCGTTCATGACCGAAACATCATAGAAATTCATATGAAGCTTATCTGCCAGGGCAAAACCTATCTCATTACCACCGCATCCGCATGAACGTCCTATACATATTATCAGGTGATCCCCTGATTTAAATCGATCCTTTAAGTTTACCGTATTAAGGTCAGCAATCTTTGGATCAAGGATGTCACCATCTGCAAAACTTGTAGGAAGCTCCTTTATCTCATTAAGCACTTTGTCATACTTTTCCATAAGGCCATGGCGGATATTTTTATCTTTTATCGTTCTTGCCATGTTGCTTATGAGGGCAAGCTCACTTCGGACATGCGAGCTTTTTTGTCTGGAGTGAAGATCCTCCATTATATTTCTGATACATATATCTCTCTCAGCCGTAAAAACACGTCCGAGTGATGATCCAACTTTTTCATAAACTTCTGCATCGAGCTCATAAATTTCAATAGCAAGCTGTTTGATTTTCTCATCATAAAATTCCATTCTTCACCCCTCCTTTATATAAAGAATATAAGCATATCTATAATGAATACCGGTATCAGATATCTTATTGACCATCCGATATAGCCGAAAAATGATGGCATGTTGACACCGTTTTCATCAGAGATCGATTTAACCATAAAGTTTGGAGCATTTCCAATGTATGTGTTTGCTCCCATAAATACTGCACCACATGATATTGCCATGAGCATTTTTACCGGTACAGTTCCAAGTGTTGTGACAATTCCACTTGTAAAGCTCATAGATCCCGCTGTTGTCAGGAATACAAGGTATGTTGGAGTATTGTCGAGGAAACTTGACAATGCACCTGTTACCCAGAACATCTGGTATGGGTGTGAAAGTCCAAGGTTTGCTCCCGCACTCTTTAAGATCATAAGAGCCGGCTGCATTGTGATGAAAATTCCTATAAATAATACTGCAACTTCCTGGATTGCGCCCCATGTAAAGTGGTTTTGTACCCTTACTTCCTTTGGAGTTGTTTTAAATGAAAGAAATGCTGCTAAAAGTATAAGCACTATCTCAATTATAGATGACACTGACAGTCTGACCTCTCCGAAAATCGGTAATGAAAGCACCTCTCCTGCTGCATTCTGGAATACAGAAAGTCCCGGAAGTACACCACTTAATATAACAGCTATAACAATAAGCACGATAAATAAAAAGTTGTGTGCACCCTTTATTCTTATAAGAGGCTCACCTTCTTTAATTTCTGGCATAAGACCCATAGCTATATCCTTCTGGTATGCTTTTCTATCAAGGAAATAAAATATCGTAAGAAGAATTACCATGTTGAGTATAAGTACCGGCATAAGCCTCATGCTCCAGAAAAATGAAACTCCTCTTGAAAATCCCATAAGAAGCGGTGGATCTCCGATCGGTGTAAGACATCCTCCAATGTTTGATACGAGGAAAATAAAAAAGATCATGATATGTCTTTTATTTTTTCTCCACGAATTCATCTGTATGATCGGACGGACAAAAAGCATACTTGCACCTGTTGTTCCGATCCAGCTTGAAAAAAATGTTCCTACGGCAAGCGTTACCACATTGACTATCGGATTACCGATCAGATTTCCTTCAAGCTTGATGTTTCCAGCTACACAGAATAATCCAAAAAGCAGAACTATAAATGTAAGATAATCATTTACCAGGCATTCAAGCACTGTCTCTGCAGCACTTGCAGCACCGAATTTAACCGCAAATGGAATGATAAATAGTAGTGACCATGCAATTACTGCATATGGCTGGTTTTTCTCCCACCATTCACCTTTAACTAATGGCAGTATAGCTATACACAGCAATAGTCCGGCGAATGGTATACATAACCATAATGGTATGTTTGTCATTTTTCTCACCTCTGTTTTAATTTTTATTAATTCGTATACATTGTACACTTTTATTTTATTTTTTCAATATTAACAAAAATTTTCGTACTAATGCCTCATTTTTTATATTATTTTTAGATATTTTGACCAATTTTACTTTAATTCACTCATTGAATAACTTTAAGTTTTTGTAACTTAATACTCCCATTTTGTAAATTCTGCCACTTTATATGTCGAATTTTCTGCCATATCGTTTTCAGGTGATATATTAGACTTTACATAAAATGTATCAAACCCAGCTTCTGTTGCTCCTTTTATGTCCGTTGTTGAATCATTTCCTATAAATAGTGATTTCTTTGGATCAATACCGCATTTTTTAATAAGTACATCGAAAAATCTTATGTCCGGCTTTTTAGTTCCATAATCGGATGATATAAATATTTCATCGAAATATTTAAAAATATCTATGTCATGCATTTCATATTCTGTAAATATGCGCTGGGCATTAGATAACAGATATACTTTTTTGCCGTTTGCTTTAAGGTTTTCAAGCATTTCTCCTGTTCCGGGATAAGCCCTTACATAGTCCGTAGACATTACCCTCATAAACTGCCCCGCATGAACTGCAAGTTCATTGTCAGCTTTTATACCCTTATCTGTAAAAAGCTGCATAAATACTTCTTCTATTTTTATTTCAGGCGATGCTTCATGGGAATATGCTGTACTATTTTCGAGATCTGTTTTTAGTTTCTTTTCATGGTTATCAACAAGTTTCTTATATCTGCATTTAAGTTCTTTTGCACTATAATGTGCACCATAATAACCATAAAACATTGCCAGCTTTTCCCATATTGATCCGGGCTCTTCATCCGTATGGATATCGACAAGTGTTCCGTACAGATCAAATACATAATTTTCATAATCAAGTGGTAATTTACTCATTTTTCTTCTCCATGTTTTTCATCTTTTTATTCCATTCATATCATACAACTTCGCCGCAGCTTAAGCAAAAGTTTTTTTTCGTATCTGGATACCGCCACCTGGTTTTTTCCTAGGATTTGTGCTGTCTGACTCTGCGTTTTTTCTTCAAGATAGCGTATACGGATAAATCTTTTCTCTTCTTCACTTAGTTTTTTTATGGCCTCCTGCAGGGTAAGATTATCGACCACCCTGTCTGAGACAGATATTTCATGGGCATTCTTATGTTCGATAAAATCAATCACCGATTCATTTTCTATATTTGTTGTTGGATTTTCCGCTTCCATTGCAATAATTATATCCTGTTTTGATAGTCCTGTATTTTCAGCGATTTTCTCAACAGATATTCCATTGCTGTCAGTCTTTTCTAATTGTTCTCTGATAACTGCAATCTTTCTTGCGTCCTCTTTAATCTTGCGGCTGATATGTACCATGCCGTCATCCCTTATAAATCTCTGTATTTCACCGATTATCATTGGAACAGCATATGTCGAGAATGCATATCCCCGGTCCGGCTCAAAGCGTGCTGCCGCCTTTGTAAGCCCTTCTGCTCCAACCTGAAATAATTCCTCCATATCACGCCCTCTGTTCTTAAATCTTTTAAGTACCATATAAATAAGGCCGATATTTTCTTCTACAAGCCTGTCCGTATCATTTCCAGCTCTATTTTCTATCATAGCCGATTTCCCATCACAACTTTTTTGTCATTGTGACCGTTGTACCCCTGCCGCATTCTGATTCAACAACAAGACTATCCATAAATGCCTGCATAAACGAAAATCCCATTCCTGACCTTTCCATCTGCGGCTTTGACGTATACAGTGGCTGCATAGCCTTATCTATATTCTTTATCCCTATGCCTTCGTCAATGATCTTTATAGTAAGTATCCTGTTTTCATCATACATACACTTCATTTTTACCTGTTTTTCTGGCTCATCCTCATTATAACCATGTATAATTGCATTTGTGACTGCCTCTGATACTGCTGTCTTTACATCATCAATCTGCTCTAGTGTAGGATCAAGCTGCGCCATAAACATTGCCACAGCAGTTCTTGAGAACGCCTCATTTACTGAAACTGCATCAAATGACAGTTCCATATGATTATTTATATATGTACTATTTTCCACTATTTTTCCTCCTTTTTTACAATGTCATAGAGTCCGGCACTTTTAAATATCACATCCACACGTTTTGACATATTACAGACAGCTACTTCTCCATCTTCAAAAAACTTAAGCTTTCTGGCTCGTCCTATTACAATTCCTATACCTGAACTGTCCATAAATCTGGTCTGCTCCATATCAAAAACAACCTTTCTTACACCTCCACCCTCTATCAATGCATCTATCTCCATCGCTATAGCTTTTGCCATATGGTGATCGATTTCTTCCGGCATTTTATAAGTAAGCCGGCCGTTAAGAATACTATATTCTCCTATCATATAATCCTCCTTTTTCTGTGGAAACATAGAACTGTCTTTTGGCTCCCTTTCCCCACATGTTATCACCAGGGTACACATATGTGATCTCCCGGTTCTTTTATCATAATAATAAAAAGACACCTGAATAAACCAAGTGTCTTTTGTATTTTTATTATATTTATATTTAATTATTGAACATTAACATAGTTCTGCGCAGTACGGGCCTTTTCTGTTCCCGGGAAATTATCAAGTACATACTGATAATACTGGACTGCCGATGCTGTATCTCCAGACTTACGATATGACTGAGCCAGATAATACACTGCCGAACCATCCCTGTAATTTTGATCCTTGCCTATTATCTTTAAGAATATAGGGATTGCATTCGCATAATCACCTGTTGTATAACTTCCATATGCTTCGTTATACATCGCCTGCATATATGAATCATACACCGCATCATTTAATGCATTATACGTTGACATTGCATTATCACTTAAATATTTTGTATCTATATTCTCTAAAGCCTCACCTGTGGCAAGGGCATCGCCAGTCGTGTAAACAACATATGCATTAAGCAGTGATTCATATGATGAAATCTGAGTTGATACGTCATCATTTTTCTTTTTCTCTTCATCAAGCTGTGACTGCAGCTGCGTGATCTGGTCATTTAACCCATCTATCGTCTGTCCGTTTGATGATATTTTATCACTTGCATCAACAAGCTGCTGCTTTGCATCCTGCTTTATGGAATTCTTTACATTTGGGACTATAAGGAAGCATGTGACTGCAACTCCTACAATAAGTCCTATTATAAGGTACACTATTGTTGCCCCAAGTGAGCTTTCCCTGAATCGTTTGGGCATAATTATTGTTTCATTGCCGCTCTGATAAGAAATTAAATCATCATTTTTCTTTTTGCGATCGCCACCTTTTTCTTTTA
The DNA here is from genome assembly GCA_905209075.1 of uncultured Lachnospiraceae bacterium. Taxonomy (GTDB): domain Bacteria; phylum Bacillota; class Clostridia; order Lachnospirales; family Lachnospiraceae; genus Roseburia. Next base: position 39,081 of record CAJLRL010000002.1, on the reverse strand, counting down.
TACGCTGGTTTACTTCTTTTAAATAGCGCAGGGTTGTTGTATTATCCGTGTCTATCTTTCCTGCATTCCTAAGAGCATGCTTTGCCTTTTCGAGGTGTCCGCTTTCCATGTATAGAAGAGCCAGCAGCTGATGGCCTTTGACAAGTCTCGGATTCAAAGATAATACTTTCTTAAGCTGTATGATCGCAAGATCTTTACTATCCTGCCTGCAATATGTTAAAGCCTGATTATATTTTTTAATAGTCTGATTTGCAGCTTCAAGCTGGTTCCTGTTGTTATGAACTTCCTTTAAATATTTTGTTGCAATATTATCTTCCGGCTGGTAGTTCGCACTTATAACCCATTCACTTAAGGCCTGCACTACTTCTCCTATTTCATAGTAAACAAGTCCAAGAAGATTTCTTGCATCAATATTGTATTTATAGAATTTTAGACTCTGTTTTAAGCTTATTATTGCACCTGACAGATTTCTTACTTTTGCCTTTTGCAATCCATCATTATAATATTCGTTTGATATTTTAACTATTCTCTGAAAAACTGAAATATCTGCCCCGCATGAAGGACATTGTTCTTCTCTTCCAGCCTCATGTCCACATTTATAACAAATCATTTCTGTTCCCTCAGTATCTCTGCAATTATATCTGTAACATCTGTAAGATCTCTATTATAAATTGACGACTCAGCCTCTTCAACTTCGAGACTTGGTTCATAATTTTTAAGTTCTTCTTCAAAATTTAACATCTGAATACCTCCATTCATATTTTCAAAGATGTAATCATGCATCACTATAAAAACAATGTCCATCCTGTAATAAAAAAGTCACTATATATTATAATATAGTGACTTTTTAATGCAAGTACAATTCCATTAAGATTTAATAAAAATATCGCAAATTTCTACACATTACCTACTGATCAAGCAGTGACAGCATTACAACTTTGCCATGCTGCTCTATAAACTCAACTTTGCTCTGCTTATGTCTGTTTAAGACCTTTGCATCGTTGATCCTTACTTCTACATTAGGGTATACATCCCTTTCGACTTTCACGGTAGCACCCTGCGATCTTTCAACTATACTGTTCAGCCATTCCAGCTCCTGCGAATTTTTTGAAATTTCTGCCTGACGCGCAATTCTCGCCCTTAGGAGAGCGACTCTCTTTTCATCTGATGCTGCGTTAAGTCCTTTTTCCTTTGATATTTCATCATATTGCCTGATTCCGGAATTGATTTTGTCTACTAATATCTGATCCTCTTCTATAAGATTCTGAAGCTGGAAAATCCTCTGCCGTATCTTTTTATGGATACCGACATTAACCTCTGTCTTTACCTCAGATTCATTTCCAAAGTTATTGGCTTCTATTCCTGCACAGCCATATATAGCACCACCTATAACGCTTGCATGTCCTGCTGCAAAGATAACCTTATCATAGCTTATTATGGTACTGTTCATCGCTGAATCTGCTTCTATAAATCCATCCGCTTCAACATGTGTATACTCAATAAACTTTGCATAGAGATTTCCTTTTACCTTAAGGTGGGCTTTATCACCACCTATCATTCCACCTCTTAGGATAATATCCTTGCCTGCTTCAAGATTACAGCCTTCTGATATCCCGTCCACTGTAATTGAAGCCGTTGATCTGACACTGGCTCCGGGCTTTATATTTCCATGTATTACAACATCCCCCTTAAAGTCAATATTTCCAGTGTTTACATCTACATCCCCGAATATCTCATATATAGGAACAATGAGTATCCGGTTATTCTGCATCTCTATCTTTCCTGAAATCGTTGCTTTATATGTCAGTCCGTCCTCTGATCTTTCAAAGCCCCTTCCAAGTAAAGGTGAGATCGGTCTGCCTCTTTTGGCAGTAACCGGTGTTCCCTTTACTGTCATGCCATTCTTTCCCGGTACAGGTTCAACATATGTTGCTATCACCTGCCCCTCCTCAACGGTTTCTATCGCATGCACACTCCAATAATCAACGCTTCCATCATCACGTATAACCGGTTTTTTATTTGGATTACAGTCAAACCCAAAATTATAATAGCCATCATGGCCATCCTCCACCGGCTCACCATGCGCCACCAAAACCTCTCTTCCAAAAATCCTGTTTGAGATCATATTATCTATAACTTTCTTATCTACTCCAAATCTGACACCATTTTTGTCGAGAAGATCCATCACTTCCTCAAATTTATATGTCTGATCAAAATTGACCATCGGTAAAAGAAGGTATGCTTCCATCTGATCATGTGAAATTCTGACAACCGGTCCGCCTGCACTTTTATTTTCCATAGCAATACCCCATTTAGTTTAGTCTTATAGTTAGTACTATGATACCACCATTATTTCATTTGTGCAAGACGCTCCTGTACCTGTTCCATCATTTGTTCATATTTTGCAAGCTTGTCTTTTTCTTCCTGCACTTTTTCAGGCTTTGCATTATTAAGGAATTTTTCATTTGAAAGCATTCCTCTTGAACGTGCAAGCTCTTTTGTAAGCTTATCCTTTTCTTTGTTAAGTCTTTCTTTTTCTTTTTCGAAATCTACAAGATCCTCAAGCGGAAGGTATGCAACTGCATCAGGAATAACAACAGAAACAGCATCATCTCCGATATTATCCTTATCAGCCTGAACTGTGATCTCGCTTGTAAATGCAAGGTTTACATATACTTCTTTATTGTCATCAAATATTTTCCTTACCATTTCATCATCACTTGTGATGAAAAGCTTTGCCTTTCTTGAAGGTGGAACATCCATCTGTGTGCGCACATTTCTGATACCCTTTACGAGATCCTTGCAGTGCTCTATCGCAGCTTCCTCAGCCGGGAAATCCCACTCTTCTTTGTACTCTGGCCACTTAGAAAGCATGATAGTTTCTTCATCTGACTGAAGTGTACAGAAAATTTCCTCTGTGATAAATGGCATATATGGATGAAGCAGCTTAAGTGCATTTACAAGCACTGTCTTTAAAGTCCAAAGTGCCGCATTAGCTGATGCAGGATCCTCATCCTTTTTGTAAGTACGTACCTTTGCAATCTCAATATACCAGTCACAGAACTCATCCCAGATGAAGTCGTATACCTTTTGTACTGCGATTCCAAGCTCGAACTTGTCCATGTTTTCTGTGGCATCCTTTGCAAGTGTATTTACCTTTGAAAGAATCCATTTGTCCGCTGCGTGAAGCTCGTCTGCCTTTGGCTCTCTGAGCTCTACACCTTCAAGGTTCATCATGATAAATCTTGATGCATTCCATACCTTATTTGCAAAGTTTCTTGATGCCTCAACTCTCTCCCAGTAGAAACGCATGTCATTTCCCGGTGCATTTCCTGTGATAAGTGTAAGACGAAGTGCATCTGCACCATACTTGTCGATAACCTCAAGCGGATCGATTCCGTTTCCGAGTGATTTACTCATCTTGCGCCCCTGTGAATCTCTTACGAGTCCGTGGAAAAGCACTGTGTGGAATGGTGCCTTGCCCATCTGCTCATAGCCTGAGAAAATCATTCTGATTACCCAGAAGAAAATGATATCGTAGCCTGTTACAAGCACATCGTTTGGATAGAAATAGTCAAGATCCTCTGTCTTTTCAGGCCAGCCGAGTGTTGAAAATGGCCAGAGCGCTGATGAGAACCATGTATCAAGTGTATCAGGATCCTGTGTCCAGTGCTCCTTGCCACACTTAGGACATTTGCCCGGCTTTTCTATTGAAACTACCATCTCTCCACAGTCATCACAGTACCATGCAGGGATTCTGTGTCCCCACCAGAGCTGACGGCTGATACACCAGTCGCGGATATTGTCTGTCCAGTTGAAGTATGTCTTGTCCATTCTTGAAGGAAGGAGCTTGATTTCTCCGTTCTTTACTCCCTCAACTGCAGGCTTGATCATCTCGTCCATCTTGACGAACCACTGCTGCTTGATCATTGGCTCAACTGTTGTGTGACAGCGGTCATGCACACCTACATTGTGTGAGTGTGGTACAACCTTTACTAAAAGGCCCTGCTCCTTAAGGTCCTCAACCAGTGCCTTTCTGCACTCGTATCTGTCCATTCCGGCATATTTTCCGGCCTTTTCATTCATTGTGGCATCATCATTGATTACAACGATTTCCTCTAAGCTATGGCGTTTTCCTACCTCGAAATCGTTAGGGTCGTGTGCAGGTGTAATCTTTACACAGCCTGTTCCAAATTCTTTATCTACGTATGAATCTGCGATTACAGGAATCTCTCTGTCTGTGCATGGAAGCTTCAAGGTCTTTCCGATGATATCCTGATAGCGCTCATCATCCGGGTTTACAGCTACGGCTGTATCTCCGAAAAGTGTCTCAGGACGTGTTGTTGCTATCTCTACGAATCTGCCTTCCTCGCCAACTACAGGATAGTTGATGTGCCAGAAGAAGCCGTCCTGCTCCTCATGCTCTACCTCTGCATCTGAAATAGATGTCTTACATACAGGACACCAGTTTACGATTCTTGAGCCCTTATAGATCCAGCCCTTCTTATAGAGTTTTGTAAATACCTCCTGTACTGCGTGTGAGCAGCCCTCATCCATGGTAAATCTCTCACGCTGCCAGTCTGCTGATGATCCAAGCTTACGAAGCTGCTTTACGATACGTCCGCCGTACTCTTTTCTCCAGTCCCAGCATTTCTCGAGGAACTCTTCTCTTGTAAGGTCTGCCTTGTTGATTCCCTGCTCCTTAAGTGCCTGGATGACCTTTACCTCTGTTGCGATGGATGCGTGGTCTGTTCCCGGCTGCCAGAGTGCATTGTAGCCCTGCATTCTCTTGTATCTGATAAGGATATCCTGCATGGTGTTGTCAAGGGCGTGTCCCATGTGCAGCTGTCCTGTGATGTTTGGTGGCGGCATCACGATGGTGAATGGCTTCTTGCTGCGGTCAACCTCAGCGTGGAAGTATCCGTTGTTTTCCCATTTTTCGTAAAGACGATCCTCTATATCTTTCGGATCGTATGTCTTGTTTAATTCTTTGCTCATAGTTTCCTCCTTTTCGGGCTTTTGGTTAGTTTGTGGGCAATTGCTTTTTAGGTTATGGCTTTTGCCATGTTGTATATATATTCTGCTCAAGTCAGAACCGAGTTTGTATCATGAGCGATTTCAGATAGCTGGTTTCTTTTTGCCTGTTGGTTTTGTTCGCTGTGGTTTATGGAACCATGATACTTTCGGTTCTTCGACTTTCGCAGAATGTATATACAACATGGCACGTAGGTTTTCGATGCAATTGCAGAGAGTGGTATGAAGCCCTTATTGGGGTGATACTATTCGCCTGGGGCTCATAGTATCGTGCTGACGACTCTGCTACCGGAAAGTGGTCTGCTTCTGGCTTTTAGGATTGCGCTGGTGGCTGTTTATACATTTTATTAATATAAAAAGCCCTCCCGGTCTTTGACCAGAAGGGCGTGTCAGCGCTGTACCACCTTCGTTTACATCGGAGTTTTCCTCGAATGCCTCTTGTCCTGTAACGTGGACGAGTCGGGAGAACTTATGCCTATATCTTATCTGGTATATGACTTTCTGGGTTCTCCGGCTAAAAAGCTACCTTCCATGATTTCGTGTCCTAAGCACCTTGCAGCCTGTGGATGCTCTCTCTTTAAGGATTTCCGTCATGTACTCCTCTTTTTTGCGCCTTTATTTTTATATATTCTTTTTCAATCTTAAATTGGTTTGACTTTTTTGTCAATATGGATTTTGATTAAATTGTATTTTGTTCTGCTATACTAATTCAGGCATTTTATTATATTTCCATAGATGAACTGCCGCAGCTGCTCATCTGTCATGGCGCTCATCTGTCTGCGGCTTTCCAGCATGAGCATACAGCCATATTGTATCATCCCCGACATCGCAGTTATGTTTCGTTTGGTGCTGTCTGTTTCAGTTATGACACCCTCATCATATGCTTCCTGCATAAGGCGTGATACAATGCTGTCTAAGTATTTTACACAGTCATCCATCATACGGCAACCACCTTTTAAATCTTCTGCCGTAGTCTGTGCTTCATTATCACTCTCCAGCTGCTTTATGCTGCTTCCTATCAGAGGCAGTCTCGGCTCTCCCATGACCTCATTAAAAATGTGTGAAAAAAGCTGATTGTACTCCTGATTATCGTATATCCAGTCCATCACGTTCATCACACGGTTTTTAAAGCCGCTCTGTGCAAACATGCAGTTTACAAGTTCTGTTATTTTATTTTTATATTCATATGCCATGGCGCTTGCTATGATTTCTTCCTTTGAAGAAAAATATTCATATGCTGTGCCTTTTCCGATTCCGGCGGCGGATGTTATATCCACCACCTTTATCGTTGATATATCCCTTTTTTCAAGCATGAAGCTGTGTACCGCTTCGTACATTTGAAGTACTTTTTCAGATGGCTCTAATATATTCTTTGGCTTTATCTGTATCTGGGCCATTAGAGATCCTCCTCAACCATATTTTTTTCCCTGTTGAATGCATCGTAAATACATGGAATTACGATAAGTGTAAGAATCGTTCCGTATACGAGTCCTCCGATGATCGTTATCGCCATCGGTTTTATCATATCTGAACCACCGCCGATTCCTATTGCAGAGGTCACCATAGCAAGTATGGTAGTCATCGCTGTCATAAGGATCGGACGCACTCTTGTCTTTCCTGCGTCGATGATCGCATCATGTTTTTTCATTCCCTGTCGTCTTGCCTGATTGATATAATCTATGAGCACGATTCCGTTGTTTACGATAAGTCCTGCGAGCATGATAAATCCGAGCATTGATATGATTCCAAGCTCATTTCCGGTAATAAATAAAGCTATAAATCCTCCTGTAAATGCAAGCGGGATTGAGAACATGATGATAAACGGCGAAAGCAGCGACTGAAACTGTGCAACCATTATCAGATAGATAAATACTACCGCAAGTAAAAGCATAAGTACAAGCTGGCTCATGGATTCATTTATTGTCTCATCCTCACCTTCCATTGAAGCACTGTAGCCTTCCGGCATATCTATTTTATCTAATTTAGATTTAACTTTGTCACTTACCAATGTAACATTGTGATTTTCATCGACACTGCCTGATACTGTTATGTATCTGGTCTGTGAGTCTCTGTGGATCGTCGAGAGAGTCTGTGTCTGTTCTATCATACATATATCAGAAAGCGAGATATCTGATTCATCACCATCCTGATTTGTATATGTAAACGTCATATTTTTTATATCGTCAACTGTTACATCTGACTGTTCCTGCGTCTGTAAATATACCTCATAATCCTTAATATCTGCGGAAAGCGTTGTCACACTCTTATTTGATGATATATCATCTGATATCAGTTTGTACACCTGAGCCACAGTGTAGCCATATTTTGCAGCCTTTTCTTTATCCACTGTGATCTTAAGTTCGTTTGTCGTATCTTTAAGTCCATCATCAACATCCACAACACCTTCTGTGCCTTCGAGCACTTCTGCAACCTGTGACGCAAGTTCCTGAAGCTTATCGATATCATTTCCCTTTATTTTTACAGAGATTCCACTTCCGAAATATGCTGAATAATCCATAGATGATGAATCTGCCGTAACTTCACAGTCTAAATCCTTTGTGCGATCTTCAATTTCTGAAATAACATCATCCGATGAAACCTTTTTATTTTCATCCAAAAGCACATACATGCTCACGCTGTCTGTTCCAGAATTCATCAGGCTCATCGTTGAATTTCCGCCAGCCGTTGCACCGATCGTGTCTATTCCTTTTATGTCAGAAATTTTATCGATCACCTGATCTGACATAGCTGTAAGTTCGTCAAAGTCCAGCTTTTCATCCTCTTTTGCCGTTATTGTCAGTGAGATCTGATCAGACTCCATATCCATGTCCATAAAGGTCATTCCCTTTGACAGGCAGAGTGCTCCACTGCCAAGTAAAAGTGCTATCGCCACGATAAATACTACAGGTTTATACCTTAAACATACTGCAAGTATTCTTCCATACCAGTCTTTAAATTTTTCAAACCACGGATGTTTTATATCCTTTGTCTTTTTAAGCATTCCTGATGCTATGGCCGGCACAAATGTAAGTGCCACGAGAAGACTTGCCATAAGCGTGAATAATACTGTAAGGGCAAGATCGACGAAAAGCTGCCTTGTGATTCCATCCGTAAATATGATCGGCGCATATACGCTTACCGTCGTAAGTGTTGATGCAAAAATCGCTCCAGCCACCTGACCTGCACCCTCTACGGCAGCTTTTTTTACAGAATATCCCTCACCTCTGAGGCGGTAAATATTTTCTATAACAACGATAGAATTATCAACAAGCATACCGATTCCAAGCACAAGTCCTGACATCGAAATGATATTTAATGTGATATTTGTAAAGTACATAAGCACGACCGCAACTATTACAGAAAGCGGAATTGATGCTGCGATAACAAGCGTAGGCTTTATATCTTTTAAGAAGAGGAACAATACTATGATGGCAAGTATAGCACCCACTATCATGTTCTGAAGCACACTGCTTACTACCATGTCAATATATATACCCTGATTCATAAGCACTGTTGTGTGAAGCCCATCGTTTTGTTTTTCAAGAGAGTCAAATTTATCAAGAAGTCTGTCTGTGACATCTCCTGTCGAATATCCGGTCTGTTTCTCCATTGAAAGAATTATTCCGGGATTTCCATTTATGACCGCATAATTATCACCTGAATTATCAGTAATTTCAACATTTGCCACATCTGATACCCTGATAGGATCTATTCCGTCCATGTTCATATCCATAAGTACCAGATTGTTCAGATCATCTACAGATTTTACCTTATCGCCAACTTGTACAATATACTGGGTGCCATCAGCATCATTTACATATCCTGCCGGCATATCAAAATTCTGTGCCGTAAGAAGCTGCGACAGTGTATCTATACTGAGCACTGTATTAAGATCAGACTTGTCAAGTGCGCTCTTTTCACTCTCCTCAAGCTGTGTTTTTGAATTTTCAAGTGAAGCTGCTGCTGTGGCAAGCTGGGCTGACTGCTGTCCTATTGTAATGGAACTTATAGCAGCCTGACTGTTAAGTTCATCCATAGCATCATTTAATGCAATCTCTCCCTCTGATATCTTTTCAAGTCCGCTCTGACACTGTTCTATGCCGGTATTTACCTGCACAAGTGTCTTTGCGACTGTACTGGCAGCCTGCGGCATATCTGCATATCCATTTACTGTTATTCCAAGCTCCGACAGGCCCGAAAATTTCTCAGCGATCTGTTTATCAATCTGCTCAAGTGAAGCCTTTGCTACATCTCCACCCGGCATATCTTTTGCCTTTTCAAGTGAAGGTATCGTCTCTGTATACATCGTATCATTCATAAATGAACTTATTCCTGACTGGATAGTCTCAAGCTGGCTTTTTTGTTCATTTAATTCAGCAAGGGTGCTCTCAAGCTGACTTTTCTGATCTGACAACTGTGTCTTTTGATCTTTTATCGTATCTACACCTTCGCTGATCTGATCTGACGCATTGCTTATGGCACTCTGGCCTTGTTTTATCTGCGAGTCTGCACTGTCTAATTTCTCCCTGGCATCGTCAAACTTAGCCAGAACCGCATTATGGATTTTCTCGTTGAGCGCATCTATCTTATTCTGGTCAAGTGTAACCTCTATCTGTTCAGTCAGTTCGCCGGTCGCAGTGACTGAAGCAACACCCTCAGTACTTTCGATTGCCGGGATCAATTCATTTTCCACATAATCTGTGATCTCTGACTCACTTTTTCCGTCCATGTCGACAGCCGTCATCATGATAGGAAGCATATCCGGGTTTATCTGCATGATAGTCGGTGTGCCTATGCCATCAGACCATGATGCCTTTACCTGTTCTATCTTCTGCTGTATCTCAATAACAACAGAGTCCATGTTTGCATCCTGTTCATATTCACAAGTTACAATCGAATAACTGTTGTAAGACATAGAGCTTACGTTCTTGATGTTGGATGTCGTAGCCATAGCCGACTCGATCGGCGCCGTTACATCCGATTCCACTTCCTGTGGACTTGCCCCCATATCTGTCGTGATTATAAGTGCGTACTGAAAGCTCATATCCGGAAGCAGATCTGTCGTCATCCTGCTAAGGGACACGACTCCGAGCACAATAACAAGTATCACACCCACAAGCACGGTGAATGGTTTCTTAACACTATACTTTGAAATCATAATATCTCCTTTTCTCTGTACTATCTCATTCGACTGACCGGTCGGTCAGTTTATGTCTTAAGTATAGCACTGCCCTATCAGCTGTGCAATCGCAGTAAATATTAAAACTTTGTAAAAAAAGAAGGCTCATTATAAGCCTTCTTCTTCCATCTCATCTTCATCATCAACAATTCCTGCAACAGATCCCGTTACAGCTGCGATAACCGCTATCACTGCAAAAATTATCACAAGAAAAATTATTATGAAAAATGTAACCAAAAAACCCGCATCTGTCATATTTCCACCCCCAAATACCTTTCCTTTTATAAAAATATTTTATCACATAACCTAGTTTCATTAAATACCCTATTTCATTTATTTTGATTGTTTGTGTAAGTACTGTTACGGTTCACACGCAAGCTTGACACTTCTCTGTCAAGCTATGCGCCATAGTGTTAATTATTGAGTAACTAAGTACTATTACTCACACCTGACTAGCAACAATGGACAATTACGTTAAAAGTTATCATTTACTTTATTTTAATATATGATATACTGGAATAGAATTTTTTATGTAAAACAAATGTTAAAAAGGGAGGAACATATCAATGTCAAAATGTAATATCTGCGGTGCCGATCTAGCTCCAGGTGCCAAATTCTGTACTGGCTGTGGGACACCGGTTCCACAGGACTTAAATCCAGCCCCGGCTGCCCCTGCATCTACAGCATTCCAGCAGGCAGTGTCTTCTTCTGCCGGAAATCCTACTGCTTTTGAGCAGGCAGTCTCATCAAACAATGCTCCAAAGAATATTTACAGTGATGTGCCACAATATGGACAGCCTGATGCTGGTACAAGTCAGCCTGTTGGTGCCCAGCCTGGTTTCAATGGTCAGCCACCTGTTGGTGCCCAGCCTGGTTTCAATGGTCAGCCACCTGTTGGTGGTCAGCCTGATTTCAATGGCCAGCAACCTATCGGTGGTCAGCCTGATTTTAATGGTCAGCAGCCTGTCGGTGGTCAGCCTGATTTTAGTGGTCAGCAGCCTGTTGGTGGTCAGCCAGGCGCAAATTCATTTTATTATGGACAGCCGCCGATGCAGCCTCAAAAGAAAAAAACAGGCCTTATCGCTGGAATCGTAGCAGCAGTAGTTGCCGCTCTTGCCATCATAATTATTTTAATAGTTGTATTATCTACAAGAAATACATACAAAACACCTATCGAGAAATTTGAAAAGGGAATAAATAACAGAGATACATCAACGCTCATGGAAGCATTTCCGCTAAATCCAGAACATCCTTCATTATATAAAATAGCAGGAGAATCTGTAGGTGATTATGTACTTGATGATTTTGACTCAGAATTTGATGGTCAAAAGATAAAAATCGAAATAACTGGTAAAGAAAAGCTTACACAATTACAATTATCAAATGCCGAAGATAGTATCTATGCTTCTTTGTATGGTTCTGACTATAAATTAACAAGTGGTTATCGCGTATATTGTACTATCAGCGTAATTGGAGATGATTCATATGAACCCGAGGATTCAACCATTACGGTATGCAAATTGGATGGAAAATGGTACATTTTTGGTATTGACTAAATCAACATATTCCCAAAAGAGGTGCCCGCAGGCACCTCTTTTGATCATTTTGCTCTTCTAATCCGCAATCTGTCTTCCATTTGCATCCATATGATAATTTTCTGTCATGATAAGTTCTGATACAGGAACTATAGTATATCCTTTTCCTTCCAGATTATTAAGCAGTTCGTCGAGCGCCTGCGCTGTATATTTTGCCCCATTATGACAAAGTATTATCGCTCCTCCTCCAAGTTCTTTGTGATTACATACAGTGTCTATGATCGGCTGTACCCCGTAATTTTTCCAATCAAGTGAATCTACACTCCATTCTATCGGGTAATAATCACAACTATATGCCATGTCGATAAGTTCATTATTGTATGCACCATATGGCGGTCTGAATACATGCATCTCATAACCTGTAAGTTCCTTTACCGCATCGTGGACGTTCATGATCTCCGTCTTCATTTCATCTTTTGAAATTGTTGTCATATCATAATGATGTTCACTATGATTTCCCAATTCGTGTCCTTTATCAACAAGTTCCCTGACACAATCAGGATTATCATTTACCCAGCCGCCTGTCATAAAAAATGTAACTTTTACATCATGCGCATCCAGAACATCCATTATATTCTGAAAATCTTCTGCTCCCCATGCAGCATCAAAGCTTAATGCAATCTTATTTTCAGATGTTTCCACCGAATAAATTGGCAGTTTCCTGTCTCCTATCTGACTGACTGCACTGCTTATTACATCCATCACCTCTCCCACACCAGCACAGTTAAACTCACCCGATATACTTTCATGTCCGAAAACAATTCCAAAAATAAGAACCGCCGACAGCACGATTCCAAACATGAATCTGCGTCGGCGTCTCTTTCGTATAGTGTTATTATGTAGTTTTGTTTTATTAAGATAGTCTCTGTAATCACTCATGATACATGTTATTCGTGACAACAATAAAATATTCGTACTATAACTTTATAATTTACAATTCACTTATAAACTCTATAACTACATCTATAGACTGTTGCGCTGCTTTTTCTGCAAATGTAGCATAGTCTACGGCTCCGCCTTCACTATCTGATATTGAGCGGAGTATTGTAAATGGAACGTTATTTACATAACAGACATGACCGATGCTTCCACCTTCCATTTCAGCTGCGATCGCATCAAATTTATCAACGATCTCGTCTTTCTTTTCTTTTGTGGCAACAAACTGATCTCCAGTTGCGATAGTTCCCTTTTTGTAATTGATTCCTTTATTTTTGAGACATTTACACATATGCTCAACCATTTTTTCATCTGCCGGAAGCAGAACCATATTTATACCCGATAAAAGACCAACCGGATCTCCGAGAGCTGATGTGTCCATATCATGCTGTACAACATTAATAGCCACAGCTACATCGAACACTGACAGGTCTTTCGTAAGGCTTCCCGCAACTCCGATATTTACAATCATGTCCACATTAAATTCAAGGATCATTGTCTGTGCACATATAGCTGCAAATACCTTGCCTATACCACATTTAGCGGCGACAACACTCTTTCCGTCAATTTTACCTTCAACAAAAGTAATTCCACTGTATTCAACTACTTTTGTGTCAGTCATATTTGCCTGAAGGTTGTCCACCTCCATCTGCATAGCGCCTATAACACCTATTTTCATTTTAGTTCTCCTCCGGGTATGTAAATTCCATATTTGTCTGGTAATTTATGACATCAAAATATTTTCTGCACTCTGCTTTTGCCTCATCAAGTGACAGATTCTCATAATGTCCGCACTCTATGGCCGATGCACCAAAAACAGGTCCATCATAATCTAAAATCTGTTCTAATACCTGTTTTGTTACATCAAATACCTCTTTCGGCTCAACCTGTCTGACCACAAGATAAAATCCCGTCTGACATCCCATAGGTCCGAAATATACAACCTTATCGGCAATTTTTGAATTTCTGATACATGTTGCAAACATATGCTCAACTGAATGCATGGCAGAATTAGACATATAATCACCTGCATTAGGTTTTCTTGTGCGAAGATCATATGTAATGATATCGCCATCCTCTCTTGATATGTAAAATCCCGGTTCTAATATATTATGATTTATCTGAAAACTTTTTATCCTGTCCATTTATGTCTTCCTCCTGATTAATTTTTGGCAACTTTCTCCATATTTCCAGAAATAGTGCTTATATCACCTAACAGGCTGCCCATGATCATCTCGTTTGCTGAAATAACGTCACCGACACTTTTTATGCTCTTTTGTATATCTGCCGTCCTGTTCGTCTGTTGTTCGATCTGATCAGCATTAAGCTTTGTACTTGCTACTATCTCAGAAACCGAATTATTGCTTGTTACAACAGCCTCCTTCAGCTTATCTGAAACAGCTCTTGCTGATGAAAACTTCTGATTAAGAGAATTTGCAAGTTCTACTATTTCGTCCGCTGTCTTTATATGGCTCTGCGCCTTTTCCTTTACCGCATCTAGGCTCTCCATCACATAAGACCATTGTTACACAGTAATTTCTAACTTTTTGAGGTAATCTTCAAAAACATTGAGTGCATCATCTACAGGCTTCGGCGTGCTCATATCCACACCTGCACTCTTTAACAGGTCTATAGGATCTTTTGAACATCCACCACATAGGAAATTATTTATATATTTATCCACAGCAGGCTTCCCATCCTCAATTATCATTTTTGAAAATGCAACTGCTGCTGAATATCCTGTTGAATACTGATAAACATAATATGGCGTATAAAAATGAGGAATACGCATCCACTCATATGCTATCTCTTCATCTACCTTCATATCCGGGCCATAATACAAAACATTAAGATCATACCATATCTGATTTAAAGATTCTTTTGTGAGTGCCTCACCAGCTGCTATCCTTTCATGTGCAATATGCTCAAACTCAGCAAGCTGCGCCTGTCTGAAAAGTGTAGTCCTGAATCCATCAAGATAATGGCAGACAAGATATTTCTTCTGATTTTCATCAGTACAGTTTTCCAGAAGGTAATGCATAAGCAACGATTCATTACATGTTGATGCAACCTCAGCAACAAATATAGAATAATCTGCATATGTTACAGATTGTGTCCTATTTGAAAAATATGTGTGCATCGCATGTCCCATCTCATGGGCAAGTGTAAATATTCCGTCCAGATTATCCTGATAATTTAAAAGTACATATGGATGTGTTCCATATGCGCCCCATGAATAGGCTCCGCTCCTTTTGTTTTCATTTTCATATACGTCTATCCAGCCACTTTCCATTCCATCTTCAAGAATAGATGTATACTCTTCTCCCATCGGTAAAAGAGCCCTTGCGACTGTATCCTTTGCCTCATCAAAAGAATATTTCATATCCACATCGGAAACTATCGGTACAAAAAGATCGTACATATGAAGATGTTCTACTCCAAGCATCTTTTTCCGCAGCGACATATACTCATGTAATGCCGGAAGATGTGCATGGACAGTCTCTATAAGATTGTCATATACACTCTGTGGTATATTTCCCTTAGAAAGATACATTTCCCTTGCACTGCCATATTTTCTGACGTTTGCCAGGAACTGGTCATTCTTAAGCTGGCTTATGTATGTTGCTGAGATGGTGTTTCCCCATTTCTTATAAGTGCCATACACTTCCCTGAATACCTGTTTTCTCAGACTTCTGTCTTTGCTCATGAGAAAATCTATAAAATTTCCGTGCGTAATCCTTATTTTGTTTCCCTCTACATCCGTTATATATGGGAATTTAACATCAGCATTATTAAACATGCTGAAAATATTATCCGGTGCAGATGTAACTTCTTTTACCTGTGCAAGGATATTTTCTTCTGCCTGCGATAATGTATGTGCTTTCTTTCGTCTGATCTTCTCTATCGCCCATTTATAGTGCAAAAGCTTCGACTCTGCCTTACAGAACTCTTCTATGTTTTCCTCTGACATTGCCAGTATCTCAGGGTCTGCAAATGAAAGTGCACTTGCAGCTTTGACCATTACTGACTCTGCCCTTGAAGCATATGCCTGATATTTTGATACTGCGGTATCTTCATGGGAACGCTGGTTAGAATATACGATTATCCTCGCCAGATGATAATTTATCCTGTCCTCCAGTTCCAGAAATTTAAGAAATTTGATCTCATTGTCAGCCAGATGTCCTTTGAACTGCGAAACTTCATCTATCAGTAAAAGAGTCTGCTCCACTTCTTTTTCCCACTGCTCATCCGTTTCAAACATATCCTCAAGTTTCCATTTGTATTCTGCCGGAACCTCGCTTCGTTTTTTTAATGCTATATCACCCATTATATGTTTTCCTTACTTATCGATGTAAATGATCAGTACTGTCCGTTTCAAACCTTACGGACAGTATCAGATAATTTATTTCTTGATGAGAGTTCCCATTCCACCGGTAAGTTCTGTTCCTTCCTTGTTTAGTTTTGTGATGAGTACAGAGCGGATCGCTGACTCATCTATAAAATCGATCGCAGCCTCAATCTTTGGAGCCATTGTTCCCTCTCCAAACTGGCCTTCTGCGAGATATTCCTTTGCCTGTGCCACTGTCATTGTATCAAGTGCTTTTTCATCTTCCTTTTCGAAATTAAGGCAGACCTTATCCACACTTGTTAAAATCACAAGCATATCTGCATCCAGAAGCTGTGCAAGCTTTCCTGCTGCAAGATCTTTTTCGATTACAGCACTTGCACCCTGAAGCTTGTTTCCCTGGGAAAGTACAGGGATTCCGCCTCCGCCGCATGCTATAACTACCTGATTTGCATCAACCAGTGCCTTTATTGCATCTTTCTCTACAATATCGACAGGCTTTGGTGCAGCGATAATTCTTCTGTATCCTCCGTCAACCTGTGTAACATGGTTTCCTTTCTTTTCCTCTTCCTCGGCTTCGTCTTTTGTCATAACTCTGCCGATAACCTTTGTCGGATGATAGAAAGCCTCATCATATGGATCTACTATAACCTGTGTGAGTACTGTAGATACCGTTTTGTATATACCTCTGTTTAAAAGCTCTGTTCTGATCGCATTCTGCAGATCATATCCGATATATCCCTGACTCATCGCAGAACATACGGATGTAGGTGTTGCAGTATACTCCGGATAAATCCTGCAGAATTCTGACATTGCTGTATGTATCATTCCAACCTGCGGTCCGTTGCTGTGTGTTATAACAACTTCATAATCATCCCTTATAAAATCTGCAACAGCCTTTGCTGTTCTTCTTGTAGCCTCCTGCTGCTCCGGTAATGTTGTTCCAAGCGCCTCATGTCCAAGTGCTATGACAATCTTTTTTTTCTTCATGATAACCTCCTGATGTATGTTTTCATTATGCTACTTAATAGCTTAGATAATCCTTTTTATATACATTCTATTATGAAATACTAATGATTTTTTGTCAATGAAACATATTCGTCTAAAGTACTATTTTTTACTATTAACAGCAAAATGCGGTCGGCATACGCCGACCGCAAAATATGTTTTTACTATTTAGTTTCCAAATGGATTAAAGCCATTGCCATTATCATTGTATCCATTGCTGCCGTTATTTCCGTTACTGTCACTTCCGCTATTGTTTTCACTGCTTGTGTCATCCTGTAACTGGCTTGCAGCACTGAGTGTTACATCCACAGATGATGTCTCATATTTATTTCCATTCTGGCGTGCTACAGTAAATGTGACCTTGTCTCCTGCTGAGTATGATTTAAGTGCAGCCTTAAGATCTGACATTCCTGTGACCTTTGTTCCGTCTACTTCTGTGATTATATCACCCTCGCTGATTCCTGCTGCCTGTGCGCCTGAACCATTGATAACAGATGAAACATATACACCTGCCGGGAATCCGTAAGCTATCATTTCAGATGAAACATCGCCGCCTTTTATTCCAAGGTAAGCTGCATTTTCATTGGTGTATGAGCCATTCTGGATAAGGCTTTCTATGATAGGCTGTGCAACTGACATAGGGATCGCATATCCGATTCCTTCAACCTCTGTAGATGAGTATTTTACAGAGTTTATTCCGATAACCTCACCAGCTGCATTGAGCAGTGCGCCTCCACTGTTACCAGGATTTATGGCTGCATCTGTCTGGATAAGATGGCTGTTCGTTGTTGTCTCACCTGTTGTGGAATCCTGTGTTGTAACTGTTCTGTCAAGGGCACTTACAATACCTGTTGTAACTGTCTGTCCATATCCTAAAGCATTTCCGATCGCTATTGCCTCATTGCCGACTGATGCTGAATCAGAATCACCAATCGTAGCTATTTTTATAGCTGACATTGTATCGCTCTTTATATCTGACTTTTTAACTCTTACAACAGCAAGATCGTCATCAGGATCTGTTCCTCTTACCTCGGCTGCGACTACTTCATTATCACAGAACTGTACTGTAAGCTGCTCTGCATTTGCTACAACATGATTATTTGTAGAAATATATAAATAGTCATCATCCTCACTTACTATAATTCCGGATCCTGCACTTTCACTCTGCTGGGACTGCTCCCCGAAAAATGTATTATAGCTTACTGTTCCTGTATTTGTTATTGCAACTATGCTTGGCATTACATTTTTTACAATAGATGATACATCTGCTGAGCTATCATCTGAAGCTGAAGTTGTTGTAGCAGAACCACTATTTTTTGAATCTGTTGTTGTGCTCAATGTAGCCTTAGAAGTTCCCTGCGTGTGAAGTGATCTCGTTCCAACATAACTTACACCGGTAAAAATTCCTCCACCTACAAGTCCAAATACAAGTGCTGCAGCCACGGTTCTTCCCATAAATGCTCCGAACCCGCCTTTTTTCTTTTCTTTTTTGCGTCTGCCACCTGCCGGATTCTGAGCGCCCTGTGTGTATGCATTTCCCGCTGCATTGTTCTGCGCACTCTGTGAATATGCATTTGTCTGATTATTTCCATACATGTCAGTCTGTCCGTAGTTATATCCACTATATGGATTATAGTTTGACTGCTGTGCCATGTTTTGTGATCCATCAGCTTTGTCTGTATTTACATTCTGTGCTGATGCGTCACTGCCCTGTTTATAAGGATCTGTCTGATATCCATTGAATCCATTATTATTAAAATTGTTATCCATAATATATTACCCCTTTCCTCTTCAAAGGTTTTTATCCATTTCTTTTCTACAATGATGAGTATACCTATAATCTGTGTTTAAATTGTGACGATTTTAGAAAAAATAAAAAAACTTCCCGGTCAAAAGCAACCGGGAAGTGTATTATCTTATATTTCAATACCATTTTTAACTAAAAGCGCTCTCGCAGACTCAACCGAATCAACACCTGTGGCATTCTTTACCGGTGCAAATTCTTTCTCCCTGTCTACCTCAAATGGGAGACAATCATCCATCATATAAACCATGTCAAGGATCAATGTTTCAAATTTGTATGCGTTTGGCTTTTCCGGTTTATGCTCTGTATTGTTCTCATCTATATATGGAACTTTCTTTTCAACAACATGAAGCGGTAGACTCTTTTGCGCAATTCCAAACAACTTGTCAACACGGAAGATATAGTTAAGGATAACACCAAATCCATACTGGAGTGATCCATTTGGATTCTTTGCCTCTGCCATTTCCGGTGTAAGTTCATAGTACTCAACTATAGATGGCTTGCCGTCCTCAAGACAAAGTGCACCAACTCTTTCATATGGATCTACTTTTCTTACAACTTTTGCGCCGCTTACACATCCTGAATCAATTGTCGCACCGACAAATACCGGATCAGCTATCTGCTGAAGTACATTATCCACAGCAAATACATTGAGCCACTCAACACCTTTGTCTTTTAAATCTTTGTCGAGACCTGCATTTATAAGTGACTTGAACCATCCACCATTTCCGTTAGGAGACATTGCAAGTGAATCCTCTGATTTCATGAGAAGATTTCCGTCAAAATCAACTGCCGGAACCATTTCCTGTACAAAGAACTTTACAAAATCCCTGTTGTATCCAAAATAGTTGTGCTCTTCAAAAAACTCTCTTGTCATGGCATCGTTTATCTCACTTGTCATGATGTAAAGAGGAACCCATGCATCTGCTGCCTTTGTGACTTTCATAAGGTTTGCTATAAGCTGTTCAAATATATAAAGCTCTTTTGTCTGTCCGATATTAAACATTCCCTTTGCCTTGTCGAATCCAAGACGTGTGCCCTGTCCTCCGGCTAGAAGAATTGCTCCGACTTTTGTGTTTTTTATCGCATCGATTCCTATATCTGTATACTTTGATCTATTGCTCTCGATCTTGGATATCTCCATTGCCTCAAGTGGAGAAAAAGTTCCTCTTTTCTGTTCTTTATCGTTTATCATGTCAATATAAGACCAGTCCATGTTTTCAAGCTGTTTTTCAAGTTTTTCAGGCACATCCTGTGATAAAAATTTCTCCAGATATTTCTGGTTAGTGTTTACTACTTTGTCTTTGATTTCTTTTTTCATTTCCATTAGTATTCTTCCTCGTTTCCATTACCTTCTCTGTCATTTTGTTCTTCATCTGAATCTGAATCCCTGTCGTCTGAATCTGAATCACCGTCATCTGAATCAACATCCTGCTCAGTACTTTTTGGATTCTTTAATTCATTCTTTTTCTTTACACCCTCTGTTCCATCAGAACCTACAGTATCGTTGAACTTGTCGAGATCATATGCCGCTTCATCCGGATCGACACCTGTTTTATCCTCGATCTTCTGGCTTATCCTCTGAACTGTATCAGATGCTGTATACCCCTGCTCATTGAATAGATATTCATGAAGCTCCGACACATTCTTTGCAAGATCTATAGGGATAACCGTATCACCTGTTGATGAAAGTATCTTTGTTGTAAGTTCAAACGGAAATCCTGTTGTAGATTTTATCTCGTATTTGTTTACTGCTGATGCATACTGTATAAGCTCTGCTGCAGTAAAGTTAGTACTTATCTGTTTTAATATATCTGTACACATAGACTTAAGCGATGCAAGATCTGCATTTTGTGCCTTATCAAGCATTGCCTGAAGCACAATCCTTTGTCTGGAAGCACGAAGGAAATCATCTCCTGATGTCGATCTGATACGCGCATAAGCAGTTGCCTGTGTGCCATCAAGATGAACCGTTCCGGTAGTTGTAACTTCAGCTGTATCATATCCTGTAGTTCCGTCTATCTCCGGTAAAAGATAATTGATCTCATCGACCTCATCCTGTGTAACATCAAGATCTACCCCACCAAGGTCATCAATGGCATCAACAAGTGCTTTCCAGTCTACACATATATATTTTGTGATATTAAGGTCAAGGTTTGAATTAACCATTGATATCGCTCTTTTTACACCACCTGCCGAATATGCACCATTAGCCTTTGTATAACGTCCGTTTCCTGAACTAAGGTAAGTATCTCTGTATAACGATACTAGCTGCACTTCCTTTGTGTCGTAATTTAAGCTTGCAATAATGATACAGTCTGAATTTCCTTCATCATATGAACCATTACTGCGGTTATCAAGACCGAAAAGGGCTACATTCAGATACCCATGCATATTTGCAAGAGCATCCTCGTCTATATCCTCATTAATTCCTGCTTCACTTGCTGATAATGCCTCATCATCAAAGTCAACCTGACCGAGTGTTGTGTTATATAACCACAACACCCCAAGAAGCACTCCCAGAAGTAATATTTCAAATACAAAGAGGACTATCTTTTTGCGGCCTCTTTTCTTTTTCTTTCCTGCCATATTTCTATCCTTTATTTCTCTTATGAATATATAACCAGGCATCTGCGTAATCTTTACGTTCTTTTTCTGTCATGTCAGCATATTTGTCAAATTCAAGATTTGTAAGCCGCATCTGCATGTTTCCACATTTGTGACATTCCACAGTTTTCCTTCTTGAGACCATACGGACCCATCCACACTGCGGACAAATGTATATTTTCATCATATTATTCGAAACGTTTTAAAACTTCTGCTGAAAGTGCATCAAGCTTAGACTGTGAATCTTCCAGTGAGCTTCCCTTTACTCCAAAATAGAATTTGATCTTTGGCTCTGTACCAGAAGGCCGTACACAGCACCAAGCGTTATCGTTAAGTTCATAGTATAAAACATTTGAGCTAGGAAGTCCTGTAGGCTCCACTTTGCCTGTTGCCATGTCTTTTCTCGTATCGTTCTTATAATCACGTATAGCAAGTACCTTATACTCACCAAATGTATCCGGCGCATTATCACGCGCTTTTGTCATTATCTCATTGATCTGGGCTGCTCCGTCAATACCCTTTAATGTGAGTGTAGAAATGCCCTCACGATAGTATCCGTATTTCTCATACATGTCGATCATTCCATCCCAGAGTGTCTTGCCCTGTGATTTATAGAATGCTGCAACCTCGCAGAGCATACATACTGCTGCCGGTGCATCTTTATCTCTTGCATATGTACCCGGAAGACATCCATAGCTTTCTTCCATACCGAATACATAATTGTTACATCCTGTCTTTTCGAATTTAAGCATCTGCTCACCAATATACTTAAATCCTGTAAGCACCTCTATATGCTTTACACCATATGCTGCCGCAATTGCCTTACCCATATCTGTTGAAACGATCGACTCTACAAATGCAGGATTCTCAGGCAAAGTACCATTGGCACTCTTCTGGCTTAAAATATACTCACCGATAAGCATTGCTGACATATTTCCTGTAAATGTAACATACTCGCCTGTCTTTGTATCCTTACAATATACACCAAGTCTGTCTGCATCAGGGTCAGTTGCTAAAACGATATCAGCATCCTTTTCCTTTGCAAGTTCAAGTGCAAGCTTCCATGCATCCGGATTCTCCGGGTTTGGATAAGGGCATGTAGGGAAGTTTCCGTCAGGAACTGCCTGCTGTGGCTCAATATATACATTCTCAAAGCCCATATCCTTAAGTACTCTTTGTACCGGACGAAGACCTGTTCCATGAAGAGGTGTATACACTATCTTGATGTCTTTTGCCATATCTTTAATGATTTCAGGATGGATCGAAAGCTTTTTAAGTTCTCCAAAATATCCCTCTTCAACTTCATCTGAGATTACGTTGTAAAGTCCTGCTTTTATTGCATCTTCGCGATCCATTGTCTTTACCTGGTCAAAAGATGTAACTTTAGCAACCTCAGCCATTATATTTGTATCATGAGGCGGCGTAACCTGTGCACCATCTTCCCAGTATACCTTGTATCCATTATACTCACGCGGATTATGGCTTGCTGTTATAACAACTCCCGCTATTGTTCCAAGTGTCCTTACTGCATATGAAAGCTCTGGAACCGGTGCAAGCTGTGGAAATACATATGTCTTTATTCCGTTTGCAGCAAGGCAGAGTGCTGTTGCATCTGTAAACTCATCATGCATATTTCTGGAATCATGTGCGATCGCAACGCCTCTTTTTGCGGCTTCCTCTCCCTGTGAGAGTATGTAGTTTGCAAGTCCCTGTGTAGCCTGACGAACTGTATAGATGTTCATCCTGTTCGTTCCTGCTCCTATAACTCCGCGAAGTCCGGCTGTACCAAACTCAAGAGTGCGGTAAAATCTGTCCTCTATCTCTTTATCATTTCCGTTTAATGCTTTAAGCTCAGCTTTTGTCGCCTCATCAAAATATGGATCTGTACACCATTTTTCGTATTCTGCTCTGAAATCCATTTATATTATCCCTCCTGAAATAAATTCGTAATACTTGTAACAATTCTTATAGATTTTATCACAAGTCATGCTATTTGAAAAGTTTACTTGCGTAATATTTTTTTAAAAATAAACCGCCGCAGTGCTGTAGGCATAATACACACAACAAACTGTGCCGCCACTGTGACACAGTAATCTGCATAGCTTATTGTACCGGTCTTTAAGATGTGTTTCCTTCCGTTTTTATATTTAAAGAAATAGTCCATTCCACCTCTTCTGTCTATCATGTCATCACCACATCTGGCATGTACAAGCACTTTGGGGATATTCGCCATATGTGCATGGTTCTTTATCATTTCCGCCCACAAAAGTGAGTCCTCCATCAGAAGACAGTCCTTGTAGTTTCCGGCTTCTATGACAGTATTTTTCTTGTACATGACTGTCATATGGTTAAACGCATCCCGCCTTCTTTGATATTTGTAAATATCTTTCTGGCTGATTGGCACCATACGCACCGAATATGGTTTGTCAGGCTCATCTATAAATTCGTCTATATAACCTCCGACAATATCAAGTGACGGGTTCTTCGAAAAAGCCTTCAGCTGCATGGCAAATCTGTCCTTTACAGCTATATCATCTGTATCCATCCTTGCTACAAGTCTGTTCCGGCAATGTTTTATGCCATATGAAAGAGCAATCCCTAATCCTCTGTTTTCGTCTAATCTTAGTCTTACGAAATTTATATTGCCCATTCTGCCTGTATATTCATCTATAACCTTATAAAGTTCATCTGTCAGCCTTCCATCCTCAACCAGAACTATTTCATCAGGAAGAGAAGTCTGCGCCAGCAGGCTGTCCATGCACTGCGCAAAATTATCAGGTTTTTCTTTATAGTATATAGACATAAGTACTGAAAATCCCATATGACCATCCTCTCCTATTTGAGTACCGCAAGTACCGTTTCAATACATATCCTTATATCTCTTATGATCGAAAAATGTTTAAGGTATGAAAGATTATATCTCATCTTTTGGGGAAGAACCTTTTTGATATATACATGATCCACATCATCTGCAGCTTTTAAAAGTTTTTCCTCATCCTTATATTTTATGCTCGCATCACTTGTAATACCAGCAGGCATAAGAAGTGTTGCCATCATTGAAGGGGTGTATGCCATAACGTATTTTTCGACCTCCGGCCTTGTTCCTACAAATGTCATATCTCCTGCAAGAACATTAAATAACTGCGGTAGCTCGTCCAATCTGTATTTTCTTATGGCGGCTCCAACTCTTGTGATCCTTGCATCTCCCTCTGTTGTTACAAGTGAGCCTTTTTTATCAGCATCATCTACCATTGTTCTGAATTTATATATTTTGAATTTTCTGCCATACTGGGTGATACGTTCCTGTCTGAAAAAAACAGGTCCTTTGCTGTCTGCTTTTATCCAGATCGCAAGGACCAGTATCACCGGAGACAGCGGCACCAGCAATATAAGCGACATAATGACATCAAATATCCGTTTAAGTGCCATACTGCCTCTTTTCCTGCTAAGCCGCCTGTAATATCTAAGTGTGTATTCATTTTTCATAAATTCCGGGAGTTCTCCCCATGACTTCCATCTGTTCATATTATATCTCCGTTATATTTGTACTCATGTGATCAGATCACTCCGGTTACCTGCACATACAGGCGCAGACGGTAACCTTAATCTGCCATAATTTCCTTGATACCTGAAATGATATAGTCAACATCCTCATCAGATAATTTTGTATGGAGCGGAAGCGTTATCTCGTTTTCGTACTGATGGTAAGCATTAGGATAATCCGATATATCAAATCCGAGGTTTTTGTATGCAGTCATCATAGGAAGAGGCTTGTAATGTACATTTGTTGCAATGCCTCGTTCTGCCATTTTTACTATGATGTCATTTCTCCTTTGGGTATCGATCCCCGGTATCCTGAGCAGATACAGATGACCGCTTGATGTATGGTCTTTTGTAAAATGTGGAACTGTTTTATATCCCATCTCCTTAAAAGCCTCATCATATTTACCTATTATCTGTCTTCTTCTGTCCAAAAGCGCAGGATATCTCTCAAACTGCACAAGTCCAATTGCGGCCTGTATATCTGTCATATTGCACTTATATAAAGGAGCCGCTATGTCATATTCCCATGCTCCAAGCTGGTTTTTATGGAATGCATCCTTTGTCTGTCCATGAAGTGAAAGAAGCATGAACTGCTTATATATCTCTTCATTGTCCATTCCAGGAATATTTCTCCATGTAAGACTGCCACCCTCTGCTGTGGTTAAATTCTTTACTGCATGGAATGAAAAGCTTGTAAAATCAGCGATATTTCCCACCATGATTTTATTTACTGTACCATCAGGCTGCTTTTTGTTTATATATGCGCCAAAAGCATGTGCCCCATCGGCTGCGACAATTATCCTTCCGAAAGCCTTCTGTATGTCATTTGATGGCTGGAAAAGATTTTTCTTTTTTTCTACTATTTCAAAAATCCTGTCATAGTCACACGGCACTCCTGCTATGTCTACAGGAATGATCACTTTTGTCTTTTCTGTTATTGCATTTTCTATTGCATCATAATCTATTTCAAAGGAATCCTTTTTGCAATCTACAAGCTTAAGCGATGCTCCGACATGTACAACGGGACTTGCTGATGCTGTATATGTGTAGGCACTTGTTATCACTTCATCCCCGGCTCCGATGCCTAAGAAACGCAGTATCGATTCCAGACATGCTGTTGCAGAATTAAGAACAACGGCTTTGTCAGTTCCTATAAACTGTGCAATTTTTTTTTCGAATTCTTTGCATTTAGGACCTGTTGTGATCCATCCACTTCTAAGTGTATCGGCAACTGCTTCGATTTCTGCCTCCGTTATATCAGGAGGAGAAAATGTTATCTGTCTTTTTTCCATAATATCTCCCATTCCCCGTAATCCGGTTAATCGTCTAGATCAGGTTTATATGTCTTAACTACAGACGCAACGATCTTCTTTATATCTTTACTCTCTGACGTACATGCCTTTTCGAGTTCGACAAGCTGTTTCTCAAAAAGTTCATCATTCATCTCTATCGGCTCTCCGACATGTATGAGCTTGTTTGGAGTTTCCTTAAGTCCCTCCTCACTCATGAGCATCTCCTCATACAGCTTTTCACCAGGACGCAGTCCTGTGTACACGATCTGTATGTCCACATCAGGTTCAAGTCCTGACAACCTTATAAGGTTTCTCGCCATATCATCAATTTTCACAGGCTCTCCCATATCAAGTACAAAGATCTCTCCGCCTTTTGCATATAATCCTGCCTGAAGCACAAGTGCTACAGCCTCCGGGATAGTCATAAAATACCTTATGATGCGCTTGTCCGTCACAGTGACAGGACCTCCGTCCTCAATCTGTTTCTTGAAAAGAGGGATGACACTTCCATTGCTTCCAAGTACATTTCCAAATCTTACCGCTACAAAATCCGTGTTGGTCTGACGGTTCATCATCTGTATTATCATCTCACAGAGTCTCTTTGATGCTCCCATTATATTTGTAGGATTAACAGCCTTATCTGTAGAGATGAGCACGAATTTTTTAACATTATACTGTGCAGCCATCCTTGATAGCTTTAAAGTACCGAGTACGTTGTTTTTGATCGCCTCATTAGGACTTTCCTCCATAAGCGGAACATGCTTATGTGCAGCTGCATGGTATATGATCTCAGGATGATATGTCTGGAAAATATAGTGCAGACGGTTTGTATTTCTGACCGAACCTATAAGTGTTTCCACATGTACATATGGATATTTACGCTTTAACTCCTGCTGGATGTCATAAGCATTATTCTCATAGATATCAAATATTATAAGCAGTTTAGGATTTTCTCTTGCTATCTGGCGGCAGAGCTCACTTCCTATAGAACCGCCTCCACCAGTTACCATAACAATCTTACCCTGCAAAAATGAATGGATTCCATCATTATCTACAACTACCTGATCACGTCCTAAAAGATCCTCTATACTTACAGGCCTAAGGCTTGAGACTGATACCCTTCCGTCAACCATCTGATAGATTCCGGGTACAACAGAAACATCACAGTCTGTATCCTTGCATATATTAAGTATTTCTTTTCTATCCTTTCCGGTTGTTGATGGAACAGCATATATGATCTTTGATATGTCGTATTTTTCCACCATTTCAGGAATATCATTTCTATTTCCGACAATCGGAACACCATCTATAAATCGTCCGATCTTTGCCGGATTATCATCTATGATACAGCATGCCTTCGTATGAAGGTGCGAACTCATGATAAGCTCACGTATCAGCATTCTTCCTGCATTTCCGGCACCAATTATCATAACTCTGTCATCGCCATCTGCTGAACCTTTCTGTTCAAGCATTTTTTGTCCTGTACGGACAAGCCTGTAGGCAAACCTTTCTGCTGTAGTACATGCAAAGTTTAACATAAGACCGATAAGCCAGAATGCATATGGCATAGTGATAGGATATGCACAGTGGATAATCACCGCAACGATTATCATTATCATATAAGCTATCACAATATGGATCAGCTCATTTATGCTTGCAAAACGCCATATGCTGTGGTACAGCCTGCAAAAATAAAACACAACGAGTGATATCACTATATATATAGGTACTATCTTCAGATATCCATCCAGATATAATTCGGGAATGTGGCTGTATACAAACTCAAATCTTATCATCAGGGCAAAGAAAAACGATATAGCTATGGAACATATGTCGACAAACGCAAGTACAAGTGCCCTAAGGATCCACTGTCTGTCATTTCCCATATAACTGTCAGGCTGCTCAGGTCCAGCCTTTCTCTCATCGAAATCGTTACCTGTTTTTTTGTTTTTTGAATTATTATTTTTTGATCTATTATTTATATTTTTTAAGTCATTATTTTTAGCATCTCTCATATAAATACCCCGCATACTATAATATCTGCTCTATCTTCGTCTTCATAAGTTCGAATGCCACATCATTCATTCCACTGTTTATCACAAGATCAGCCAGATATTTTGTCGGCTCGACATAAACATAATGCATCGGCTTTACTGTTGTAAGATACTGTCTTGCAATATCCTCCACATCACGCCCACGCTCCTTTACATCACGCACCACACGGCGCAGTATACGCTCGTCAGCATCAGCCTCGACAAATACTTTTATATCTATAAGATTGCGCAGTTCTTCGTTTTCAAGGGCAAGGATTCCCTCCACGATAATGACCTTTCTAGGCTCAATAACAACAGTCTCCTTTGATCTGTTGTGGACAGTATAATCATATGTCGGGCATTCGATGGTCTTTCCTTCTTTCAACGCCCTAAGATGTGATATCATAAGATCTGTCTCGAGCGAATCAGGTGAATCATAATTTACTTTTTTACGTTCTTCAAAAGGGACATCATCCTGTGCCCTGTAATAATTATCATAATATATAACAGCGATCTTATCACCAAACTGTTCTTTCAATCTGTTTGTAAATGTGGATTTTCCGGAGCCTGTACCCCCTGCTATACCAATCACAGTTATTTCCATTATTATCTCCTTAAGTGCATACTTTTATTTATTATAACACCTTTATTCAAACATTTCTTTAAGATATTATTATTTTTGCCTGCAAAATTATATTTTTGTTATTACTGCTTAAACACCAGCAGTTTGCTTATGACATAGTTTAGTACTACGACAACGATCTGTGCTGTGATCTTTACCCACATGCTTGGGAATCCCAGAATAGTAATGAATACTAATATGATTCCTTCCTCTATCAGCAGCGTAAAAAACCTTCCTCCAAAAAAGGCTACAAGCTGCATTAATAATGCTGTTTTAGTCGGTGTCGGAGCTTTAAATACCCATTTTTTATTTGTAGCATACGAAAAAAGCACGGCAAAAACCCATGCGATGGCATTTGCGATAAGCTCATTCATTCCCATATATATATCCAAAAATGCATATGAGACTATACTTATCACAAACGTCATGTTGCCAAATATCGTATACAAAATTAATTGTTTTACATCTTCTTTCTTTTTTATCATTAATTTTTCCATATCTTTTATCCGTTTTGTAGTTAACGATTTTTATATAATAACTTTCTAGCAAAAATAAGTCAATATATGTTATCATATCATCATGAAAACGAAAAGTGGAAAAATAACCAATAATTCAAAGAGCTTAAAACTAAATTATATCTATAATGTAAGTTATCAGATCCTTACACTGATAACACCGCTTATAACAACCCCCTATCTTTCAAGGGTTTTGAAAGTTGATGGTATCGGACTTTACAGCTATACCTCATCCATCGTTGCTTATTTTATAATGGTTGCCGCACTCGGTACATTAAACTATGGCAACCGGGAGATTTCATATCTGCAGAGTGACAGAAAAAAACGCACACAGACTTTCTGGGAGATCGAGCTGCTGAGCATAATAAGTGTTGCAGTATGCCTCGCCGCATATCTGATATTTACAATTTTTATATACCATGAGCATACAACACTGCTCCTTCTTCAGGCGATGTGTCTTGTGTCCGTTGCAGCTGATATAGCATGGCTCTTACAGGGAATGGAAGAATTCGGTAAGGTAGCCGGCCGAAATGTCATATTTAAAATAATAAACATAGCATTTATTTTTATCGCCATCCACAATAAAGATGATCTGGTAATATATGTTGCGGGAATGTGCATAATGGAGCTTTTATCCAATCTTTCCATATGGTTTTACGTTCCGAAATACGTTGACCGGCCTGATTTTAAAAAACTGCATCCGTTTTCACACCTTAGAGCGACAATAGCACTGTTTATACCGACTGTTGCAACAACAATATACACCGCAATGGACAAAACCATGCTAAACCAGATCACTCACACTACGATTGAAAACGGTTATTACGAGCAGGCAAGCAAAATTTCAAAAATGGTCCTTACTATAGTCACCGCCCTTGGCGCTGTAATGGTTCCCCGTATAGGTAAATATTTCAGTGAAAACAGGACAAAAGAGGTAAAAGATCTGCTATACAAAAGCTTCCGTTTTGTATGGTTTATGGGTCTTCCCCTTTGCTTTGGACTTATGGGAACCGCACATAATTTTTCACCATGGTTCTACGGCTCTGGATATGATAAGGTTCCAAATCTGCTTATAATACTGGCTCTTCTGATCCCTGTAATAGGACTTAGCAATGTCATAGGGATCCAGTATCTTATAACGACCAGACGTGAAAATCTGCTCACCCGTTCGGTATGCATCGGCGCTGTGGCAAACTTTGTGCTTAACATGATAATGATCCCATTTTTATATTCGTATGGTGCCGCAATAGCCTCTGTCATATCAGAACTAATAATTACGATCGTACAATTCTGGTATGTGCGTAAGGAACTCAGTGCGAAAACTGTTTTTTCTCTTTCCACCAAATACCTTGCCGCCTCTATTGTAATGCTTATCGCTCTTATCGGTTTAAACTATATACTTAAACCATGCATAATAAGCACTCTTATAATGATCACCGCCGGCGGCGCACTTTATTTTATCTTACTTTTTCTCCTTAAGGATTCCATGCTTGATGAGATAATAAACACTGTAAAATCAAAGCTCCATATTAATTGATCTGCCTCAAAAAAAAGATGCCTCTACCTGGCATCTTTTATATTTGTTTCATCTAATAAATATATAGGGCGGTTTTTTGCTTCAAGATAAAGCTTTGACAGATACAGTCCAAGGATTCCTATACTAAGAAGCTGTATACCACCGATAAACAGTATTATCACAACAGTCGAAGCCCAACCTGCGACCGGATCTCCAAAAACAAGCCTACGCACGATTATAAATATCATCGCTGCTATTGCCGCTATAAAGCTTCCTATTCCTGCAATTGACGCCATATAAAGCGGTACATTGGAAAATGCGACTATCCCATCAAGACTGTACAAAAATAATTGTCCAAATGACCATTTTGTCTCTCCTGCGATCCGGTTTACATTCTCAAATTCAAGCCACTTTACTTTGAATCCTACCCATCCAAAAAGTCCTTTTGAAAACCGGTTATATTCACCCAGGCTTAGAAGAGCGTCCACATATTTGCGGTTCATAAGTCTGTAATCCCTTGCCCCATCTACCATATTTGCTTTTGAAATACGGCTCATTATCTTATAAAATTTTCTTGCAAAAAAAGATCTGACCGGCGGTTCACCTTTTCTTGTAACACGTCTGGTTCCGACTGCGTCATATCCTTCTTCTGTTATGACCCGGTACATTTTGGGAAGCATTTCCGGCGGATCCTGAAGATCAGCATCCATTATGGCAGTATACTTTCCTGATGCATTCTTAAGTCCGGCATACATGGCCGCCTCTTTTCCGAAGTTTCTGGAAAATGATATATACCTGATGCGGTCATCACTCTTTGCAAGCTGCTTTACGGTCTCCAATGTTCCATCTGTCGAACCATCATCCACAATTATTATCTCAAACGAAAGCTCCGGCAGCAAAGCCATAACCTCTTTCATTTTATCATAATAAAACGGCAAAGCTCCCTGCTCATTATAGCATGGCACAACGACCGATATATCAATCGCCTTCCCAGTACTCTTTATGGATTCCACTCTTCATATCCTCCTTGCATCTGTCTATAATCCCCATAGTTTTTTCATAGCATGCATCCCAGTCTGCTTTAATATCATCAGTATATCCACTGTCTGATCTGGCAACATCATAGTTATCCACAATATACTGTCCAAGATATGTTGTAAACTTTTCCATTCCGTTTACGTTCATATGCTCACCATCTGAAAAATCTGTCGCATCATCTATGCCTATCTGTGCATAGCTTTTATCCAGATCCATAAAATCATATCCATATTCACCGACAATGCCGCCGATCTGGTCTATCACGTCCGCATTGATACTTTTCATCTGATGAGGCATTGCAATAAAAAGCATATTTTCTATATTGCTTTCTTTGCAGAAATCAAGAAAATCCCTCAGATACCCTTCTGTCTTTTTTGAAAAAGACATATTTAAGGAGTCGCGTTTTCCAAGTGCCGCAAGATTTTCCTGGCCTCCTGTTATCGTAGTGTTTGTCAGAAATCCTTTATTGTTTGTCCCACCATTTTCTGCAAGGTATATTTTAACTTTAAGAGCATTAAATACATCAAGCGGATTCGCCCAGTTATCATGGTATTTCCACAGGCTGTAAAAATATCCCACCCTGTCGTTTTTTGCTATTACATCTTTTATCGTATCAATTTTGTTCTGCGACCACGGAATATTATCTATCCATTTACGCATATATACTTCGTCATCATAGTTCCACTCGCCATCATAATAATCACTTATGTTTACTACGATAAGCTTTGGATTCTGACGCTTTAGCACCTCTTTTAGCATTGACTTGTATAGGTTACAGGGTATCGCTCCCGCTCCAAAATTATATGATGTATAGCCAAATTCATGCCATGCAAGTGTCGGCGCATATCCCGTATACATTTCGCTTGGTCCCATCGTGACAACATCCAGTGAATTTTTGGGTTCATAATAAAACCCTCTTATATTGGAAATGTCTGAACGGTCAGCTGTAATAAACATCTGTGATACCACGCAAAATACAATTGAAAAAAGTACCGCAAACACTAGCGGTCTCCACCAGATTCTTTTTTTGCCTTTCATTTAAGTCCTCACTATTTTCCTAAAATTGCATGTATACAAAATCCGCCGGATTTATTCCTGGTCCATAATATCCAAATATTATGACTGAAAA
The DNA here is from genome assembly GCA_905209075.1 of uncultured Lachnospiraceae bacterium. GTDB lineage: Bacteria > Bacillota > Clostridia > Lachnospirales > Lachnospiraceae > Roseburia. Next base: position 5,884 of record CAJLRL010000002.1, on the reverse strand, counting down.
AATTCCTGCCATTATTATGATCCACTGCACCGGGAGCTTTCTTGCCATAAGCCAGTCCCTTATCATAAGATTTTTCTTTTCCTTTACCAGAGAAACCATAAACAAAAATACTGTAAGCAAAGCCAGCAGCATAAAATCAGCTGTCCTGTAGCCACACGGCTTAAGGGCTGCCATGAAGTTTCCATATGAGAAATCACTTATATGAAAATCAGTAACAGATTTTACAAGCATATATACAGCCTGTGACAGATCATCCGCAATATCGAAATAATATCCCACAAGCACAAGGATAAATGTCCACAGTACCGGCAGTATTTTGAATTTATATCCACAAAATTTTGTTTTTATACTGTTCGTAACCGGTGCTATAAGTTCTGCGATCATGATGACTACTCCGTTCCAGAGTCCGAATGCCACATATTTCATGTTTGCCCCATGCCATATTCCGATTACAAGAAACGTTATAACTGAAGCTATGCTTCCCGGTAGCACTTTTGCAATATGTTTTGTACTGTGCTTTTTCAAAAACTTACCCATATCAAGAAATCTTTTTGAGATTGATAAAGGATAAAAGATATAATTCCTGCACCAGTTTCCAAGTGTTATGTGCCAGCGGTGCCAGTACTCTGTAAGAGAACGTGAAAAATATGGCTGTCTGAAGTTTTCCGCCATAGTGATACCGAACATTTCTCCTATTCCTCTTACTATATCTATGCCGCCGGAAAAATCCGTATAAAGCTGAAGTGCGTAAACGACCGCCGCAAACAAAACATAGCTTCCCGAAAATCCGTGCACATCCGAAAGGATATAGTTCATGACGACCACTGCACGGTCAGCTATGACCATTTTCTTGAAGGCGCCCCATAATACTAAAAGCGCACCCCGTTTAAGCTTATCATAATCAAATGCATGTCCTTCGTAAAGCTGCCCTGCCAGATCATCATAAACCGCAATAGGTCCCTGTATTATCTGTGGAAAAAAGGATACAAAAAGTGCTAATTTAAAAAAGTTAGTCTGTGCCTTTACCTTTTCCTGATAAACATCAATAAGATATCCCATAGACTGGAATGTATAAAACGAAATTCCAAGCGGAAGCAGAAGTCCAAGCCTGGAAGCATATGGAATATATTTTAAAAATCCAAGCAGTCCGAAATTTAATATAAGGACAAGAAGCATTATTGCTATACGTTTTTTTCTTATGGTTTCTTTGTATGCTTTCCTCTGCTCCCTGCTCCAGCTTTTTGCATTTTCCTTTATCGTTTTCTTTTGTGTATCTAAAAGTATGTCAATAAAAACTGCACCAAAGTAAGTTGATGCAGTCGTAAAAAGAATGAATGCCACATACTTTCCGCAGATAATGATATAGTAGCAATAACTTGCTAAAAGAAGCACCATCCAGCGGAAACGTTTTGGACATACATAATATGCAATTAAAAAAATAACTGTAAATGCAGCAAATGCTGCTGAAATAAGTTCCATAAATTACTCCGTAACTGGTTTATTTATATCAGAAGCCGGTATGTGGTCTCTTAGTAATTCATATCCCTTATCGGATGAGTACGCATAGATCGCAGGTAAAAATCTCGACAGGAAAAGAGCCGGCGCCTCCGTCATGGAATATGCACCACAATGTCCGAATTCAAGCACATCATCTATATCAAGATGCGGCAGCCTTACCTCACGCACTAAAACATCTGCGACTGTACACAGACTTCCAAAAAGTGTGTAGTCCACTTCCTCATCCGGCGCTTTTTTTCCTTCTGTTGCATAACGGATCGGTGGAACTTCCATTGCCATCCTCTGTCCGAAATAATTAAGATGATGTATTCCTCCGTCAAGTATAACATAATTTGCGTCACCCTGTGTCTTAATATCTTTAACTGTTGTAAAATATTTTCCGCATGACGCAGCAAGGAAACGTCCCATCTCTATTCCGAGAGGATATTTTTCTGCAAACTCCTTTAAAACTGTAGCAGCTTCATCCAGTGCAGCCTTCTCCTTTTCCTCCCAGTCCGGCTCAAAGTAATACACACAAAGTCCCGGGCCGTATTCTATAAGCTCCGGCTTAAATCCATATTTTTCATCCAATGTGCTGATCGCAGATTCTATTTTATCAAGATCTTTTTTTATCTTTCGAAGCGATTTCTGTGTTCCGGAATAATAATGAAGCCCTATCACTGAAATTCCTTTGAATTCGTCCGGGTTTGAAATTATATACTCAATATCCGTAAGCGACATTCCAAACTGGTTTCCACTGCTGAGCCTGAGTATCACATCTACCTTTTTCCCCTGGGAAAGAGCCACCTTGCTCTCAAGCTGGGCATGACGTATACTCTCACATGTAAGAATCCCTGCACCATATGTGATTGCCCTTGTGATGTCAGTTTCTTCTTTCATAACTCCTGAATATATGATGGAAGACGGATCAATGCCAAGTGCGATACATATCTCAAGTTCTCCCGGGCTGCATACTTCAACACGGTCAAGTCCTTCCGGTATACGATGGAGTAAAAACGGATTTGCTTTAATAGAAAAACACAGATGAATATTACCAAGAGCAGCCTTGATCATGGCTGCTCTTTTAGCGAACTCATCCGTATCAAATACATAATATGGTGTTGAGTTCATATATTTTATTCCTCCACAAGCTTACTTACAAGAGCCTCTATAGCATCTACAGAGTTGAAGTTCTCAGGCACAAGGTCCTTTGGTCTTATTGTGATATCAAATTCATCTGAAAGCTCTGATACAAGTGATACTATATCAAATGACTCTAAGATTTTGTCATCAATAAGCTTTGTCTCTTTTTCAAAGTCAACATCAGGTCTTAAATCCTCTAAAATTTCCATTATCGTGTCTCTCATTTTACATTTCCTCCAGTTTTTTCATATCATATTTGCCATTAGGGAGTTTCGGGAGCTGTTCAAGTTTTTTGATTTTTCTTGGAACCATAAATCCCGGAAGTTCCTCTCTGAGTGCGATGGCCAGCTGTCTCTTTTCACACTCTCCCGAAAAGAACAGCATAAGCACTTCTTTTTGCTTATTATATATTACACAGCTTTCATCGACTCCGTCAACTACATTTGCTGCATGTTCCACCTCATCAAGCTCGACTCTGTGTCCCATGTGCTTTATCTGTCTATCCATGCGTCCGCAAAAATGAAGCACACCATCTTTATCTATTTTACCATAATCTCCGGTTCTGTACATCCTTTCCGGATAAGCTTTATTGAGAGGATTTAATGTAAATGCTGCATTTGTCCTCTCCGGATCATTATAATAGCCGAGTGCAAGCACCGGGCCGCACACACATATCTCTCCCTGTTCACCGGTCTGTGGCACTTTTCCGTCTTCTCCTATAAGGAAAACCCTGTAGTTATCATAAGCCTGTCCGATAGGAAGGACTTCATCATCATCCACCAGATGGTCAACTGAATAGTACGTACATGAAGCTGTGGCCTCTGTCGGTCCGTACTGGTTCACAAAATGCGCTCCTTTGAGGTTTTCCTGCCATATCCTCAGTATTTTGCATGGCATAACAGATCCTGAAAAGCATATTTTTCTCAAGCTGTTAAGTTTAACCTCCTCGAATGCTCCGAGTGATGAAAGTATAGTAAATGCCGATACGCTCCACCCTACGCTTGTCACATTTTTATTATTCATATAGTCGAATAAAATATTCGGCTCCATAAAATATTCCTTAGGAATTATCGCTGTGGAGCATCCGGTTTTAAGCGGCAGATAAATATCCCTTATCGCTGCAATATAATCAAGCGGTGACTGGTTTCCAAGAACATCATCTCTTTCTATCTGCATCACACCACAATATGCATTTATATATGTCATAAGGGAAAGATGTGATGTCATAACTCCTTTAGGATTTCCTGTAGATCCTGATGTATAAATAATATAGAGCGGATCTGTCATCGACATCTGTTTTCTTACAGCAGCTAAAAGTTCTTCATCCTCTTTATTTTCTGTATCTGTGCTGCATACTTCCTCTGCCACGAAAATCTCCGGTGCAACAAAGTTTTCATCTTTTGACAATTCTGCGACTATTTCCCTGACATGTCCAAGGCTTTCCCTGTCCGCTACGATTGCCCTTGGCATAAGGTTTTCAAGTATCTTTTCTATTCTTTTGTCCGGAAGTGATGCATCGATCGGTGCATAAGGTCTTCCCGCATACACAACTCCAAGGAAATATGCAGGTGTTATCATCTTTCTTCCTGCGAAAACCGCAACAGGCTCACGTCCTATTCCAAGCTTTCTTATAAGATAAGCGCCCTCTTTTTTTGCGATTTCTGATACCTTCGCAAATGTAATTTTATCATCAGTATCCAAAAAAGCCGTCTTGTCCGGGCACTCTTTTACTGTTTTTTCTAACCATTCTAATACATTTTTCATCTTCATTCACCATTTCTATTTAATCCTAAAAAATTATAGCATAGAACTTTATAAAATAAAATCCTATGCTATAGAATTAAGGAAACCTTAAATTTTTTCCATTAGTGGCATCCGTTCTCCTGACATTTGTAATACATTGTCGGATCTGTAGGATCCCATGTATGCCAGCTTGGAAGCTCATATGATGTCGGCTTAGAGAATGGCTCATATCCATCTTTTGAATATACGACGATCTTTACGCCAGACGCACAGTTATCATATATCCATTTTGCATCGCCGGCTGTAAGTCTTACACATCCATGTGAACATGTAGTACCAAGCTTATTGTAAGCCCTTACGCTAAGTGACTGTGGATCCTGATAGCTGTTGTAGAATACTGAATGGAATAATACGCTTCCTGTGATTCGTGTACACCACTGTCCCCAGCAAGGTCCCATGAGTTCCCACCATCTGTACTTGTTAGGGCTGTAGAATGTTCCCTCAGGTGTATTACTTCCACCATTTGAACAGATAAATCGCTTAACAGGAACATATACACCACCATCTGTAGTGTAAACTGTTACTATATTTTCAGTTTTATTTACATGAAGCTCATATGTATGACCGCTTCCGATTATATCGCTTACATCCTCAACAAGCTCACCTGAAGGTGCATAATATAATTTGAGTGTCTGACCATACATATCTGAATTCGGATCTGTTACAGTGTATAATTTAGATGCATATCCTGTTACTTTTCCGTTTGAAACATGGTATGTCATGCCATTTACATTTGCATCCCCATTATAAGAGAAATCTATGCGGCCACTCTTTACATACCACCAGCTGCCGCCGTATTCTACTGTTCCGGTATAGTCGAATCTAACATATCCGCCTTTTACATACCACCAGCTGCCGTTAAATCTTGTAAGTCCATTATAATTGAAATCAAGCTTTCCATTATTTATGTACCACCAGCTGCCATTGTATTTGCAAAGTCCTGTTGCTTTAAAATTCACACGGCCTCCGCTTACATACCACCAGCCATACTGATTTCTGCCAAGTCCTGTGTATTTAAAATCAATGTAACCATTTTTGAATTTCCACCAGTAGCCATTATACTGTGCCACGCCATTATATGACATATCTATATGGCCACCCTTTGTATACCACCAGTAACCATTGAATTTGTAGATTCCTGATGCACTGAAATTAACCTTGCCGGAAACGACTCTCCACCAGTAACCATTATATTTCGCAAAGCCTGTTGCATTGAAGTTTACACGGCCACTGCTTACATACCACCAGCTGCCGTTGTATTTGCAAAGTCCTGTTGCGCTGAAATTAACGCGGCCTCCGCTTACATACCACCAGCTGCCGTTGTATTTGCAAAGTCCTGTTGCACTGAAATTAATGCGGCCTCCGCTTACATACCACCAGCTGCCATTGTATTTGCAAAGTCCTGTTGCACTGAAATTAATGCGGCCTCCGCTTACATACC
>CAJLRL010000001.1 GCA_905209075.1 uncultured Lachnospiraceae bacterium | reverse complement strand
AAAGTCCTGTTGCACTGAAATTAATGCGGCCTCCGCTTACATACCACCAGCTGCCGTTGTATTTGCAAAGTCCTGTTGCGCTGAAATTAACGCGGCCTCCGCTTACATACCACCAGCTGCCGTTGTATTTGCAAAGTCCTGTTGCACTGAAATTAATGCGGCCTCCGCTTACATACCACCAGCTGCCGTTGTATTTGCAAAGTCCTGTTGCGCTGAAATTAACGCGGCCTCCGCTTACATACCACCAGCTGCCGTTGTATTTGCAAAGTCCTGTTGCACTGAAATTAATGCGGCCTCCGCTTACATACCACCAGCTTCCATTGTATTTGCAAAGTCCTGTGTATGCAAAATTGATCTTTCCTCCGTTTACATACCACCAGCTGCCATTCCATTTGATAAGGCCATTAGCTGAAAAATCAATCTTTCCTGATGATATATACCACCAGCCTGCTTCATTCTTTGCAAAGCCTGTATAACCGAAATCAACATATCCATCAGTAATTTTCCACCAGTATGAAGAGTATTTTGCTACTCCGTTGTAATCCGGCTGGAATTGTCCTTCGTTTAAGTACAGCCACTGTCCGTCTACTTTCATGATGCCTGTGGCACTTGTGTCTACAACACCGTCTTTATATAAACAGACAACGCCATCTTCATTTGTGTGGAGCCCGTTCCATAAATTAACATTTACGTCATACTCTGCCGTCTGTGTGTCAGTTTTTCCATCAAATGTAACAGTAACAGTAATCTTTGCTGTTCCATCTGCTACAGGAACGATCACACCAGTCTGTGGATCTATCTTTGCCACTGATTCATTGCTGCTTGACCAGACTTCTGATGATATTGTCCATCCATCAGGCGAATCCACTTCAGGCGCATCGTATTCACGAACTGTGTTTACTTCAAGCTGTGATGTAGACAGGAATAACTGTGCCTGTGTTTCTTCATCTGCAAATGCCATAGTTGAAGGAACGCATGTGCAAAATACGAATGCAACTGCGATCAACAACCACTTCTTTAAACCTTTCATTTTTACACTTCCTATTCTTTTACCTTACAACTATACAACCTACTACCGGAACATTGAGACGCTTACATAACTGAAGCTCCTTCTCAAAATCATTGTATGTTGTGGCAAATAGTTTTTCTATTAAAACAACTCCTTCTGCCGCTTCTAAAACCTTTAATGCTTTTGCATCAGTTAATACTGCTCCTGCATATTTAGCATCTGAAAGAGTTTTTCCGATAGCTTTATCAGCAATTTCATCAATACCTGCAAGATTTTTACTGTCTACAGTACTTGCAAATACGATATTTTTTGTTTTTGATTTTTCTGCCAGCACTGCAAGCTGTGCACAGATATATTCCATTCCTTCCTGTGCTTTTGCCTTGTCTGTACTGTCTATTACATTTCCTAGAACGTCAACTTTGAAGCTGTCGCTTACATCTGATACAGCTTTTAATTTTCTAGAAAGGATATACATAATAGCAAGAATTATTGCTGGAAGAATAAGTCCTGCTGCCGCTCCTAAGACAATATATTTGACATTTACATATGAAACCTTTGTTTCTTCATCCGATGACTTCATGTTATCTTTAAGAGCCTCAAAGTATTTTGTCTGTTCTGCAGTAAATGATGTGCCAAAACTATCCATAGCTGTTTTTAATGATTCTAATGTAGTATTTGTATTCTGCTGGCTTGTGGCTAAAATAGTATCTGATGTAACTCCCTGTTGCTGTGCCACCTGAACAATAGTAAACTGTCCATATGTATCCGACATAGAAGCCGCATATGCCTCAAATGAACCACTCACAGTATTTCCTAAATCTGTAAGTTTAGTTTCATCTGATGAATATACCGTAACTACCACTACAGCCGAGTCAGCATTCAAATCCAGCTTCAGATCTCCTAAAAAAGCCTCTCCTGTTGCATTACTTACTGTAACCAGTTCTCCTGCATATTTTTCTTCACAATCTAATATATTTGCAATATTCTTACGGAGTTCATCATCCGCTGTAAAGTTTTCAAGAGATTTAGCTATATCAACAGCATCCTCTGAAGAGATTCTATATACAATGCTATCCTTTGCAACAGCCGAAGCATCAAGTCCCATCATAACAGAGCCACTTATATAATCAAAAGTATTATCATACTGCTCTTTGTATTTAGAATATGCACCAAAAGCCTGATCAACCTCTTCAACTTCCTTTGTTGTCTCAATATTATTTTTAGCATCTGTGACTTCGCTATCTTTTCCTTTTGTTAAGGGCACAAAAGAAAACACATCACAAAGTACTGCAAAAATAACCATACATAAAACAAGCAGTTTCCATTTTCTTGCTACATACAGTACCATCTCGCGTAAATCAATTGTTATTTCATCACGTTCCATAATTTTATCTACTCCTTTTTTAGTATACGACATTATATTGTACTACCAAATTAGTGTTTTGTCATTATTAAAATCTAACAATTCCACTTTTTATCCTGAACCAATTTCCATTATATTTGTATTTTCCACTATAGTTCCAGTTTATCATTCCATTACTTACAAAATACCAGTTTCCATTATACTTGCATAGTGTATTGCCTTTAAAATCTACTGCACCATTTCTTACATAAAACCATGTTCCGTTATACTTACAAAGTGTTGTTGCTGTAAAATCCACCACTCCGTTTTTTACATACCACCATGTTCCGTTGTATTTGCACAGTGTTGTTCCCGAAAAATTAACCACTCCGTTTTTTATGTAAAACCAGTTCCCATTATATTTGCACAGTGTGGCTCCCGAAAAATTAACCACTCCATTTTTCACATAGAACCAGTTTCCATTATATTTTATAAGTGTAACAGCCGAAAAATCAACTCTGCCGCCTTTTACATAAAACCAGTTCCCATTATATTTTACAAGAGTTGTTTTACTAAAATCAACGCCCCCGTTTCTTACATACCACCAGCTTCCATTATATTTACAGAGCGTTGTCGCAGAAAAATCAACCTTTCCGCTTTTCACATAAAACCAGCTTCCGTTATATTTCACAAGGCCTGTGTATCCCCAGTCTATTGTTCCGCCACGCAGGTAAAACCAGTTGCCGTTGTATTTTATAAGTGTCGTCAGATCCGTTTTTATCACACCGTTGTAATAGTAATTCCATTTACCATCCGCATAGAAAAGTCCTGACATATTATCGGTGTATGCTTTGATCCTGACATTTCCTATTCCGTTAACATTTACCACGTCAACCCATTTTCCCTTAGATGATACAAAGGATGTATTTTCCAGTGCTGATGCTGTAAATCTTATACCGCTGATATTTCCGCTTGTCTCACATCTGAATGCGCCGCGTGTACCATCATGCTTTGTAAGTTCAATTACCACCGAATATTTATCATTCTTTGACACATACACTGTCTTATCAAGTTTTATTGTATACATTCCTTTATATGCAGTCGAACCTGTTATCGTATCCACAAGTGTTCCACTCTGCGGATCTGCCGGATCGTTTAGTTTGTCATATATTCTTATTGTATAGTCCTCATCTGTATCATCAGTCACAAACGATATTGCTTTTAACTGTTCATAGCCCTTTTGTGCTGTGAAAATATTCGCTGCAGCTGTAGTTTTGCAGGTTGCCGAATATATTGAGCCATCATATTGATAATTGTTATCATAAAAATCACTGTCGGATTTCGTCACACAATCTATTGCTATAGCAGTCGGATCAAGGCTTTTGTCATAATAAGACATCCAGAAATATCCGTTATAGTTGTACTCATTGGCTACGCTGCCCCAGCTGTTTCTTACAAGCCATGCTCCGTTTCCACCGGGATCAATAGAAAAGTTTGACGCAGAATAATTATCATCCCATCCAACAATTGTAACTGCATGATTTCCCGTTATATCACTGTTACAGTAATAGGAGTTTGTTGCCTCATTATAATATCCACTTTGTCTGTTATAGTAATCAACTCCAACTGCACCATATTCCAAAATAAGTTCCTTTACATTATTCCGGTCGTTTACTATATCTCCCAGATAGAAATTTCTGATATGTGCTGTGTCATCATATGCAAGTGTACTGTCAACTTCTCCGTTTTCAACAGCTGTTGCATTCCCGATATTGTATGGAAGCACTGATTCGTCAGCATAGCCTTTCCAGTTTGCTGCAGAACTGGCTGCAAGCTCATAGTTACAGCCTATATCAAGTTTTCCTTTTGCTGAGCCGCAATAATTTGAATCACCGGCAAATCCCCCAAGAGGGTCTGTCGTCCCATCGTATGTAAAGTTTACAAGGTGCATTTCACTGTAGTCAGGTATTGTGCCGCCATTCTTGCTTACATTTATTTCTGCAAGTGCAGCCATGGCAAAAGCCCAGCATGCACCATACGGACTTTGATTTTTTATTTTCGGAAGATTATTTGTTACATATTTTTGTGGAAGGGATGATCTGTAAAGATCAGCTGCCTCATCCTCTATGCTCTGTCCCTCCATCTGTGGAATATCAGCATTATATCCATTCTGCTCATCCGCCCGAACACTCTGTCTGCATACTCCGGCACCTAATGTCAATGAGGCTGCAAAAATTATTCCTGCAATAAATTTTTTCTTCATTATTTCTCCTAAAAAAACCTGCTTCATTTGTTATGAAGCAGGTTTTATATTACTCTACATCAGAATCTGTTATCGTTTCACCATTCATAACTTTTTGAATAAGTCCTTTTGCTTTGTCTACCGATTCCTCATCCGGAATAGTAACATATGCTTTAAATTTTGGCATAGAGTATGTTGTTCTCTTTGTTCCTTCTCCGACAACCGTGTATGACTTGACATCCCAGCCGCCGCCATCTGAAAGCTGCATATTTATGAGTGCTGATATATCGCCTGATTCAAAATCAGTAGATATCATTCCCTCTAAGCTGTCCATTATTCCTGAATAATTTGTAAGAAGTGTTGTACTGCTTGTCATCTTATCTATGACTGCTGATATAACAGCCATCTGATGACGTCCTCTTGCATAATCTCCATCGCCCAGATTATATCTTTCCCTGACGAATGCCAATGCTTCTGAACCGCTTAATTCATTCTCACCTTTTACATATTTGTAATCAGGATAATCTGATGATGTAAATGATGCATCAGAATATACAGTCACTCCACCAATTTCATCTATAAGTGTCTCAAATCCTGTAAAGTTTATCTGTGCATAATAATTTATGGAATCTATTCCATAAAGGTCTGCAAGCGTATCCATAGAACAGTCTATTCCATAAAGTCCACAATGCGTAAGCTTGTCCTTTGAGTCCGGTGCAACCGAAATATTAATATAGTAATCTCTAGGTGTGTTAAGAAGCAGCACCTGTTTTGACACTGGATTTACGAATGCAAGTATGTTTACATCACTACGGCTCTTTGCAAGTTTTGCCTCCCTTGTATCTGAACCACTGATATATACTGCAAACGGCTCCTTTGTAACCTTTACATCCTTCTGCGTCTTCTCAACCTCATATGTCTTTGTATATTCATATATTATACGTGTTTTAGAGGTAAAATCCTCATAACCTTCTGTGTCGGATATAATAGATTCATATGATTCATTTATGATCATTGCCTTTGTCTTGCCGCTGTATAACGCATCCACCATATCAAGTGCTGTATCGTATTCTTTGGTAGCGATCTCAGAACCAAGCTTTTTATTGATATCATCTATTGCTTCCTTAGTATCCTCATATCCGTATGACTGTGAAATTCCGAATTCGTAGTCAGCAGCATCATTTATTGTCTTGGCCGGATCATCATCCATTACATAAACTCCGACTTTTTCCTCTACTGTTTCCTTATCGCCGGTCAGATAACCGATCGTTCCTAAAAGCTTTCCAAGTACAGATGTTGCAAATACGCATACAGCTATGATGAGCACCGCTATAAATGTACCAAGCCCTCTCTTTAAGTAGCATGATTTTGTAGGGTGTTTTCTGTTTTGTCCTACATATACAAGCGCAAACACGAGCAATAATGCAACAACAAACAAAATGATCATAGGTATAAGGAATTTAGCCGGAAGCATCTGTGTCTTTATAACCATTCCTGTAACTATAATACTAAGTATTGCCTGGATTGCTATGAGCACACGTGCAAACTTAATCCATTTGGTTGTTTTCCTCTTTTTTTTACTCATTGATTTCTCCTCTATAGGTTTCTTTTAACTAATACTTACATTATTATAGCAAATAAGTTCGAATTTTCAACTGCCATAACACATCTTAAATCAAAATTAATAAATTGACGTTTCATAATCCGGGTATTATACTGTAGTCATATCGTACTACTTTAATATAATCTCAAAGTACCAGATAGATATTACAACACAATTATCTGAAATTTCATTCAAAGGAGGAGTATAACAAATGAAAAAAGTAAAAAAGATTTTTGCGTTTATTATGGCAGTCTCACTTATGCTTTCTGTACTGCCTGCACAAAACACATTCGCTGCCACATCAGTGACTGTGTCCGGAAGTTACCATCAGGGCGAAGCCAGAAAAATATGGGGTATGATAAACTCATTCCGTGGCAGTTCTTCTGCATGGTCATGGGATTCAAGCAACACACAGAAGGTTTATTTCAATTCTTCTGCTGCCCAGACAAATTTATATTATGATGCAGGTCTTGAACGAGTTGCCATGCAGCGTGCGATAGAGATTTCTGTCGATTTTTCACACACACGTCCAAATGGTTCAAGCTGCTTTAGCGCATACAATGAACTCGGTGTAGATTATTCTGCCGCCGGTGAGAACATCGCATATGGTTATGAGTCAGCAGCTGCCGCAAATAAAGCATGGCGTGAGGATGACGAGGATTATTCCGGTCAGGGACACCGCCGCAATATGCTTGGTGAATCATTCAATGCTGTTGGAATAGCATGTGTTCTTGTCGATGGAACTTATTACTGGGTAGAAGAATTTGCATATCTTGACAATGCAAGAAACAATTATGGTGCTGCAAATGAATCATCATTTTCAACATCTGTTTCTACAGATACAAACGTATCCTACACAGGACTGGCTAAAATATACGGAGAATGGTACTACCTTAACAAGGATGATGTAGATTATTCTTACACAGGACTCTGCCAATATTTGGGAAACTGGTTCTATGTAAATAAAGGAATTGTTGATTTTGGTTATACAGGCCTATGCCGATATGGAAATGCATGGTATTATATCACAAATGGTAAACTCAACTGGTACGCTACAGGCTTATGTAAATATAACGGCAACTGGTTCTATGTAAACAATGGTAAAGTTGATTTTGGTTATACAGGTCTTGCTAAAAATGCAGGCAACTGGTTTTACATAAAAAATGGCGTCCTGGACTGGAACTATACAGGTCTTTGTAAATACAACGGTTCATGGTTCTATATAAATAGAGGTATTCTAAACTGGAATTATACAGATTTGTGCCGATATGGAAACGCATGGTATTATATCGCCAACGGCAAACTTAACTGGTATGCTTCCGGCCTATGTAAATATAATGGCAGCTGGTTCTATGTAAACAATGGTAAAGTTGATTTTGGTTATACAGGTCTTGCTAAAAATGCAGGCAACTGGTTTTACATAAAAAATGGCGTCCTGGACTGGAACTATACAGGTCTTTGTAAATACAACGGTTCATGGTTCTATATAAATAGAGGTATTCTAAACTGGAATTATACAGATTTGTGCCGATATGGAAACGCATGGTATTATATCGCCAACGGCAAACTTAACTGGTATGCTTCTGGCCTATGTAAATATAATGACAGCTGGTTCTATGTAAACAATGGCAAAGTTGATTTTGGCTATACGGGTCTTGCCAGGAATGCAGGTAACTGGTTCTTCATCGAAAATGGTGTTTTAAACTGGAACTATTCTGGCAGTTGTCCTTATAACGGTCGTTCTTATAATGTTAAAAATGGTATTGTAGTATTCTAAAATGTCAAATGGAGCACACTCGTTATGAATGTGCTCCATTTATTTTTCAGATATTATACTGTAGGAAGTTTGAGTTATTTAAGTTTTTCAACTACTATGTCTACATATTTGCGGCAGATTTCTTCTGTCTCTGCCTCAACCATAACCCTGATCACAGGCTCTGTTCCTGACTCACGGACAAGTATACGTCCTGTATCCCCAAGTTCTTTTTCTACTTGTGAAACTGCTTGTTTAACCTGTGGATCTGCAAGTGCCTGTGCTTTATCCTCAACACGTACATTTTCAAGTACTTGCGGATAAATCGTAAGACCCTCGCACAGCAGGCTCATTTTCTGTTTTCTTGCAAGCATTACTTCCATCATCTTAAGGCTTGTAAGGATTCCGTCTCCTGTAGATGCATATTTTGAGAAAATAATGTGTCCTGACTGTTCTCCGCCTATACGGCATCCGTTCTGCTGCATATATTCATATACATATTTATCACCCACGGCTGTCTTTGCATATCCAATCCCAAGCTCATCAAATGCTTTGTATAATCCAAAGTTTGACATAACAGTTGTGACTACTGTATTTGCAACAAGTTTTCCGCGCTCTTTCATATATTTTCCGTATATGTAAAGAATGTGATCACCTGTTATGACATTTCCGAGTTCATCAACGCAAAGACATCTATCAGCATCTCCGTCATAAGCAAATCCTACATCAAGTCCATTTTCTACTACAAATTTCTGCAATCCCTGTATATGTGTAGAACCTGCATTGTTATTGATGTTTAAGCCATTTGGTTCTGCATTTATGACATAGCACTTTGCTCCGAGTGCCTCAAATATAGACTTTGCCATATTCCATGAGCTTCCGTTTGCGCAGTCAAGTCCGACCTTCATACCCTTGAATGAATAAATACCAAGAGAAATCAGATATCCCATATAGCGGTTACGACCTGCAACGTAGTCAACAGTACAGCCAATGGCATCTTTATGTGCAAAAGGAAGTTCCTTCCATTCCTGTCCAAACAGATTAAGCTTTCCGTCCAGATAATCCTCTATCAGAAGGATTGTGCCCTCGTCCATCTTTTCCCCGTTTGAGTTGATAAGCTTGATTCCATTGTCATAATATGGATTGTGACTTGCTGAAATCATAATTCCACAATCAAAGTCGTCTATACGTGTAACGTAAGCAACAGAAGGTGTAGTCGTTACATGAAGCAGGTAAGCATCTGCTCCTGAAGCTGTAAGACCAGATACAAGTGAATATTCAAACATATAGCTTGAACGTCTTGTGTCTTTTCCTATTACGATCTTTGCCGGCTCGTTAGCCTGCTTTTGCTTTTTAAGTTCTCCATAATACCAGCCTAAAAATCTTCCTATCTGATAAGCATGCTCAGCTGTAAGATTAACATTTGCCTCGCCTCTAAAACCATCTGTTCCAAAATATTTTCCCATCGTTGGTCCCCTTTGTCTAAAATAATATATGGGTATTATATACCTTTCACTGTTATTTGTGTAGGCATTATTTTAGCTTTTTATATAGTATCCGTGGAATCAAAATATTTTAAAATTTAAAAGTGTTCTCAAGTGTATCCCACTTCTGATCTTTGTCACTTAAGTTGATCGGAGTTCCATCATCAAGTGTATATCCGCTTCCATCTGCGCTTCCCGGATATTCCCCGACAAGCTTCGGCCACTTGATGCCTATTGCAGGATCATTCCATGCCAGTCCGCTTTCATCCCCCAGATGCCAGAAGTCTGTCACCTTATAGCAGAATTCTGCAACATCTGTAAGAACAAGAAATCCATGCGCAAAGCCTTCCGGAATTAAGAACTGCTTTTTATTTTCTTCCGTAAGCTCCACACCATACCACTTGCCGTATGTTTTTGAATCACTTCTCAAATCTACAGCGACATCAAAAACAGATCCTTTTACCGCACGGACAAGCTTTGCCTGAGGATATTCCTTCTGGAAATGAAGTCCTCTTAAAACACCTTTTGTGGAGCATGACTGATTATCCTGTACAAATACTCTGTCAATACCGGCTTCCTGCATATCCTTTGAATTATATGTCTCCATAAAGTATCCACGGTTGTCGCCGTGAACTGTAGGCTCTATAATGCAAAGACCTTCTATTCCGCCTACATTTTTTTCTACTTTAATCTGTCCCATTTTATTTTCCTGTAACTGTTCGTTGTTTTCACTGTTGCGGCAGTGCATATACTCTGTACTGAACAGTTTAGTTATCCTTTCTTTCAATTTCCTGCAGATATCTGTGAAGTGCATCCTGCCATGTCGGAAGTGGAGTGAATCCATTTTCAACAAGTTTACTTTTGTCAAGTCTGCTGTTAAACGGACGCGCAGCCTTTGACACACCATATTCTTCGGTTGTCACAGGGCTTACAGTTATCCGGTCGTCCGAATATTCTTTATGTCCAAGTTCTGCGGCCTGCTTAAAGATTTCTTTTGTAAAATCATACCAGCTTATATATCCGCCCTCGTTTGTCGCATGATAATATCCATATTTATCAGTTTCTATCATATCTACGAGAAGTCTTGAAAGATCATATGTGTATGTCGGCGTACCGATCTGGTCATTTACAACAGTAAGCTTGTCATGTGTCTTTCCGACATTCAACATCGTCTTGATGAAATTTTTGCCGTTTACTCCAAATACCCATGCGATACGCACTATAAAATATTTATCAAGTGTGCCTGAAACAGCAAGTTCTCCGTCAAGCTTTGTCTGTCCATATACGTTAAGTGGTGCATAATCCTTGCAATCCGGTTTCCATGGCACATCGCCCTTACCATTAAAGACATAATCAGTACTTATATATACCATCTTGGCATCTATTTTTTTGCAGGCGTCTGCAATATTTTTTGTTCCGTCTACGTTTATAGCTTTTACTTTATCCTTTTTATCATCATCCTCTGCCAGATCCACCGCTGTCCACGCAGCACAGTGGACCACGACATCAGGATCTAACTGCATGATAGTTTTCTCTACATTTTCACGATCTGTTATGTCAAGCTGCACATACGGCATCGTTGTGACAGCAGTGCCATCATCCGCTCCGCTGTACTGTGGTGCAATGTCAGTTCCGATTCCTTCATAACCGCGTGCTGCGAGATTGTTCATCACATCATGTCCAAGCTGCCCTGCGACACCTGTAACAAATACTTTCATTTCTGTCTCCTTACACTGTTTATTCACATATATTAACTGTTATATTTTCCCGCTCTGTTTTTACTGCATGGTTCCAACGCAGCAAAAAGTCTGATACTGCTTATCTGTCTGCATACATCTTCTCATAATAATTCTGGTATTCACCAGTTATGATAGTCTCCCACCACTCGCGGTTCTCAAGATACCATTTGATCGTCTTTTTGATTCCGTCTTCAAATTTTGTCTCCGGAAGCCATCCAAGTTCATTGTGGATTTTCGTCGGATCGATAGCATAACGCATATCATGTCCTTTACGATCGCCCACAAAAGTGATAAGGCTTTCCGGCTTGTCAAGCTCCCTGCAGATAATCTTTACGATCTCAAGGTTTGTCTTCTCGTTGTGTCCGCCTACATTGTAAACCTCACCGACACGTCCGTTGTGGATTATAAGATCTATTGCCTTGCAGTGATCCTCAACGTAGAGCCAGTCACGCACATTCTCACCTGTTCCGTATACCGGAAGAGGCTTGTCATTAAGCGCATTTGCGATCATAAGCGGGATCAGCTTCTCTGGGAAATGATAAGGTCCGTAGTTGTTTGAACAGCGGCTTATTGTAACAGGAAGTCCATATGTGCGGTGATATGCAAGCACAAGCAGATCCGCAGCTGCCTTTGATGACGAATATGGGCTTGATGTGTGGATTGGTGTATCCTCATGGAAGAAAAGATCCGGGCGGTCAAGCGGAAGATCTCCGTAAACCTCATCTGTAGACACCTGATGATATCTCTTTATACCGTATTTGCGGCATGCATCCATAAGTACAGATGTTCCGATGATATTTGTATCGAGGAATACCTGTGGATTCTCGATCGAACGGTCAACATGTGACTCAGCTGCAAAGTTTACAACCATATCAGGATGTTCTTCCTCAAATAATTTGTAAACTGCATCTCTGTCCGTAATACTTTCTTTTACAAATCTGAAATTAGGATTATCCATTACCGGCTCAAGTGTTGAAAGATTGCCTGCGTATGTAAGGCAGTCAAGACACACAATGCGGTAATCCGGGTATTTGTCAAGCATATGAAAAATGAAATTGCTGCCGATAAATCCGGCTCCACCTGTTACTATAATATTCATTTAAAATCCTCCTTAATTTTTTAATAAAGCTGCTCGCGGTATTTTCCATCGAGTACATCTTTTAAATATTGTCCATACTGGTTTTTCTTAACAAGCTCGTAAGTCTTTAAGACTTCTTCTTTTGATATCCAGCCATTAAGATATGCTATTTCTTCTAGACATGCTATCTTTCTGTGCTGGTGTGATTCTACTGTTTTTACAAAGTTTGTGGCATCGACAAGGCTCTCATGTGTTCCCGTGTCAAGCCATGTAAATCCCTGTCCTAAAAGCTCTACATTGAGAGCTCCCTTTTCAAGATATATACGGTTAAGATCTGTGATCTCAAGCTCGCCTCTATCAGAAGGCTTAAGGTTCTTTGCATATTCAACCACTTTATTGTCATAGAAATATAAGCCTGTGACACAGTAATTACTCTTCGGCTTTGCCGGTTTTTCCTCTATTGAAACAGCTTTTCCACTATGGTCGAACTCTACTATACCGAATCTTTCCGGATCATCTACATAGTATCCAAATACTGTAGCGCCTTTTCCGGTCTCTGCATTCTCAACAGCAGCCTTTAATCTCTTGTTAAGTCCATGACCGGCAAAAATATTATCGCCAAGTACCATCGCAACCGTATCATCACCGATAAATTCTTCACCGATTATAAAAGCCTGTGCCAGTCCGTCAGGGCTTGGCTGGATTTCATATGAAAGATTTACACCAAACTGGTGTCCGTCACCTAAAAGTTCTTTAAACCTTGGTGTATCCTGTGGTGTGGATATTATAAGAATATCCCTTATTCCTGCGTTCATAAGAACTGACATCGGATAATAGATCATCGGCTTGTCATAAATAGGAAGAAGCTGTTTTGATGTTACCATTGTAAGCGGATAAAGGCGTGTACCTGAACCCCCTGCTAAAATTATACCTTTCATGTATTTCTCCTTTTTGTATATACATTCACTAATGGAGACTATCCCCATTCAACTTTCTATCCACATTATAAAAGGTGCCCCAAGGGCACCTTCAAGTACTTTTTTATTTTATTTACAGCTTACTTAATCTTCCGTTTTCTTAGTCAGTAAGCTATAAATACTCCGGCATCTTTTGTTATATATAACCCATTGTCCGTTTTTTGTTTTACATATGATACAAATTCCTTATATCTGTCGACAATGTAGCGGTTCTGGTTACCATGACATGAAAGAACATACTCTACAACAGGCTCTGCCGTAGGTACAAAAAGTTCATCCTCATATTGGTTCCACTCTACATTTTTAAAATACTTCCCTAAAATCTGTTTTCCGTTTTCTTTTCCAAACCTCTCATAAAGATGTCCTGCTGATAATTCTATCCTGTCATCAAACCCTTTAACCAGCTCGCTTATTTCTTTCATGTGTCTGCTGCTGTACGTGCTGCATATAAATGTTCCACCGGGTTTTAAAACTCTTTTTATCTCCCTGCACACCATATCAAGGTCATCACAGTAAAATAAAACATGGTTTGCTATAACAACATCAAAACTATCATCCAGCTTATAAAGCCTGTGTGCATCCATTATTTCATATGTAAAACGCTTATCGTCTTCGCCTATATTTCTTGTCGCATCCTTTATCATTCCATATGAAATATCTGTAAGGGTTACGGATATGTTTTCAGGTATTTTTTCTATATTCTGAGTCCACAGTGACGCATCGCCGCATCCTATTTCAAGTACATTGGTGCCACATTCCAGAGCACATCTTTCAAACAGCCAGTTAAACCAGCTCACAGGATTTTTGGAATATTCCTTATGCAGGCTTATCCTGGCTGATATGTTTGACGCATCACGGTATTGCTTTTTCAGCTTCTGCTCCATCTCATTTACATTTACAAGCTCAAGCATATGGCTCCAGTCAACGTGTTCTCCCCTGTCTATGATCTTAGCCGCATCATCCAGTGCCTGCCTCATAAGCTCCATCTGCTCGATTCTTTCATCCACAAGTTCCATCTGCATATGAAGAGATTCCGACATAAAATCACTGTCCGTATTCTTAAGTGTCATCTCTTTTATATCATCAAGTGAAAAACCAAGATATTTTAAGAAAAGGATCTGCTGCAGACGTGCGAAATCCTCGTCATTATAAAACCTTGCGCCATTTTCATTGACATATGAGGGCTTTAAAATATTATGTTCATCGTAATATCGTATTGTCTTCTTGGTGATATGTGCTTTTTTCGCAAAATCACCTGAAGAATAATATCCTTCTAACTTCATAATACCAGCGTTTGTACTCTTCCATATAACTCATTTTCAAAATTCCAGATCAGCAGAATCAATATTTAAGCTCAATAAAATCCTTTTTGTTATAAAAATCCTCTATAACACTGCATATTGCATCTGATACATTCCGTTCTATATACGTTCCGGATTTTCCTGTCTGGATGGCTTTTACAAAAGCAGCTATTTCATAGCGGATTCCCTCACCATCTAGCTGATAGAAATATCTCTTGTTGTCGGCAGGATTTTCATAGCGGATTTCAAAGTAATCTGTCTTCCACCATGGCGCCGGCACATAGATATAGCCTTCTGTTCCAGAGATTATAAGCTCTCCCTCTGACTTAACACCTTTTCCAACTCTTATCGATGCTACAGCATCATCATATATAAAATCAATTTTTGAAAAAATATCAAACGATTTCTTTGGATTAGAAAACTTCGATGCTATAAATTTCTTTTTGTAATCTGTTCCAAGCAGCTGAAATACAGGCAGCATTGCTATAGATCCCCACTCACATATACTGTTCCATGTCGCATCTATTTTGTCACTCTGGATATCCTTTATATCGCGCAGGCTTGTCGCAGTAACATCAACAGATACTACCTTTCCGATCTTGCCGCTTTTTGCTAAAAGTAAAAGTCTTGAGTAGGCTGTCGCATATGCTGTCTTTATGGAATCCATAAGAATACATCCGCGGCTTTGTGCAAGCTCATGAAGCTCCCTGCTCTGCTGCAATGTCAGCGCAACAGGAGTCTCACAGAGCACATGTTTTCCCTGCTCTATAGCTTTTTTTATCTGTTCATAATGGACTGACGGCTCGGAAAATAAATATACTGCATCGACTTTTTCAAGAAGTGGATCATAATTTTCTGTGATCACACCTGAAAAATTTTTTATGTCATCAAATAGTGTTTGATTTCTGGTGCATACTCCGGCAAGCTCTATTCCGTTTACTGCCTCACATTCATTGGCAAATTTGCTTATAACAGAAGTTTCTCCGACAAGTCCGAATTTTACTTTGCGCTTTTCCGCCCTTATCTCTGAGCTTGAAACGCCCTGTGTCCTGTCGAGATAAACAACCTTGCAATACTCATTCAGATAATCAAACTTGCCTTTCCAGTCTGAACCGACAGTAAAAATATCTACGTTATATCTGCGTATATCATCAATCTTCTGTCCTTCATATTCCTCGATTATTATCTCATCTGCAATGCCGGTAGCCCGGACAGCCTCAACTCGCTCCATAAGCGACTGCTGCACATTGATCTTTCCTCTTGTCTTGTCAAAATCATCTGCAGTCACTCCTACTATCAGATAATCCCCAAGCGCTTTTGCCCGCTCTAAAAGCCTGATATGACCATAATGGAGAAGGTCATATGTTCCATACGTGATCACTTTAACCATGTTTAGATAAGTCCTCTCTTTTGAAGATCTTTAAATACGTCTACGAGTTTAGTATTATCATCCTTTGTAAGTGCTCCGATATGGCCTACACGGAATATTGTTGATGCCATGTCACCGCCGTTCGGACATACCCACATTCCATACTCATCCTTTATTATCTCAAATATCTTATGTGCATCTGCATTTAAAGGATGAAGCGGTGTAACAGCATTCGAAAGTGAATCTGAAACAATTTCAAATGGAAGTCCTTTGATCTTTTCCCTGAAATCCTGTGCAAGCTCACTGATACGCTTTATCTCGCTCTCAACTCCGCCTGCTTTATCTATTTCTTTAAGTCTGGCATTGATCTGTCTTAAGATCCCTACTGCCGGTGTGAATGGAGTCTGACCTCTCTCGCCGTTCTTTAATGCATTTTTAAGGTTTAAATACATGCATTTTACATTACTGTTTTCAATACGTTTTACCGCATCTGATGATAATACGATGACCGAAATCCCCGGTGCACACGCAAGTGCTTTCTGTGATCCTGTGATCATAACGCCTGCTCCGAGTTTTTCCATATCAAACTCATCTGCTAAAAATGAGCTTATGGCATCAACAACTAAAAATATATTGTTCTTTTTACAGAATTCACTGATCATCTCTATGTCATAATGAACTCCTGTAGAAGTTTCATGAACGTTGACCAGAAATCCCGTATAGCCTTTTCCATCATATTCGTATAATTTTTCTTTTGATAATGAATGACCATGCTCAAGATTTATTGCGTCATATGGGATTTCATAAAGCTCACACAGATCAACAAATCTCTGTCCGAAGCTTCCGCCATTGACTACAAGCAGCTTATCCTGCGGTGTAAAGAAATTGACTACACATGCTTCAAGTGAAGCTGTACCTGAGCCTGTAATAAATACAACTCTTGCGTCCTTGTCGGCCTTTGTAAATTTCTTCATCAGGCGTTCATTTTCTAACATTATATCTGAAAATTCAGGTGTTCTGAAATATGGCACCTGCTCGCCGCCTATTTCACAAACCTTCTCACTTGACATTACCGGTCCTACTGTAAAATTCAACATAAAACATTCCTCCTGTTTATCCTGTGGAATTCGTTTTACCACATATATGGCATTTTTTTAACCATAATTTCGTCAATTATTTTACCACATCCTGACAACAAATACCATATAAAAAAGCAGCCACACCAAAAAGCATGACTGCATGAACTTATTTTGATATTAAATTCTCTTTGCCTCCATATAATAACGTTTCTCGTTTGCTTCTCCTATTGAAAACGTCTTTCTCGGAAGTACACCGCCGGCATTTATAGCCGCAAAAAGAGTATTTTTCTCAATTGACTGAAGGAAGATCCCGCATCCTCCGGTCTTTTCTACAAGCCCGTTAAGTGCATCATCCCCATGGATATAATCTATATCTGCACTTTCATTTTGGCTAAGATAATCGTCAAGAATGTTCTGAAGTATCTCAACAGGAAGTCTGTCTCCACGGTTTTTGATCGATACCTCATATTTATCTATATCGCCTGTTGCCTCATTCTTCTGACAGAATACAATTTCATCTCCGTCTGTAAGCTCAAGTCCCTGTTTTTCCAGTTCCGTTTTAAAGTACTCAAGCAGCCCATCCATCTTAACCTGGCATATAAGACGGTGGATTGGCTTAAATTCAAGTGCGTTGCTGTGAAGATTGCATATTTCGACAAGTGCATATCTTGCCGGATGATCCTGTCTTTCTTCCTCTGTAAGGTTTCCTTTTATATTTTCCCAGCACGTTTTTGCTGTGGCAAGTGAGTGGTTTCCATCTCCAACTGCAAATAAAAAGCCCCCGCAGTCTGCCTCTTTATCAGCAAATGTCTTTGTCACTGCCTCGGCATCCGCTCCTTCTATGGCATATCCTGTTATATGACCGCCGCCTGCCATAAGGTCGGTGTCATATAATTTTCTGAAGGAATCTTTATTTTTCTGTAGATCACCTAGTATCTTATCCTGCGGATCATCGACGAGAAGCATCACATGTGGAAGTTCTATGCTTGCATTCTGTCTTATTTTCACTCTAGGTGGGATACGGGAAAGGACCGTTCCCTCTGTTGCACGGATAAGTGTTTTGTTTTTCGGATCAAAATCATATGTATCAAGATCTATTTTTCCAACTATCCCAAGCCTTACACCGGATTCTGTTGTCCTCTCGACAAACACATATCCGGCCGTTACAGCCTGCATTAATGTATTGTCAGATAAGTATTTTTTCATAGTGGAATTAATATTTTCTATGCGCTTTTCATCGCTTATACCGTCTTTTCCGCCGAGATAAATTTCCGGGAACACGACATTAAGTGCTGACGGCGAATCTCCTACATATTTTTTTACTTCATCCCAGTAATCCGGCTGACTTGTAAACTGGTCACAGGCTATGACCGCCCATTTATCTTTTTCAACTGTATCATCAGGCAATAAAATATCTGCCGGTTCAAAACAATGCTTCATAATGATCTCCTTCAAACCCTTTTTGTATAATAGTATTAAATTCTGCCTGAAATGTAAAGACACAAGTTACTGATCATAACCCCTTTTTCTTTCCCATGCGGTATGATACAGATGAAACAACTGCAAAAACTATTATTGCTGAAATAACCGCTATAGATACCCACCACTGCATCGCGCGCTTTTCTGTACCGCCATCTTTTGAGGTGTCATCCTGCTTTTTTGAGATCGATGTATCAAATGTAAATTCCTGTGAATGTTCATTTCCGAATGCATCCTCATATGTAAGCGTCACTGTTCCGGTTGTTTTTCCGTATTGGTTTTCGCCTTCCATCGGCGATACAAATATATTTGAATCGCCCTCGCCATCGTTTCCACTCTCCATATTCCCGACAAATGCAGTCTTCGTCTGCACCAGTCCATCTCCTGTCACATCGCACCTTACGTTGTAAACTGTGCTTCTTCCAAGATTCATCACCTGAAAGCTTAGGGGGACCGTATCTCCTGCTGTAAGATCAGCTGCTATTGCCGGCATAGTAAGCTTCACGTTAAGCGGCTGTTCCACAGTAACGACAAATGTTCCGGCAGAGCTTAATGTATTTGCCTTAGAATCATCATAACTTAATGCCACTTCAATAGGATAATTTCCATCAACCGTGCTTTTTCCGACATGAAATGTGAGCGATAAATCTGTTGTTTTTTCTGCACCCAATTTATCTATGAATATAGTATTTGAATTATTCTTTAATTCAAAATCCGCAGACGGAACAGTTATTGATGCTACCATATTCTGTACAGATTTCGTTTTGCTTGTATTTTTTAATGTGACAGTCACATCAAAATCTTCCCCTGCCTTTGCCGTACCAGTACTCACAACACTCTTTTCCACCAGAATGACCGGCGCTGATTCCAGAGTTTCCTCAGAGGCTCCATCTTCTCCACCTGCTGCCGGCTCCGATAATCCTGCTGCATCCGACGGTTCTGCTGCCTCTGAAACGTCATCCGGGATGCCAGCGATACCAGCCTCATCATTTTCAGTATTTTCACTATTTATAGCATCATTTTCTGCAGTGATATCTCCTGCAGTGCCATCGTTTCCATTTACGATTTCTACGTCCTTATCATTGCTGTTTACTTCTGCTACGGTCTCCTGTGATCCTTCCACTGTCTTATCGTCATTTTGGCTTTTTTCTTTTTTATCTATCCCATCTGTTATCGTCACGTAATTTTTAAATGCCTTTTGTATCTCATTTCCATTCTCATCCTCGCCCGATGCGTTTATGATCACCGGATAAATTCCATTTATTCTGGATCCGCTTAAGTCAAACGTAAAGGAAACCAGATATATTTCTTTCGTTTCTTCCGTTCCGTTTATATATTCCGGTTTACATAAAAAATCCTTTTCGTAGTTACGGAATACAAAGGGCGAATCTTTTGTATCTCCAAGATCAACGGATGCCGTTATCTTGTCCTGCTTCATTTTTCCACTGCACATAAGAGGCAGGACAAGTGTGACTTTCCCATTTTCACATACCGGCTGGTAGCCTTTATTATATGCGCTTTCCATGCCCTCATAGACATTTTGGTTGTCTATACAGACTGCCACAGCTGTATCGTTTAATTTTTCTGCTTTTCCTGTTATCTGTTCTGTGTCGTTAGTTTGTGATAGATCAGCAGCTTCTGCTATCATCACGAAATGGTAGCTTAAACACATTACAAACGCAAACAATATGCCAAAAAATCTCTTCACTTTATTTCCTCCACATATTTCCATCATCCATCTCGCAGACTGTATCACAAAGTTCATCGATATCAGCCTGGTTGTGGCTTGCAAGAATTATCGTTCTGCCTTCACGGCGCAGATCCTTTATGAGATTTCTTATCTGCGCCACACCATGTTTATCAAGTCCGTTAAACGGCTCGTCAAGTATCAGTATCGATGGATCTTCCATTATCGCCTGCGCTATCCCAAGCCTCTGCCTCATTCCAAGGCTGTATTTATTCACATTTTTCTTAAGATCAGGATCAAGCCCCACTCTTTCCATAGTCTCTCTTATTTTCTTTTCATCAGCTATCCTGCGAAGTGATGCCAGGATCTTTAAATTTTTAAGACCTGAGACTCCCGGAAGAAATCCCGGTGTTTCTATGATCAGCCCCATATCTTCCGGGAAATCCATATCCTTTCCAACTTCCTTATCTCTTACTAAGATCCGCCCGTCATCCGGTCTTAAAAAGCCACAGATGCATTTCATCATTACAGTTTTCCCGCTTCCGTTGTTTCCAACTATTCCATGTATCTTTCCTGTTTCAAATTCATGGCTTATCCCGTGAAGGATTTCTTCTTTTCCGAACGATCTGTGCAGATTTTCTATAACTATCGCTGATTCCATCCTATTTTCCTCCTGTCCCGGTAAATTTAAAATTATAGTTTCCGACCGCCCGGAGTGATGCTGCAAAAAGAATACATATAAGTACTATGCATATCAGATAGCTCTGCCACAACCGGGGCAGAAGATCAAGACCGAAATTGTGCATATAAAACGTAGCATGGTTAAGCGGTGACGCCCACCCAACAAACACATTGATCTTGTAAGCCTCATATTCCGGTGTTTTAAGCACTGCCCTGATCGTCTGCGGATTCAATAAAAAACCATATACACTGAATCCAAATGCTGCCATAACACCACCTATCTGACCGAATTTCAGATTAAAAAGCAGCATGATAAAAACCATGATAAGTGCGTAACAAAGCATTAAAAGAAAGACTTCCGCCGCACATCTATATGGTGTGGACATTGTCATTGCCTTTACCGATGACGGCACCGCAAGTACTTCTCCAGCCTTTGAATAACCGAGTGCGACAGCCGTGCTGCTCCACATATTTCCGGCAAAAGCTTTCCTCATGCTTATGAGCGATGTCGAAAGCATAACAAATGCCATATAAACAAATGTAGCAAAAACGATATACACCCCCTGGCCTAACAGCCATTTTTTCCTTGTTGTACGCATAAGAAAAAATGGTGTTGCGTTCGTTACAAACGGCATATCCGCAAAAAGAAATATAAGTATCATCGATGACAATAATATTGAATTGCTGTCCCCGAACGTCCATATAAAAGGCTCAAACAGCTGCATTGACGTGTCAAACTTTTCCGCAAGATTTACGACCTTATCCGAGAGTAAAAAGCAGAATATAAATGCGATCGAAAAACTAAGAAAAATACGAGGATTCTTTTTCCATGTCGAAAAATTATATCCTGCCACGATAAATATCTGTTTCATATCTCATTAATTCTCCTTTCCATTGCCGGAACAAGGATCACAGCGATCAGTATACATAGTAAAAGCAGATATATCAGTGTGCCGGTTGTGCCGAATGCCCAGTTTTCTTCCGATGGCGCAAACCATTCTTTAGGGTAGATTATATAAAGTTTTTTTAAATACCTTTCATGCAATATGATAAGTGCATATTCAAATACAAACGGCGATGCGTATGCCATATATCTACTTGATGTGATCATTGAAAACAACATCCCAACAAGTGAAAAAAGCATTCCTAAGCAAAAAAATAAGACAAACACCATGCCTGCCCCCTGTATTTTCCCCTGCTTTTCCATCGGAAGCATCAAAAGCCTTAGCAGATCAATATAAATCCCTATCCCCACCATACATGCCATGCCTCCGCTTATCGCAGCTGCAATTATTTTTCCACATATGTACCGTCCTCTGCCGGCTCTTATAAGATAGCTTTTTATAAATCCGCTTTCCAGCTCTTCTAAAAATTCCGCAGTATACGGAAGTGCTGCAAAAACCGGCAGCAGCAGGCATACCGCATCAGACTTTATGGCAGTTTCCAAAACTGTATAATGTGTGCCATACTCAATAAGTCCTGTTTTGTATTTTTCCATTGCCGCATAGACTGCGGCAAAGCCTCCGATGCAAAATGCAGACACTATCCCTGAAACTGCCAATAAAAAGATCCTGCCTGACAAAGACTGCTTTATGCATGATAAAATTGTATGGTTTGTCCTTAATCGTTTTAATTTATCCATGATCAATAACCGGCCGTTACATCAATAACGCTTCCATCCACCGCATTTACTGCCAGAAGTATCCATGGCTGCTCCTGCGTATTATCATAGTCTTCCTGTCCATCCCCTTTTCCCGGCAGGAAATGAACGCTTTGGGTATAATCTCCATAAAATATCCATACCGGTGTAAGAAGTCCGCTTTTTTCGGTTCCACTGCTTCTTACACGCATAAGTCCAAGCCTTATATCCGAAACATCCGCTGTAATACTGACTTGACTGTTTTCGTCATCCGACCACTCTTCAAGATCACCTTTTGTCGTAAGCGGCATCATCTGTTCAAAAATATCCTTTGCCTGATCAAAAGAAATAATTCCCACATTATCTGATACGGAATCCTCCACCTCTATCGGATACTCCCATTCAAGATCAACAATCCCATCCGGTTCAACAACAACACTTATCTGCTCATATAACCATGTGATGTATGTATCATCACATTCATCCGGCACATAAGCCGAGCTTGTAACAGCGCTTTGTATACCGTCAACACTATGAGCCAGGATAAATTTGTATGCGGTATCATGCTCCGGATATATCATATCTCCGGAATCACCATACGTATCTTCGTTTTCCCTGACCGTAAAACCGCGTATGCACAAAGTATCATGTATTTTCCAGTCCATGCCTGTTTTCTGCACGAAATCATCAACATATTTTCTTGCATCTTCCTCACTTATCCCTATCTGCTGTTTTTCCTCATCACTGCATGATCTTGCAGGATCGCCCTGCTGCCCGGAATAGTTATATCCGCCTGTAACGGAATATCTAAGGAATGAGGTCATTGAGCTATCATCATCTGCACTTACCACATTAAGACTCCTTTTGCTATCCTCTGAGCTTACTGTAAGTCCTTTTACCATCTCAGTTCCACCCAGTGTCTGCCATTCCTGATCAACATATGTGGAATCTTTTGGAACAGTTTTTAACGTGCTCTCGTCCGGTGCAGTTTTCTTATCCTCCTCACACTTCTGTATCAGATCTTCATTCTGCTGTATCGTTTCCTCACGTTCTTCTTCTGACATCTGCGTGTCATCTTTTACAGTTGCATTGTACTGTTTTAAACTCATTATCTCCTTATCAAGAGCCTCTTTTGTGACATCCGTACCGGTTGTCGAATATGCCCCATCAGGAAAAAAATAATCGTAAACCTTATCGGTTACCTCCTGTGAGATCCCGCCGCATTTAACGTGATACATAGGTATCGTATCCTTTGTCGGAAGAGTGACCTGGACATTATCCGCAGTTATTTTAATTTTTTTATCGTCACTTTCATAATTAAAGCTGTATGTATCTGTTGTTGTTTCTATTATGTCCTTTAAGGTGCTTCCATCCTCGGGCTTTTCCTTCGCAGCTTCCTCGAGCCTGTCTATGTTTTTTTGTGTGACAAGTGACTTGTCCGGTGTTTTTTCACAGGCTGTCATTGAAAAACAAGCTGCTGCCGCCAAAAGACATACTATTTTCTGCTTCATGATTGTCTCCTCGTTTCATTTGATGATATGATCTTACCTCTTTATGTGTTTTCAAGTCATCAAAGAGTTGTAAGGAAACTGTAAAGAAAAAACGCTGCCCTCGTGCAATTTACTTTCCACACACAGCCTTGAGTTGTGAAGTGCTGCTATTTTCTGGCATAACGCAAGTCCCAGTCCGAAGCCCTGCTGATTTCTTGAAGCATCTCCCTGATAAAATATCTCAAATATATGCTTCATGTCCTCCTGCGGGATTCCCTTTCCGTTATCTTTTACCGATATCCCTCTTTCACTTATGTCTATATTTATTTTTGTCGCATCTGCCTTTTTTGCATTATCGCAGAGATTTGTTATCAGCATTATAAGAAGCTCCATATCACCTTTTATGATGCCATTTCCAACTGTCAGGATAATATCATCCCGGCCGCTCCATATCATCTCAAGATGTTTTTTTAGATCCGCAAGTTCTATATCTTTAAGTTCTATCTTATCCGGTGTAAGCCCGACCAGATCAGTCAGCTTACCAGACAGTCCTCCAAGCCTCTTTGCCTCAATATCCATAAAGCCAAGAGCCTCTTCTCTTTGCTCATCAGTCATCTTCATATTTCGAAGCGAGTAGGCATAACCACAGATCGCAGTTACCGGAGTCCTCATCTCATGTGAAAGTGCATGGATCAGCCGGTTTCTCGCCTCAGAAGTCTCCTCAACCTCTGCAATATGTGACTCTACAGCCTTCGCCATCGCATTAAAGCTTTGTGATAACGATGCCAGCTCATCTTTTCCTTTTACTTCTATATGACGCTCATACTCGCCCTTAGAGATCGCATCAGCCTCATCCTTTAGAAGTTCAAGCGGCTTAAAAGATTTTTTCAGGAAAATGATCATACTTACTGCAGCAATCACAGAAATGATCATTCCTATAACCAGACAAACAGCGATCATCTGATATATCTGCCGGTAAAGCCCCGTTATGCTGCGCACAACGCTGATCTGATATCTTTCTTCACCTATATCTATATTTTTGCCGCAGATACAGTAATAGTTTTTGCCCTGATGTATGATGCTGCTTTTGATATCATAGATAGCTTTATTATTGCTTTCTTCTACCTCATCAAGTTCAAGGATTTTCCCTGCATTAAGTCCTGAATTGTTGTAGAGCATCCTGTCACCATTTTGGAGAACATACTCTGTATCTGCATCGGAGTACTGGGTTTGTTTAAAAAAATAGTATTTTATTTTACTTTCTTCTGTAAGCTTCCCATCTGTTTTTTTTATCTCATTTCCGCTTGAAAAAAAATTAGCCACAAGTTTTTGCAGTTCTGTCTGCACATAACTTGTGGTACTGTTTAACATATTCTTTTTGCTTACCGAGATAATAAGAGCACAGCATAAGCCGAGTGAGATCAGCAATAATCCAAGTGTTCCAAACGTTATCCTGTTTCGCAGCTTCATTCTCCTACCTCCAGACGATATCCGATCTTTGGCACTGACACTATGTGAAGCCCTGTCTTTCTGCGGAGTGCCGCCACATGCACATCGACAGTTCTCGTCTCCCCTTCAAAACCGGCTCCCCATATCTCATGCAGGATCTTATCACGCCCAAGCGCAATGTTTCTGTTTTTTGCCAGTATGCAGAGCAGATCATATTCCATCGGTGTAAGAGATATCTGCTCATCTTTCTTTGAAACTGTGCGCTTTTTCATATCGAGTATAACATCATCAAGTTTAATGAGCTCATCGCTTTTTCCGGTTCTCTTTAAGATTTTTTCTATGCGCAGCAAAAGTTCAAGCATCTCAAACGGCTTTACCATATAGTCCTCGGCACCGCCCGATAGCCCTCTTACCTTTGATTCAATATCCCCAAGTGCGGTCAGGTATATAACCGGGATGCCTGCTTTATTCAACGGCTCAAGCAAAGCAAATCCATCAACTTTCGGCATCATGATATCCACTATGGCAAGATCTGCCGACTGCCCGGCAGCCAGATAATCAAGTACTTCCTGCCCATCCTGCATTGATACTGTCTCATAGCCTGTAATATTTAAACTCATGCAGATCATTTTATTGATCGCAAGTTCATCTTCCGCAACAAGTATTTTACTCACTTTTTAACTCCCTGATATTAGATTTCTAAATCATTATACCATTTTGCGGAAATTAAAAATGTTAAAGAGTTGTAAAGATTTTACTTTTCACGCGATATAACTAGTTTTCCATCCTGCACATCAATCCTTACTTTGTTAGAGTCTATCCCTGCTGCAACAAGCATTTCGTCAGTGAGTTTTATCCTGTGCGCCTTGTCTAATACTGTATATTCCATAGCCGGACGTTCCTTCAATTTCTCCGTACTTACCTTTCCGTCAGATATAAGCACAGTCCTGTCTACGCGGTCTGCGAGAGCCATATCATGTGTCACTATGATAATGGTTATTCCAAGTTTTCTGTTTAATTCATGAAAAAGCTCATATATCTGATCAGCAGTCTTTGTATCCACAGCTCCTGTCGGTTCATCAGCCAGCAAAATGTCCGGCTTATTTGCCAGTGCTACCGCTATGGCAGTTCTCTGCTGCTCTCCACCGGAAAGCTGGGACGGCAGCTTATCTTTGTGTTTCTCCATTCCCACGGCTCTAAGCAGTTCGAGTGCATAATTTTCATTAGTGCTTTTATCTTCGCATTTTTTATTTTTCTTGGATTTATCGAATTTCTTGTTATTATGATTTACTTTCTTTTCAAACAGCATCGGAGCTTCCACATTCTGTATGACAGTCAGATATGGAAATAGATTTTTGGCACTTTTCTGCCACACAAAACCTACTTTGTCCCTGCGGTATCTTACCATTTCGTCCTCTGAATATGTAGAAATATCTTTTCCATCGATAGTGAGTATTCCTGCCGTTGGAGTTTCCAGTCCACCTATCATATTTAGTAGCGTGGATTTTCCACTGCCGGATTTTCCTATTACTGCAAGCATTTCCCCTGTTTCCACCGAAAGATCCAAGCCTTCCAGTGCCATGACTTTTTTATCGTCGGTCTCATATATTTTTACCAGTCCATCGCAGTTTATCATAAGCTTTCTCCCTTTAGATTATTATTCCGTCACTAAGCTCAAACACTTCATCCCCCAGCTCCATCAGGTTCGGATCATGCGTGGTCATAACTATCGTGATGTCCTCATCATCTATCAGCTCACGGAACAGTCTCATGACTTCAAATCCCGCAGCGGTATCGAGTGCTCCTGTCGGCTCATCTGCAAAGACCACCTTCGGGTGATGTGCCACAGCGCGCGCGATTGCAACTCTCTGCTGCTCGCCTCCCGATAACTGATCCGGCATATGATCCATGCGCTTTAAAAGTCCGACACGATCAAGCAGCTCTGATACCCGCTCCTGCGTGTTTTCATTTGACACATAATCTTTTGCATCTCCAATGTCATTATCCATATCCGTCAAATCCGTCCGCATCTGACGCTTATTTTTTGCAAGCCTAATGGCAAATTCCACATTCTCATATGCCGTCATTGTGGGAATGAGTGCTATCGACTGGAATACAAATCCCATCTCATACCGCCTTAGCATTTCCCGGTCTTTCTCGGTCATCTGTTCGAGGTTTTTATCCAGAAACCGCACACTTCCCTCTGTCGGCATATCAAGCGCGCTAAGAATATTAAGAAGTGTGGTCTTTCCAGAGCCGGAACGCCCTTTTAAGATGGCAAGTGTTCCTTTTTTTATCTCCATGGATACTCCGTCAAGTGCGTGGACTGTTGTGCCGTCTCCCGCCTTGAAATATCTTTTTATATTGTGAGCAATTATCGCATTTTCCATATGTCATAACCTCATTTTTTACATGCTATAAAACTTTTAAACTATTTTGATCTGCTAACCATCCTCTCCAAGCCTTAGTGCCTGTGCTATCTTCATACTCTTAAGCAGTCTGCTGATAACCACATAACATACGGCTATTGCCACGAAAAGTACTCCTGCAAGCTCCAGCATATCAGACGGATAAATATATACATTTACTCCGATATTGTGTTTCTGTGGCAGATATATGATCGATATAAGCCTTACAAACATCGCTGTTGCAGCTATACCTATGCCTGCTCCCGCAAGAAGCGGCAGAAATGATAAAAATATCTGCTCGTTTAAAAGCATTGCTTTTACCTCTCTCATTCTCATTCCCATTGCGCGGTATATGCCAAACTGCAGCTCCCTCTGTTTTAGTGTCATAACCCAGTACAGCAAAAATCCTACTGAACACACTATCAGTGAAAGTATAAAACTTAAGGTAAACATACCGTTTGTGATCTGCACTGTGGCTGAGTTTTTATTCTCGTCTATAAGCTGCTGCGCGGATGTTATATTCCTGTATATTTCACTCTGTACTTTTTCACTTTGAGTGTCTGTTAAATTGTCTGCTGTACTGTCTGAATTTTCACTGTTCTCACCGTCCAGATATCCCACAATATCATCTACCGTTTTTCCTTTTGACAGGTTCATCCACACACTGTACGGTGTCATTCCAAACTTTTCCACAACCGTAGCATAATTTGCAACAATAAGGTATCTTTCATGCTCAGTCACATTTCCGTCTGCATCTGCCTCATAGGTGTAACGCTCGTATCCCGGAAAACCTTTTACTATGGCACATACCTTTGCATCTTCGGATGCGTAGATCTCATCATCACCGACATCCTTTGGCACATACCTTGAGTAATTTAAGCTGTCACCAACTTTGAGTCCAAAATCTTTTGCCAGGTTGGATGAAATGATGACTCCATCCGGCTCTTCTGCCAGTTCGTTCAGGTAATTGAACCAATGTTTATCATTAATATCGTCATTTTTATCTCTCTGCAATTTTGCAGTCTGACCGAATTCTTTTGTGTTTATCGCCATAAGATATGCATCCGAAACCGAACCACTGCCTACGGAAATGTCCACTTTTTCATCCTCGATCACACGTGTGACACCGTCACAGATGCCCTCATTTTTAAGTGACTCGTATCTGCCAAAATCCGGCTCATCATACATCCAGTTTACCGAACCATCCTTATTGTGCTGTATCCTGAGCCTGAAATCTTCGTTGTATATTGCATCACAGCCCACATTGTAGACGATCCGCTGTTCCATATTGCTGTTCATTGTGCGCGCCATATTGGCGTCAAAAATACCGCCGGCTACTGTCATGATAAGAAATACTGCCAGAAATCCCTGATTGTATCTGGTTCGTTTTAGCTGTAAAAATGATGCATACATTGCCGGAGAAAAATGCTTTTTAAAGAGCCTGTCCACAAGCAGAATCATAAGCCCGGTAAGTCTTACGCACAAAAGTGCCGCTGCAAATATAAAAAGCGAATTGTCCAGTATCATGACAGGATCTATGCTCTTATTCTCAAGAACAGATATCGCAAGCGTACTCTTCTGCTTGTTGTAATTGTAAAGCAGATATGCTGATAAAGCCAAAAGTATAACGTCTATAAAGCATTTCTCCCAAAGAGGCTTTTTCTTTGATATACGTCCCCTGCTGCCACGCTCTGATATGGCGTCCTTTGATTTTTTCCACACTGGAACTGTGATAAATAGCACCATGATAACTGCCGCTGCCACCGCATAGACAAGCATCTGCCATACAAATTTGTAAGTGCCTATATCCTTTGCAGTAAATCTTAAAAATCCGTCTGTAGATGCGGCAGCCCGGCACATTATATATCCAAGCACTATTCCGAGTATGCAGCCCGCAAACGCTATTATTCCCGACTGCTGCAAGTACAAAGTAAATACCTGTAATTTTGTCGCACCGCGGCTTCTTAAAACAAGTATGTCATTTTCCTCGAGTGAAAGTATCTGTGCAGATATCATTCTTATAAATAAAATCAAAAGCACCAGGCACGGCAGCTCCAACGCCCAAAGCATCAGCTTTATCGTCTTCTGCTGTGTGAAAAAACTGTCCAGAGTATCACGGATGTTGTCATTGTAAAGCTTGTCAGCGTCCTTAAACTGCTCCATATATCCGTCATAAAGTGAGGCATTTTCCGTATTTATCTGCCTGTAATCCAGCATGAAAAAATCACTGTAGCTTATATTGTCTTCGCTGTAATACTGCATCATTTCGTCAAAAACATCCTGCGAAACACATATCACATCGCCCATATCCGAAAGCGTCTTGGCCCAATATGGATCGTTTATATCTTTTTCACGGCAGATCTGTGATATGACAAACGGAATTTCCTTTTTGCCACTGCCATCAGGCACCTGTAAATAGATTTTTTCTCCTGCCACAAGTCCGTAGTGATCCATTGTCTTTTCACTTATGCTACACTCGAATGTTCCTGTATCTGTTGATGCATTTTCATTATTGTCTTGAGTTTCATCTAAATTTTCACTATTATCCGATTTTTTCTCATCAGTCTGAGATTTTACAACATCCGCATACTCCGAAAGTCCCGGCAGATATCCTATTGTAAAATAATTGTTAGATTCTCCAAATTCCGCATCCGCGCGCCCCCCTGAGAGTGTAATAAGCTGTTGTGATGAAACCCTGTCTATATCCACATATTCAGTCCACTTTTGCTCGTATCCGGATAGCTTATCAAGTACAGCCTGTGAATCAGAATAATCTGCCACTGCATATGTTCCCTCACGGCTCATCTGCGCCGGAAACTCATTATACTGTGTGGCATGATCTGTAAAAAGTCTGTCGAGTATCTGATTTCCAGCACCCTTTTCAAACATCGGATGACATACAAAAAGTGCGATAAACAAGGACACTCCCATAAGCAGGCACAAATTTAACCATTTTCTGTTTTTTAGTTTATTAATTACGAATCCAAACATATTTCATCACCCTCATCAATACCGTAAAGCACAAGTGTGTTGCTGCCTGATGTGTAATCGCTCAATATCACCGGCTGCTTTACCACGCTGTCCCCATCAATTTTCCACACGTAGTAGGATATATCCTCTTTGTCCATCGGATTAATCTGCTTGTGTATGATCGAGGTCGGCACCACTACCACCTTTTTCAGGGAAACATAGGAAAACTTTACGGCAGATGCCCTGGTCAGATCATCCGGTATTCCATTGTCAAGTTTTATATAAAATGCTGCATTTCCATATCCGGAATCCGTGTTTCCGGTGATATGCACGCCCTTGTCATCCTGATTTACATATCCCTTTTGAGCTTCCCTGCCGTAACCTGCAAAGCCGATACAGCTTCCATAGATCGTTGTGCCGTCCAGTTCAAGTGATACCTGTTCTCCCACATCTGCTATATTGTCCGTATAGACTTTATAGCTATTGCTATCCTTTACCTGAACCAGCAATACATCTGTGGAATTTCCTGTTATCTGCAGGATATCCGCACCTTCCTCCACATTATCTCCGGCCTTGACACTCACCTTTGAAACTTTTCCCGCATTTTTTGCATATACTGAGATATTTCCTTTGCCGTCATTTCCTTCGCTTATGCTGTCATATGCTGACTGTAGCTGTGAAAGCTGATAGGTGTGGTCTGCACCGGCAAGTTTTTTCTGCAGATCCAGTAACTGTAAATTCAGTTTCAACTGCTGCTCATCATATGCTGTATCAGGCTCTGCGTCCTGCTGATTATTTTCTTCTGTGCTGCTACCGCCTTCAGATAAATCCCTGATCTGTTTATCGTAATCTGCGATCTTCTGCGCATATGATTCATTCTCCGAGTCAATCGCATTTTTCGCCTCTGTTATGGCAGCTTTGCCCTCTCCGGTATCCACCACATAAAGCAGCATGCCCTTTTCTACCGTGTCGTCCTGCTTCACATTGACCGATACGATCTGTCCTTCATAATCACAGGTCTCGGTTATCGTCCCTGCGTCAGATCTGCTGTACTGCACACCGTAGTTTGCTATGTCAAAATCAGACCTCTTTACCGTGTACTTACTGTACTTTGTCGGAACCTGATCCGTGGAATTGTAGTAGACCAGCTCCCCCTCCTTCAATCCCTCTGTGACCTGTGTATAGTTTTCATCAGACTCACCTGTCGTTATGATGCGTTTCTCGCGGCCTCCCTCATCATTTTTCACATAGACATATCTCGTATCGCCATCCTTATAGATGGAATCTTTCCCCACTACAAGTGCCTGATCCGCTTTTGTCTTTTCAAAATATACCGGATACATCTGTCCAGCCGTAAGATGCGGCTTTTCCCTGCTTTCCACGCACACATCCGGATAGCGGTTGTTTATCTTCGAAAGTACCAAAACCTCTGATGTATATTGAGACTCGGTGACATCATATTTTTCGCCATCGACTATCACATATTTCTTGTCATAATCGCTGTATTTGTACTCATTTATGGCTGTATCTTTTATATCCAGCACAAGGTCATCTGTATCTGAGACAATGACTATATTCTCGTATGCCGCAGCTGACCTTCCCTCTGTCAGCTTCTTAGTGTAAGAGACAAGACCGCTGTGGGCTGCCTTAAGCGTTCCATCATCAACGAGCTGCTGATATAAAGCCATCTGCTCATTGATCTTTTGCACGCGGTATTCGTGAAGCTGCTTATCGTACCGCTGATTTTCCTGTTCTGTGGCTATCTGCGTGTTGTAATCCTCGTCTGTACTCTCATTTTTATCCGTCTGTTCTGTTGAAAATTCACCCGTAACTGCTGCATATTCATCAATATTTGTGTCTGCATCGGTTTCATGCGTGTCATCCGCAGCTCCATCTGACGGGTCAGGCTCATTATTATCCTGCCCTGCGGTCTGGCTCTCCCATAATCGGATCTGCGTATCCGAGATCTGAGCTGATATCTCATATGTCTCATTCTCATGCGCCAGCGCAGCCTGACATTCCTGCAACTGCTTTTTTGCCTCATCAACATCACAGACAGCAAGCACATCTCCGGCATTTACAGTATCCCCCGGCTCCACATATATCTGTGAAATGTTTACGTTTGCACTATAGTAATTGCAGTAATCCCTCGGAACCGCAGTAGCCATCAGTACCTGTACGGAGCCGATCGTACCGTATTCCACAGGTCTGTAGGCTTCATTTAAAGCTACAGGTTCCTCAAGCTCTGGTATGCTGCTTTCTGTCATTTTTCCACAGCCGCCTGCCAAAAACGACACACATATCCCCAATACTGCCAGCTTTTTTATTGATAAAATGTTTCTGATCTTCACTGCAAAACCACCTCATCCCCGCTTTTAAGTCCTTCTGTGATGATCCGGTAATCTCCCACCTGATCTCCGGCATTTATCCATACCGCCTGTCTGTATCCATTCTCATCCAGCGTGTATACAAAATATCTGCCATCCTTCTCATGCACTGCGTCCTTTTGCACATACACAGCATTTTCTATAGCAGGGCGCGTCACCTCCATGGAAAATATCTGTGCATCCGATACTGCCGACATGTCCGATACCGGTTCAAAAACAATCTTTTTATCGTCCACCTCTTTTACCTTAAGCTCAAATTCTATATCAGATGCTGTCGCCGTGTATACATCACCCACATTAAAGTCATAGCCTTCCGGTCTGTCAGCCTCGTAATTGCCGTTTCCGCTGATTTCTGTTATGAGATTGCTGCCCGGTTCAAAAACTCCCGCCAAAAGTGAATGATCCATTGCTGTGATCGTGCCATCCCCGGATGCCGTGATCTGATATCTCGACAGTTTTTCCTCTGCCTCATCAAGATAAAGCTGTGCAACATCTGTATCCTTATCAAGCTGGGCGATATCGCTTGAATAATCCTGAGTATCATCGATTTTCATAATAGCCCTGTAGTGCTCTGCCAGAAGCTTATTCTGACTGATCTGCCCGCTGTAATCCTCAATCTTTTTCTGTATCTCCCCGGATTTAAAAGCCACCAGTATATCGCCCTTTTTCACATGATCACCCACTGCCACATTCACCTTTTCAAGCGTAAGCTCCGTGTTTGTCGCACCATAGGAAAACTTGGTATAGCCCTGCGCTCTCAGGCTTATGGTAGTCTGCGGTGTGAGTGAACCGCTCTGTACCGTAACTGTCTGGTATGATATTTTCTCGTAGGGAGTCCTGTCCGTCTGTGCAAGCTCCTTTTGTGCCGCCCCGCATCCCGAAAATAAAATAGATGTAATTGCAGCGGCAAATGTCAAACGACTTATATATTTTTTCTTTCTGTTAATCATATATTTTTCACATCTTTTCCATCAAAATATGAACCTGATCTATTATCTAAAAATGTAACTCCATGTATAAACTTTATTGCAGCCAATAACAGTATCTTATATTAGATCATCAATCCTTATTATCGTGCCGTCTATCGCATTCACATACACTGGATATCTGTCGTAGCCCTTATCCTGTTTTGACAGACACCATGCCGGAACATAAGTATATTTATCCTTGTCAGATGCATCCTTCAAACGGATATATCCGAGCTTTAGATTGTTGTAAGTGTGATTTTGTGTAAAATCATACTGATCTGAGTTTTTTGTCATGTCATCCTTGATGATCTCCTTTATAGTGTCCATTGACAAGAGTTCTACGTTTTTTGACTCATTAACAATATCAACAGGATAAGAAATACTAAATTCCGTTACTCCCAGATCCGTCACAATAAAGGAACTATTGCCATATGGAATAAAATCATCATAGTTATCGAGATTCTCCCATATATCCATATTCCGGGTGAAATCGAGCGACTTGCAAAACGCTATGCCATCTACACCCTCACCATAATCTACGATATATCCCCACGCTGTATCTTTCACAGTACTCTCTGTATCATCAATTTTTACGGCATCATCGTCATCCACGCTCACGGTCACTCCTGCGCTCCACTCGTAGTCTGAGGTTACTATATATACCTGTGAAGCCCTGCCTAATTTATTTTGAAATTCTTCTGCCTTCTTTACAGCTTCGTCTTTGGTCAATACACACTCGTTGTCATATGAAGATGTAGTATCTCCACCTGTAGAACCTCCATTCAAGCCCTCTACACCCTGCTCCTCTGCAAATGATGGTGGTCCGTAATAGCCATACTCACTGTCATCATATGATGTGCCCTCACTTCCCGCCTTAAGAGGCTGTGCTGAAATATATTCAAGAGAGCCGTCCTCAGCAATTCCAAATCTAAGCTCACAGAAAACATTACCAATATATCCCAGATACTCATTACAATCCGTATAATCTGTGGCTATTTCACGCGTATCCAGTGCAGACGGTTCTGCCTTTTCATACTGTTCCAGCAGATCATTTTCTGTTTTCATCACCCTGCTTATGCCATCTTCTGTAAGATCACCCGCATCAATTTCCTGCTGATACCCGGCAATCTCATTTTTGACAACTTCCATACTGTGATAGATCTCTTCTTTCGTATAATGAAGTATGTCATGGTAATATACGGTACTATCGCCAAAATAAGCCTCTATCACACTCTTTTTGAAATCGGCATCCACCTTTATATTCTGCACCTCAACAACCGACATGCTTT
Source organism: uncultured Lachnospiraceae bacterium (assembly GCA_905209075.1). Classification (GTDB taxonomy): domain Bacteria; phylum Bacillota; class Clostridia; order Lachnospirales; family Lachnospiraceae; genus Roseburia. Next base: position 242,705 of record CAJLRL010000001.1, on the reverse strand, counting down.
TACAGTCCGGCAGGGTAATGTCTGCTGAAATATCCACATCCACACTTTTGTCCGATGTCTCAACAGAAAAGCTGTCATTCCATTTCGTACTGTCGTCAAACGCGCTTATATCGCTTCCTGCTTTTGTGTTTATATTTTCAGTTTCCATATTGTAATCTACTTTTTTTCCTGAACAGCCGGTTAATGCTATTGCAAGAACTGCTGCCGGTATAATAACGTTTTTCCTCTTCATAGCCTCTCCTTTACAGTGAATTTTCCAAATCTATGATCGTTCCATCTATAGCGTTTACAAAGATAGCATTTCGCTCACTGGAGTAGTCTACCATACGTGACAGTGCCCACGCCGGAACATAGCTGTATTTTCCCGGTTCACTGTCACTTCTTATCTTCAAATAACCAAGCTGCAGCTTATTAAATGACGATGTAGTATCATATTTATCAGGATTTTCCGTAATCTCCGCCTTGATGATCTGCTCTATATTTTTCAGAGAAATAAGCTCCACATCCTTATAGATCTGTGTTACATTTACCGGATATTCCAACTGCACATCGATTATTCCATCATCCGTGACTGTAAGAAGTGTACTGTCAGGCAGTGTAACATCATCTGTATCACTATCATTTGTTTCATACACCGACAAATAGGTATCCCTATCCAATCCATCCTTAAATGTGATGCCGTCTATGCCGGTCGCGTATGAATAAATATATCCCCACGTTGCTGTCTGATAATCATTTCCTTCTTCGCTGTTATTAAACCCTATCCAGCCGCACTCACATTCACCTCGTTCCACCAGATCCTGCATTCCCAATTTACTAAGGAAATTCCCGGCTTCTTTTTTGGCTGATGCGGCAGATTTACTGCCCTCATTTGAGGTCTCGTCTGCCTTATCCTTTAGATCATCATCCTGAAAAGTCTGCGTTATGGTATCATAGTCCTCATTCCTTAAAGATGGTGGACCATAATCTGTCCCGGACTGATACCAGGCGTAAGCATGTACCTTGTGAGCCTCAAACTCCACCTCACAGAACACATCACCTTTGTAGCCTGCAAATACTTCACAGTTTTCGAGATCCTTTGCCACGGTATAAGTAGTCTTTGCCGTTTCAAGCTTATCCCTGTATTCAGCCAGCTGCTGTTCCAACCACTCACTGTGAGTATCATCCTGTGTTTTCTGCCAGTCCTCTATGACCTCATTCAGTTCGTCAACAGTATAATGATCCGGATCGTGATAATAGTACTCGTTCCCACCAAAATATAAATCCAGAAAACGCTTTTTGTAATCAGCATCTATCTTTACATTTTCCACCTCAACAACCGACATGTTATCGAAGTCCGGAACTACAATATTTGCATTTATATATACTGTTTTCTCGCCATTGCCGGTCTGTATTGTAAAGTTTTCCTTCCAGTCGGAGTCTGCCTTGATATCAGCTAAGGCAGACATATTTTTTGTCTCTTTACTTTCGCTCTCATTCCCATAATCTACTTTTTTGCCTGAGCAGCCTGTGAGTGAGATGATTACTATCGCTTCAACAATCGTCATAGCCGCTGCGAGTATTCTTGTGTGTTTTCTCATATGCCAATCCTCCCTGATATATCACATTTTTTCTACAACATAATTATTCCTGTGAAGGTACGGTCTGATGTAAACATTCTGTATCTTAACTCAGATCGTCCGGATGTATCACACTTCCGTCAATCGCGTTGATAAATACAGGGCATGCATTTGTAGTGCCTTTCTGCAGCAATTCCAGACTCCATGCCGGAATATAACTGTATTTTTGCATATCCGTCCGGTTGTTTACCCTTATGTATGCAAGTTTTAGAGTGTAATACTTTACATTTGTATCCAGTACATATTCATCAGCATTGTTTTTAAGCTCATCCCGGGCAATATCAAATATATTTTCCAAAGGAAGCATTTCTACATTTTCCTGTTTTCTTACTATACTTACCGGGCAGTCTATATAAAAAGTACCTATACCATATTTATCAACATAAAAATTGTAGAATTCATTATCAAAAGTATCCTCTATACTATCACCATATTTCATATTGTATCCGCTGTAATCCATCGGGTTTAAATCGTCATCAAATAACATTCCGTCAACTCCGATATTGTAGTAAAATCTATAACCACTTACACACTCATGTATATCATCTTTCTGATACACCTGATCGGCTCTTTCGTTATATCCACTCCATTTCAGCTGCGAGCTCTCAGTCTGCGGGATGGATGAAAAACCTGTCTCTTTCAAAAAACTGTCTATCATATTCCCCGCTTCTTCTATTGTGATACCCGATTCATTTTCCTCCTGCGCAATTTCCGCTCCCGATGTATCCTGTGAATCCGTGATATCATATACCGTATCATATTCCATGAGTGAATCCGGTCCAAAGTATTGCTGCACATATCCATCGTTAAATATATTGCTCCACTCATATTCATTACTTCCTGCCTTTTTGGTATATCCCTCAATCGGACCTGCGCCAATTCCCGACAGCCATTTATTTTCATCACCATCTGCAACAAAATTCACGTTATACCAGGTGTTTCCTTTTTTCCCTACAAACTCATCACATGAATCATACTCTGTAGCTATAGTCCATTCATCACCGGCATTTTCCAGATAATGCGTATATTCCTTCAAAAGCTCAGCTCTGTTTCCTGTGCCAGATGTATCAGTTGGTGTTGTTGAGGAATTTATGGAATCAATGAGATTTTGAAGCTGTGTTTTTGTCCAATGTTCTTTATCATAGTAATAAATCTGTGACTCTCCAAAGTATGCCTTCAATACCTTTTCCTTGAGCTTTGCAGAATAAGGTATCTTTTCCACTTCAACTACTGACATTGTCTTACAATCAGGCAGTTCCACTTTTGCACTTATATCTATATTTACATTTCCAATTTCTGTCTGCACGGAAAATTCATCGCTGTAGGTCGCCTCTGTACTAAAATCCTTCACATTACATACAGTACTTTTTGTCATATTTTCCGTATCAGTGCCGTAATCTACCCTTTTATCTGCGCAGCCTGCCAGTGTGGTAAGTATCACAGCCTCCGCTATTGCTGCGGTGAGGATTTTCCTTCGATTTATTGTGCTTTTCCTTTGTTTTTCCATATACCCGCTCTCCTTAATACCCTTTGTTGATATAACTATACATGGCAGATGTAAACATTTTGTATCATAAGTCAAGATATTGTTGTGTACATTAAAAAACCTCCAGGTGCTGATGTCTGATCAGCATGCCTGGAGGCTGTTTGAAAATACCCGGACTAGCATGTCCCTTTAATTTTCGAATATCTTTATTGCGATTTCTCTATAATGATTTTTTACTTCATCATAACTTAAATTATCAGAAATCAATTTCAACGTAGTTTCTTTATAATCAATCTTATAGAAATCATCATCACATATTTTTTCAACCAGTTCTGGTATATTAACTTCTAACGGAGCTGATGGAGCGATATTTGTTCCCATTTCTATTCTATGATTGCGAACCTCTCCTACCAGTTCAAGAAAATCTTTGTCAATTCTAACATACTTTGATAACTTGTATATGTCATACAAATGCCTTGCATTTCTATGTGCTTTTCCTTGCAAATAGTAATCACATACTGCAAATATTTTATCAATAAGAGTTCTATTCAATGACTGGACTCTCATCTGAAAAGTTTCTAAATCATACGCAGCTATTAATTCATTTTCTGTTTTCCCAAGAGCCTTGAAAATATAATTTTCTAAATTTCTTTTTTCTGTAGGAAATGCATAAGACATCAGTGAAGTTTCCAATTTCACATAATGTGGAATAGCATTCAGCACTCTGTCGCCCACTACAGATTCATAATAGAAATCATAATGATTGAGATTTTTGTCGCTCTCCACTGAATTAAAATTACGTATGTTTAGCTCCAGATCATCTGCGATTGGCTTTATAATATTGTATTTTAACTTTTTCCTTCTTGCCTCACCCAGATGCTCTGTAAATGTTATATCTATATCTTCAGAAAAACGGTCAATAACATTGAACGCTTTTGAGAGCGATGTACCACCTTTAAAAACGATTGGATAATCTATCTCTGATAGCTTTTTTAGAATACTGGTTACATAATAGTCTTTTTCGACAATATCTTCGCTCACTTCTAATTTTTGAGAAGTTAATAAAATTACATCCCGAAATAATTCCCTATTTTCTTTATGCAAGTACATGATCCAACTCCAATTCATAATAATATTTGAATGTTGCCAAAGGATATTTTCTAATGTAGTAGTCTACATCAGCTCTTTTTATTCCATGGGCTGATATATACACTGCAAATTTTTCTTTTGCTTCCTTATATGAATAATCAAGATATGCATCAAGATTTTTTAGTAGTTCCAACATTTGTAATACATAAACATTTTCATTTGTTATCTTAACTATTGGCTTTTTTATATAGAAACGTCTATCTCCAATTTTAACTTCACGATCTGAAGAATTTGTATTATTGCTTACAATTTCCACAACTCTTGGAACCTGAGTGGTTATTCCTATCTGATTAGCAAATGAGTTTCCGCCATAAAATCCCTCTATTTTATCCCCCTTAAGTATAAAACGATATCTGGCAACCATATCAGCATTTGGTCCTATCATTGAATTAAGTAAAGTTCGTTTGGGAATGTAATAAACTCCTGTATCATATTTCATAAGCAATCCTTTATCGCAAAGCCTTTTTAATTGCTGATTCAATGCTGATTTGCTTATATCATCTCTTTCCAGATCAGAAAAGAAAATGGGTTCAGCTTCTTTATAATTCGCTTTAATGTAATTATATAGCATAGTTGTCCCCCCTTTTTTATTAATATTTTGGATTTTCTTAATCCATTTCATTTAGTTCATTATATTCTATATTTACTATTGAGTCAATTATATTCTTCCACGTGTAATCTTTTTCATACTCCAAATGGCTTACTTCTCCCTGATCACATAAACATATTGCTTATCCCCTAAAAACTGCAGCACATCATAACTCTCCTGATTTTTCTCCTCTGTCGCAGTCGTCTGTCCGATCAGATTCATTTTTGAAAAATCTATTCCGCTATAACTAAATGCAGCCGTATAATCATCTGTTATTTTATCATCCAGACTTATACTATCCAGAGCATCCCCCTGTCCATCTGCTGATTCGAATATGGAAACGTCTATCGCATCCTTTGTCTGCTCTCTTGCAAGAATTATCGTTCCATCCTCGAGCATCCATATGGTATGAGTCTGGGTGCCATCATATTTCTCAAATCTTATGATCCAGTAATATGCTGTATAAGTATTGAACGTATTGTCAGATGCCTTATAGGCTGTTGTCTCCCACGTATACCAGTTTGAATAATCCGGTGATAAATTTTCCGGATACAGTTTTTGCTCATACAGTTTCTCCATCGACTCACGGGCAGTGGCAACAGCCTGATAATCCTGATCGTCCATCTCATATGATGCCGCCTCATCCGTAGTACTATCCCATTGCCCATCTATAAGAGAAAGTTTCTCCGACAATTTCAGATTTGCCGATGCCTCCTTTGCCATAACCGAGCTTGACGGAAGGTAATCTTTTGGTACCTGTGCCACCTTATCATATTCACTTTTCTGCTTTGCCTCGAGTACTATGCCCGGCACCAGTATTCCGGCTATCACAATGCATACTACTATAACTGACATTATAATAAATTTAATATTTTCTTTTTTCATATCTATCCTCGGAGTTTTATGTAATCGGTTACTGAGCAGTATTTGTAATAATTCACACCATGTAAAAATTATCTGTGATTACCCATTCTAAACATCTATACTGCATTCAGATTTTCCATGCAGCGAAATTCTCATAGTTGTTCCGCATCCGGGCTCACTTTCCACAGAAAGCTTTGCGTTGTGGTGCTCCAGTATGACTGCCACAAGTGACATTCCTATTCCTGCACCGCCCTCTTTTCTTGCCCTTGATTTGTCTACCATATAAAATTCATCGCAAATCCTGTCTGCCTGCTCTTTTGTCATTCCGATTCCGTGATCGATTATACAGATTTCATATGTATCTGCACATTCATCATCTGTACTCTCATCATTTTTTTGAGTTTTTTTATCTTCTAGTGTACTATTTACTTTGTCATGTACATATTTTCCTGTAATTTCAACCTTTCCACCCTCAGATGACGCTTTTCTTGCATTATCCATCAGATTGACAAGTGCCGTAACCAGAAGCTCTCTATTCACAGTCAGCACAGCATCCTCTATCGCAGTTTCTATAATAAGATGCCTGTTTTCGTATGCAGGCCCGACAACCTTTACCACCTCTGCGCAAAGATCTGCCATATGGACATCATCCTTTTTAATATCATGCTGACGCAGATATATCAGATCAAAAAGCTTATTCGACATGCTCTCAAGACGTTTTCCCTCTGAAAAAATATATCCAAGTGCCATTATCTGTTCTTCCCTCGGAAGCTCCAGTGAGCGCATAGTATCCGCATAGCCAATGATCGATGTCATCGGTGTTTTTATCTCATGGGTAAAATCCGCCACAAACTGTTCACGCCTGTGTACCATGTCATTTAGCTCGTCTACATGATCCGATACCGCCTGCGCCATGATATTGAATTTCTGTGCAAGAAGTCCTATCTCATCATGACTTTTTACATTTACCCTTGTGGCATAATCTCCCTGTGCTATTTCCTCGCTGACACGGTTTAGTTTCTCGAGCGGCTTTGTCATATATCTGCTTATAAAGTACATTGCAACCGACTCTGCGATCAATATAACTACTATTATCAGCCTGAAATATTTTATCTGCTCATCTAAGAGCGAATATGCCTCCGATGCGTCACATTTACTGATGATCCAGAGATTTTTCTCATCTATCACACTCTGTGATGTCACATAAATATAGTGTTTTTCATCCTCAATATTTATGAGATAATTCTTATTTCCTGTTGTCAGATCATTAAAAAGTGTCTCATTTATATCCACCTGGCTTTTATCGTCCGTATACACCCGGTTTCCATCATAGTATATATAGAAAAATGAATCCTTTGTGCGCACACTGCTGCTTACACGGCTTCCGATCTGCGGAAGTTGCGCGGCTATGGAGGATGCGGTAATGTCGCTGCTCTTTATGCTTTTGCTGTTATCCGTGGTCTGGGATACAGCATTATCTATTGTCTGAGACGTAGCGTTTTCAGAATCAGAATTTAAAAGCTGCAGCAGTTCATACTCCACCGAGGACTGTACCAGATTGTTCTGCACAATAGCATTTTTAAGCTGCGTCTGCTTCGCAAGCTCAAAATTCTTGTGTATCATGAGGTATCCGACCAGACCAAGTCCCAGCGAAAGAAGTATTAAATTTGTAAACAATACTTTGTATCTGAATTTCATTTATCCCTCTTTTGTCTATCCATATGGTTATGCAAAATTTACCAATTTATATATTAGCAGATATTTGTATCTAAAATGTATCAAATAAATTATACCATATACTCACATACTACTTAAGAAAGTACTCCTTCGCAAATTCCATATCCTGCACAAGCTCCATCGTGCCGAGATATTTTCCTGCCTTATCCCTCACAGCCATATAAGTTACCAGAAATACTCTGCCGTTTTTATTCATCCATACCGGGACTTTATCAAGTGTCCCCTCTTTAAATTCACCGATTATGCGTCTGACCTGCTGCTCTACTTTCGGTGGATGGCAGCTCCATACCTCTCTGTCGATTGCCATGCCCGGACGCTTGAATACCTTTGAGCCTTCATTAAAATATCTGTTCATGTCCTGATCATCTACAAATGATATCTCAAGCGGAATTGTATTGAGCATTGCATCAAGCTGTTCTACCGTCATATGTCCACCACCGAGCATAATCTCACTTTCTGCATTTTCCTTCTTTATTCCACAATCATTTGAATTATTCTTCAAATATTCCTCTGCTTCTTCCCAAACCTCATTTTTCACACCAAAACAATCAGCATAATCTTTTGAGTCACGATATATGCCTATCCATTCCTCTTCTGTGAAATTGAGCGCACAGTTTGGAAACAGGATATTTGCTTCTTTATATATCATCTCATCAAGACGTCTTACTACTGTTTCAAACCTCTCTGTAAGCTCTCTGCATTCATCCTCAGTATATTGTACTGTGTTTTTAGGATTATCAGATGAACCGGACTTTGACTTTATTTCTTTTGACTCTATCGCTTTTGATAAATATGCAAGCTCATCTCTTATCTCGTCATCAACTGTCCACATGACATCCGACGGACCGCTCACACCGTATTTTACCTTGAGATGCGGATAGAGCAGATCACCTTTTTTCGCATAGTGTATCGCAGCCTCACGAAGCTGTCTGAGTAAACTTCCCATATCTTTAAGACAACCACTATTCAAGGCACTATCTGATCCTGCGTTGCCTGTCTCAAGATATTTTTTACACTCAGCAATTACCTTTGCAAGCTGTCCATTTTCCAGTGTAAATGTATAAAGCGGATGCCCTTTTATCGCAATAAGCTTCGCAGTTGCCGCAAGCTTTTTATCTTTTATTGATTGTGCCACTGCTTTTTCGGCATTTGCGATCTGCTCCTCATTTGTTGAACCGTGAAAAAGTGCAGAGTGCACATCACACAGGCGCTGCACCTGCTCCAGTGGTGTTCCTTCCTTTAAAAGCTGCTGCTCGGCTTCCATTATCTCGGATGCATCCACAGCCCTGAATTCTATCTTAAAATCCGCTCTTACACTCTCGAGATTTTCTCCGGCATCCAGTCTTTTGAGATATGATTTGATCTTTTCTATATTATTGCTGTTACCATTACTGTTCATTATTCATTCCTCCAGATCATCTGCCTAAATATTGTAAAAACACATATACTGTACACATCACATATTTATCTAAAATAAAAAGCCATGCTGTATATAGTTTGTATTCCTTACGATTCTAATATACAGTATGACTTTATTAATTTATGTTGTTATTACAACAATAACGTGATTATATTTCATTTTTATTTAAAATAGTAATCTTCCTGCGCTCCCGTTTTATTATCTGATGCTTTTCAAGTTCCTTTAGTCTTCTTGAAACAGTCTCCGGAGTAGTATTCAGATACGAAGACAATTCCTTTAGCTGCAACGGGATCTCAAAAGTATCACTGCCCTGTGCCGCTGAAAGATTGAGCAGGTATGCCCAGAGCCTTTCTAGAACCGGCTCTGTATTTGTCGAAGATTGATGCGCATTCTGATGCATTCTGCGGCTGAATTCCTCCAAAAGCTTAAGACTTATTGACGGATGCTTCATAAGAAGTTCCATAAAATCCTTCTGATCTATAAAGCACAGCCTGCCGTCCGATAATGCTTCACCGTAGGTATAATTTTCCTCATGGCAAAACAATGCCTCCTCACCCACAAAGTCACCTTTGTGAAGCACCTGAAGCAGATATTCCTTACCGGAAGGTGTAAGCTCGTACACTTTTACGGTTCCTTCCGATATCAGATAAAGCCCGCGGCTGTCATCCGGTGTAAACAAAAGCTCACCCTTTTTGACTTCACGGTGAATGGCAATCTCGCTGATTTCTTCCTGGCTCGCACGGTCCAAATGCTTAAAAATGGATATCTTTGCAGCACAAGGCTCTATACCCTCACAGCACGGGCAGCCCATTATGCAAACTCCCTGTCCAACGCTTCAAGCAGGTTATAGGTCTTTGCGTAAGTCAGGCATGCATCATCGGGAACAGCATAGTTTCCTGTTACAGCCTGCATTTCATCAAAAATTACTCTGGACGGAGCCTTTTTTAATTCATTGTAAAGTTCTGCAACCTTGTGAAGTTCAGGGTGGTGCTCACTGTGTACTCTTTCTACAACCGGTAAAATTTTGTCAAGTGTCTCTATCGTCTCTTTGTTCATTGTTTTCCTCCTGATTTATAATATATTTACTGTCTATAACTTTACACATTCATTTATGTTGAAATCATTCTGATGATTTCCTATATCACTACATATCCAAGTCCGGTAATTACCTTTACAAGTTCATCAACGCTTGTCTTATTTTCATCAAATTCCACCTTTGCCTTGCTTGCATTGTAAAGCACCGATACGCTGCTTACGCCGTCAACTTTCTGCAAAGCTGTCTCTATTTTCTGCGCGCACATAGGGCACACAAGCTCTTCCATCTGTATTGTTTTCTTCATATTCCAGATTCCTTTCGTTTTTTATTAAAATAATTAACTTAAATTTCATTTGTATTTTAAACGCATGGAACTATTTCTCATTGCGTTAAATATTACAACAAGTATGCTTGCCTCATGTATCAGCATTCCGATTGCCATATGGATATATCCTGCAAAAAGTCCTGCAAGCAATAATATAACTGTTCCTACAGCAATAGCGATATTTTCGTATAAAATATGAACCGTTTTCCTTGATATCCTAAGCGATCTGACAAGACTTTCTAGATCTGATCTTATAAGGACAACATCCGAATTATCTATTGCCACATCTGTTCCCGAGCCCATTGCTATGCCTGTATCAGCGGCTGCAAGAGCAGGACTGTCATTGATTCCGTCTCCTACAAATGTAACAATTTTCCCGGCATCCTGCAAGCTGCGGATAACTGTCATCTTATCCTCCGGCAAAAGCTCTGCGCGATAGTCCGTGATACCAAGATCAGCTGCGATCGCAGAAGCTGTCGCCGCATTATCCCCGGTCAGCATTATGATATCGGAGATTCCCATATCTTTAAGATCCGCAATGCTTTTCTTTGCATCTGCTTTTATTTTATCAGAAATTCCAAGCAACATGGCAACTTTTTTATCTATGGATATAAGAACGATCGATGCGCCTGTATTTTGTACATCACTTAAATCCTGCTTTATCTGCTCCGGCAGCTCTATGCCGTCCTGTTCCATCAGCCTTTGATTTCCCACAAGCACATCGTGATCATTTACTACAGCTTTCACCCCACAGCCCTTTACTGTCTCAACGGCACAAGCCTCATAAGACGTAACATCCCCGGCATATCGGATAACTGCCTGTGCCAGCGGATGATCGGATGCCTTTTCCACACTTGCTGCCAGTGAAAGAACTTGTTCACTTGCGTTAGAATAATCTTTCATGGCACTTACTTCCGGTACTCCCATCGTAAGTGTACCGGTCTTGTCAAAGACAACTGTATCTGTTTTTGAAAATGTATGGATACTGTCGCCGCCCTTTAAGAGGATGCTGTTTTTCGCTCCACGGCCTATTCCGGCTACATTTGCGATAGGTGCTCCTATAACGAGTGCTCCCGGACAGGCAAGCACCAGTATCGTGATCGCCGTATCAACATTCCGGGTAAATATAAATACCAGAGCTGCTATAATTATGACCGCAGGTGTATAGTATTTTGCGAAACGGTCGATAAATCTCTCCACCGGTGATTTTGCATCCTGCGCCTCCTCAACAAGCGCTATTATCTTTGCAAAAGTCGTATCTTCTCCAACCTTTGTCGCGCGCATATGAAGATTCCCGCTGTCCAGAATAGTTCCGGCATACACTATGTCACCATCTGCCTTGTGTTTTGGAAGCGGCTCCCCTGTAATGCTTGCTTCAAGCACATATCCGTCACCTTTTACCACTATACCATCTGAAGCGATCTGGCTTCCTGCTTTTACAAGCAGTGTATCTCCTATTTCAACCTCATCTGCATCAATTTCTTCTATATCAAACTTTTCCTTCCGTTCATTACTGCAGCTATTATCAGAACTATTTTTGCAGTCAGTATTATCCCCGGAATTTACAGATTTTATGATCCTCCATGCTGTTGTAGGCGCCATCTGCGTCAGTTCTTTGATTGCCGACCTTGTCTTTTTCATTGTTTTTTGTTCCAAAAACGATCCAAGCTGGAAAAGAAATGTCACTATTGCAGCTTCATTAAATTCACCTATCACACAGGCTCCGACCGATGCGATCGACACCAGAAGTTCTATGCTGACTGTCTTAGATTTAAGCGCCTGTATTGCCCGAAGCAGAATTGATACGCCGGATAATACAAATGCCACAATATAACATATATTTCCAATGATCGTAAGTCCCTCAAGATGTGAGAAAATCATCGCGATCACTATAAGTATTCCCGCTCCCCACAAAAGCTGTATCGAAAATCGTCTCAGCCACATATTAAGTTTCGTCAAATTATCACCTCTTTCACTGTATATATACCACAAAAAAGCTGCAAAAGACATGACGCACATCAAGTTTTTGCAGCTTTTTAACTTTTAAACATATTTTTATTTATATACGTTTTTATATAATTTTATAAAATAATGATTCTTTTATTATCATTTATTCTTCCAGCCTGTATCCGGCTTTAAACACTGTCTTAAGGCTGTCTCCTATGTCTAATTTCTTACGCAGCCTCTGTATGTGCAGATCAAGAGTCCTCGATTCTACCGAGTACTCCGTTCCCCATATTTCTTCGTATATTTTTTCCCTGAAAAGCGTGATATTTTTATTGCGGACTAAGATCGCAAACAGCTCAAATTCCTTTGGTGTAAGCTCGATATGTTTTCCCGCTTTTGTGACAGTCTGATTTTCCGTATCTATAGTTATGTCCTTAAATGTAAGTTTACGATCCATCTTGTTATAACGTCTCAGCACGATATTTACCCTGGCTAAAAGTTCCACGATCTCAAACGGTTTTACCATATAGTCTTCCGCACCGGATGTAAGTCCTCTCATCCTGTCATCTAAAGCAGCCTTCGCTGTAAGGAATATTACCGGTATGCCAAGCGGCTTTATATATTCCATAAGCTCAAATCCGCTGAGCTTCGGCAGCATTACATCAAGTATTATCAGGTCAAAATTTCTTTCTTCCAGAATGTCTGCCGCCTCCATGCCATCAAAGGCACAGGTACAGTTGTAGCCTGCTTTTGTAAGATTTAGTCTGATCAGATCTGATATCGGTTTTTCGTCTTCCACTATAAGTATTTCTATCATGCTATTCCTTCTCTTAATACAAACTCTTTAAATCTCGGCAATGTAAAATCCAGATGTCCATATTCCGGTGATGTTATCACACCCTTTTTTATAAGCCGGTTTCTGTATACACTGAAGCTGTTTGAGGCTTTTTTCATAGTCTTTCTTATCGCTTCAACTTTGTCATCCGCAGTTTTTGCCATTGCAATCAGAAGCTCCTTATCGCTTTTAGACAGCTCACTCCACACTTTCTCATAGACATATTCTTCGAGATACTGGCTGAATTCAGGCAGTACGCTTACCCATGTGGTTTCATTTTTCCAGCAGAGATATCCTAAAACCTGAAATGCAAATGGATACCCTTTTGTTTCTTTTGCCATTAACTCAGCTTCTTCATCAGACAGATTAAATATATTTTTATATTTTTCTGCTATCATACCTATATTCAGAGGGCGAAGTTCTATTTTAGGTGCTCTGTATAAAAACGTCAGAGTTTTTTCATTCTGAAGCTCATATATATTTTCATATAATCCTGTCATTAATAAAAATACCGGTAAGTCCTGTCTCATATATATCTGAAAGAGGCTTACAAATTCTTTCATAGTGTCATTGCATACCGCCTCATCTATTGTTACAAGAACCCTTTTATGCTTCTTATTTATCCGTTCAAGCATCCTTGTTACAGCGACATTTATATCTGTGATAGGTGATACACCGTCTATCTCCACACCGAGTCCTAAAAAAGACAGGTTGATCTTTGCCTTGCGAAATATCTCCGACAAATTTGGATCATTGCTCAGATTTGCAGCAAATGACTGTAATAAATCTCTCTCCGGGCTTAAATCCATGACTATCCAGTCATCATCAGATCTTATTTTTTTTGTTATTTCCGTAAGCATTACTGTTTTTCCAGAACCTCTGACACCGGTTATCATGCAGACCTGATAAGCCGGGTTTTCATCTTCAAATGTCTCAATGATCTCTGCTGTCTGCATACTTCTGTTTATCAGACTTATAGGTTCTTTCCCGAACGATAGTGAAAAAGGATTTTTTGTCATATTTGCCCCCATTTTTATAACTTTTTATAACTCTTTTGTTCTTTTATAACTATTTATAACTTTTTATAACTCTTTTGTCAAGCTTCATATAAAAAACGCCTATAATCATTATATATAATAAGATTACAAGCGTTATATAAAGAGTTGTAAAGATTTTATATATACCACTAAAAAACTGCAAAACATGACGTACGTCAAGTTTTTGCAGTTATAAAAACATATTATGATATGATGGTCAAAAGGTATTTTGCCCCTCATTTATAATTTCCTGTAATTTTTCAGCAGCAGCTGAAGATCCTCTATCTCGCACATCAGCCGTTTTCCTATATCCGTGTCTCTTACGAGCATACGATGTTTATCTTTTTCCTCCACCTCAGATGATGATTCGATATCAGTGTTGTTTATAAGAGCATCCTCAACAGATGTAAACGGCGTATGTGCCTTTAGCCGCAACCCGTGCGAATTGTAGATAAGTGTATATCCTGCTATTCCGGTAGTCTTGTTCATGGAACGGCAAAAGCCTCCGTCAATCACAAACAGTCTTCCGTTTGCCCTAACCGGGTTTTCTCCCTCTATCGCATGAACCGGTGTGTGTCCGTTTATGATATGCGACTTTTCATCATACAGTCCAAATTCGTGAAGTATCTGACAGCAAAAGCTTTCATCATAGTATTTGCTGTAATACGGATTCGATTCTTCTTTCCATAAATTTTTATCACTTACATATTCACGCTCAAAAGTCTTTAACTTTCTTCCGCACAGAGGAGATTTCTCACCACCCCATAAGAACCACATAAAGTCTACATCATCCCTGTCCGGAGTGTCAACATATGCTGCCCTGGCTTTTTCCTCACATTTATCCAGAAGCGCCTTTCCGTGATACAGTTCTCCATCAATGCACAGCTTGTCAAACGCACCATTTTTGTCCACCGGAACACATCCATGGTATATCAGATTTCCATTGTATACATTGTACATGCTGCCATGATCATACAGAAACTGTATATGTTTTCTAAGACGCTGCCCTGAAACGAACTGTCTGTGAAGCTTCCGCATGATAGCATTTTCTTCCGCAGTAAGCTCATACGGATTCTCGTGATTCACTGTTGGAAAGCTACTCCTTTTCACTCCGATATCCTGCATATCGTCAATTCTGTCAAGCATGAGCCTGTCTCCCATCTCATACTCCGGATGCGCCATGATAAGCTGTCCTTCGAGCTTAAAAAGCATAACCGTGACCGCAGTTTTTGCCGCCTTTATCCCATCGTCTATGCCATAAGTCTTCATCCCAAAAAGCATGAGCTGGCGCAAGCTTATTCCATATGCGTTTTCAAGTATTTCCACGTTATTGTATTTTAGATTGTTGCGGATCACATTGCATATACACGCATCATTTCCACATGCTGCCCCCATCCAGAGGATATCATGATTTCCCCACTCGATATCCAGCGAGTGATAATCATACAACAGATCCAGTATTTTATCGGCATTTCCGCCCCTGTCGAAAACATCCCCGACTATGTGCAGATGATCGACCGCAAGCCTTTTTATGAGTGCTGACAATGCGATTATAAATTCATCGGCATCCTCGAGATCTATTATCGTCTTCAATATCTGTTTGTGATATCTGACCTGGTTCGCATCCTCGTCCTCCTGCGCATGCAAAAGCTCATCAATGATATAAGCATATTCCTGTGGAAGTGCTTTACGCACCTTTGATCTCGTATATTTCGATGACAGCACTTTTGCTACGAGTATAAGGTGATTGAGTGTCATAGCATACCAGTCGCCGTCGATCTTGTCCTGCTCATCAAGCATAGCCATCTTCTCTCTCGGATAATATATGAGCGTACAAAGCTCCTGTCTGTCATAATCCGACAGCGTATCATTAAATATCAGATCCACCTTTTCCTTGATGACACCGGAGCAGTTATTCATGATATGTAAAAACGCCTCGTACTCTCCATGTATGTCACTCAGGAAAAACTCCGTGCCCTTTGGCAGATTGATGATTGCCGAGAGATTTATGATCTCCCTTATAACATCCTGGCTTGATGAATAGTTCTGCTTTAGCAATTTCAGATACTTTGTATTTCCTTTATCGTTGTACATATTCCCCCCGTTTTATAACTTTTTTGTTTTTTATAACTGTTTATAACTCTTTATATCGATCTGGCACATCTTCATTGTAACAAGCGCCGCCTCATGGCTCTCCGGTGTAACGCCTGCGCAACACGCAGCATCCACAGTAACCGGCACATCCGGAAACTGTGCCTTTAATATAAGGGCGTTTGAAACAACACATATATCTGTGCAAAGCCCGACAAGTTCTATTTCTTCAAACGATCTCTCGTTCCAATGTGGCCATCCAAAATTTGGTTTGTCAATACAATCAGCGCCATCCACATAAAGACCATCCGCTATCTCCCAGCCTTTTGTGCCCTTTATGCAATGCTTTACCGGCAGCTTCTTTCCTTCCGGTGTGTCAAGATAATCTTCCCCATGAGTATCTCTGGTAAAGATTATCTCGTTTCCCTCTGCCTGATACTCCCTGATCTTTGCTGCTACATTTTTAACGATCGCCTGTGCCTCTTTTGTTCCAAGCGCTCCGTCTATAAAATCATTCTGCATATCAACAACTATTAATGTCTTCATATTATTTTCCTAAATCCTTTTCACTGTATACGATTCCCACCAGACATGTTGTCTGTTCCTTTGTATCACCTATTTTCATATTTTTCCACTCAGAATATGACTTTTCCTGCGTCTTACCGTTATCAAGCTTAACAGTATATGTCTCGCTCCTGTCCGTATCTCTGATATTATCAGCCATAGGCTTATAGTCCTCATTCCAGTATGGTTTGTGATCTTTACCGCTTGACGGATAATCGTTTCCGGTATCAACCCATTTATCTATGTCGTAATAGTATTTTGTGGCATAAACCGGATCCTGCCTGTAAACAGGTTCCTCATGGCTTTCCTGATATGTCTCTGTCCTGTATACTGGAGTTGTGGTCGTATGCTCTGTAAACGTTCCGTTTCCATTGTCACTGTAAGTAGTCGATGTCTCATTGTGGTCAAAAACCTCGCGTGTCTTCGTCTCCCAGACAGTTTCATAATGATCCACCACCGAGACATACGATTTTATCTCGGTCTTTTCATCATATACCCTGCCTCCTTCGGGGACATTCCAGTCCGATTCCTGCACAGTCCTGTACTCTTCGAGGGATATATTCCTCTCCCATGCAAAACTTTTTACTGTAACTACTTTTTTGTATGGGAAAAACATAACTGATAAAACCGCTATGATCACAGTCACTATCGCAACTGCTTTACGATTTTTCACAAAGAAACTTTTTATCTTATCCCACACCGAAAGCTGTTCTTTATCCTGACTGCTGGCAGTGTGCTGCTGCTCTGCCGGTTCTTCCCCGGACTTTTTTTCACCACCATACAATGTATCTGACTCATCCTTTTGTGAACCACATGAACTGCACACATTATCAGCCCAGTTATTTAAGCTTCCACAAAAATCACATACCCATTCCTTATGTTTTCCATCACATTCTTCTTTGGATATCCCGGCTTTCTCAAGCTCTTTTTCTGACAAAACATCCGAATCTGGAACCTGGCTTTTCGAATATGTCGTATTGGTCGTAACATTTCCCTTTAAATAGTATTTAACATCTTTTGGTTTGTGGACTCCGCAATTCGGGCAGAAATCTACAAGTCCATTGATTTCCCTGCTGCTGCAATATGGGCAGTCCCAATAGCCTTTTACTACTTTATCCGCCATATATCCTCCCTTTTTACATTATTTACTCTCAGAATCTTCTAAATTAAGAATTATGAGAGTAAATAATTTTTGATCATTCACCCGGCTCACTTGAAATAACTTTACCACAATTCCAAAGTTCTGCTGTGCGTCTTGCAGCCTCAAGCCTTTCGTCCTCCGACTTGAAATCAATGTTTACCGAATGGCATCCACACTCAAGACACATTACATAATATGAGCATCCACATTCTTCCTCAAGAATTGCGCCGCCTCCACAATGCGGACATTCGCTTATCTCTACCAGTTCTTCTATATTCATTTTATTTTCCTCCATCAATAATTTTTTATTATTATATAATACTTTTCATAATTTTAATAGCCTGTATTACGCAAAAAAGGATTACGCAAAAAAGCCCCGGCAAAAGCCAAGGACTTTTCTGTTACATGAGCATATAGCTTTTGAAAATAACCATGTGGAGGCGTAAATTCAAAATCTATGAGACCATTTGCCATGTGACAAATGAATCGTTACTACTCATGTAGTCTTATAGTAACATATAATATATCCCCTTTGCAACTCTATATACAAATTATTTTAATAGTTGCGGATTTTATTTTTTGAATCTATTACGATAGTACTATTCTCATCCACACTTTGAATGACCCAGCGCATATATTTGTCAGGAATAGACACACATCCGGACGTTTTATTTGTGCCACAATGTAAAAATATAGCCGAGCCGGCTCCCGGAATACATTCTTTATTATAGTCCAGTGCAAGCACATAATTATATCTGTCCCCTATCGAGCTTATGTTCTCCGCAGATGACCAGTCCTTCCTCACGTATTTAGAAGACTCAAGCTTATTATAGTAAACCGAGTCAGAATCATCAACCCAGTCATAGCTGCTATCACAATGGATATATTTTAATCTGCATCCGGGATCCGGCAGATTTCCAAATGCATTTATAAATTTGTATGCACCTGTCGGTGTCTTTCCGTCACCTTCATGTGATTTCACGATTCCATTGTATCCGACATGTCCGCTGATTGAAAACATTTCATACCAGTTTCCATCCTCATCACGCTGATGCATTGAAACGTCAGCATCAACCGAAGTTATGCCTTCTGCTGCCACAATGATAAGCTTGTCATTATTTTTCGCCACGTCAAGCCCCGAAACCCAGTCATTGCTTTTTGACACCCCCCTGCCAAAATCAACGATTCCATTATTGATCGAATATGTATAGCCTTTATAACCGCAGTTTCCACTGTATCCCCAATCAACACTACCATTGTTCACACAAAACCAGTTTGCTCCGTATTTAACCAATGTTCTTGTGTCAAAATTAATCCTTCCATCTTTAATAAACCACCATGTACCATTATACTTGCACAATGTTCTTGCATTGAAATCTACATAACCGCCTTTTACATACCACCATACTCCGTTGTACTTAATTACAGTCGTATCAGAAAAATCGATCCTGCCACCTGATATGTACCACCATAAACCATTATATCTGCACAGTGTTCTGGCACCAAAATCAACACAGCCTGAATGGACATACCACCAGTTTCCGTTGTATTTTACCACTGTTGTGTCGGAAAAATTAACCCTGCCGCCTGATACATAAAACCAGTTTCCATTGTATTTGCAAAGTGTTTTAGCACTAAAATCTACACGCCCCTGGTTTACGTACCACCAGCTTCCGTTGTATTTGCAAAGTGTTTTGGCACTAAAATCTACTCTCCCCTGGTTTACATACCACCAGCTTCCGTTGTATTTGCAAAGTGTTTTGGCGCTAAAGTCTATGCGTCCCTGGTTTACGTACCACCAGCTTCCGTTGTATTTCACAAGCGTTGTTACATCGCTTGCAATTTCTCCGTTCTCATAATAATTCCAGACATTTCCCTCATGATAAAGTCCTGTTTTGCCTGCTGCATCCGCATTTTTATCCGGTATGATCAGACACAGCAGCATAAAAGCAAATACTGCCAGACATCCGGTGATAGCCGAAAAATAATTCTTACCGTTTTTTTTCAAGTTTATACTCCTCCTCATTTTAAAAAATGCCTATCCTGTCTGCTCAACAGGATAGGCTATATCTGTAAACCATAGTTATCATTCACACCTCTGTGTGACAAGTATTAAATAATATATCTGATTTCTAGAAATCTACCTCTGTATCATAATAGCAGCACTTAAGAAGTTTTTCCATCTCTTCCTGATCAGGCTGGCGTGGATTTGAGCCTGTACATGCATCAAGTATAGCATTGGCTGCTATTTCAGGAAGTCTTTCAAGGAATACATCTTCCGGCACAAAGCCCTCCTCTGTCGGATAACTGTCTGCTCCATAATTCTTGATACAATGAGGGATGTTAAGTGCATCGTTCATACTGCGCAGATATTTGATGAGCAGATCAACTTTTTCATCAAGTGTATCTCCACCAAGCTTCATAAAATCAGCAATGACTCCGTAGCGCTCTTTTGCAGTCTCATCCTTTGCGTTATAAGCAATAACCTTTGGAAGATACATAGCATTGGCTGCACCATGGATGATGTGTGCTCCATGATCAGCAAAAGCAGCTCCTGTTTTGTGTGCCATAGAATGTACGATTCCAAGAAGTGCATTCGAAAATGCCATTCCTGCAAGGCACTGTGCATTATGCATCGCATCACGTTTATCCATGTCTCCATTATATGAATCAATGAGATCATTTTGGATCATCTCTATCGCATGCAGTGCAAGTGGATCTGTAAAATCACTGTTTGCCGTAGATACATAAGCCTCAATTGCATGAGTCATGGCATCCATACCTGTGTGTGCTACAAGCTTCTTTGGCATAGTCTCCGCAAGCTCCGGATCTACGATTGCCACATCAGGTGTAATTTCAAAATCAGCTATAGGATATTTGATTCCCTTATCATAATCTGTGATGATAGAAAATGCTGTAACCTCTGTAGCTGTACCTGACGTAGAAGAAATCGCACAGAAATGAGCTTTCTTTCTAAGCTTCGGAATACCAAATACCTTACACATATCTTCAAATGTGATATCAGGATATTCGTATTTGATCCACATAGCCTTTGCAGCATCTATAGGTGAGCCTCCACCGATAGCCACGATCCAGTCCGGCTTAAATTCTTCCATCACTGCCGCACCTTTCATGACAGTATCAACAGAAGGATCTGGCTCAATTCCCTCAAACAGCTTAACCTCCATCCCTGCTTCTTTCAGATAGGCCTCTGCTTTATCCAGGAAACCAAAACGCTTCATAGATCCACCGCCTACACAGATAATAGCTTTCTTTCCTTCAAAACTCTTAAGTGCCTCAAGTGCACCCTTTCCATGATATAAATCTCTGGGTAATGTAAATCTCTGCATTGTAAAAATCCTCCTAATTATAAATCATAAATCAATGCTGTGCTAGTGATTATTCCGCATAGCAATTATCAGCTAATGATATAATAACATATTTTTTCACAAAAAGAGATGGGAATTTTGATTTTTTTTGTGAACAATTATATTTTTTCTCCAATCACCTTACATCGTTTTCTACTAAAAGCAATGCCATAAGCCAAAATATTACATCTTCCCTCATCTCTTAGAGCTTCATAATACCGCTTATCTTTGATCTGTGTCATTGCAGCCTCACAGGCCACATCCAGCCCCTTAATCTCCTTGGCGTACTTTACCTCGATGACAATGCCCTCATCAGGATCTTCCGGCCTGATCAGGATGTCGCTAAAACCATCACCAGACTCGCGGTTTGATTTGATAAGCCAGTCCGGGTTACTTCCTCTCAAAAGTCCAAGAAGCACACCATGATAAAAATTCTCTTTCATATTATCCGAAGCCTTTGTATCAAGTACGCTTATCATGCGTCCCATAACAATATTTAACTGTCTTTGGATCCGCTGTTCATCTTTATCAAGAATAGCCTTCGATAACAGCTTCATATTGTCATTATCGTTTGTGACAACAGATTTAAACCATTCCTGGATCTGGAGGATAAAAACCTCACGTACTTCCTTATTGGGAATAACAAGCTTATATGCATAGCTTTCACTATCAGGCATTTTAACTTCACCTATCTTAGTGAGATAACCGGTTGTAAAAAGCACACTCCACAGATTATCTATTGTACTATCGATTTCATCATATGTAAGATCTAGACGAAGCCGTTTTTCTACTATACTACCTGCTACAAGCTTTTCTATTTCATCTCTCGTAGTCTGATCTGCTTTATCCACAAATCTCTTTACCATGTCATTGCCACTGCTATTGATCCAGAACGCACTTGGTCTTGCATTCTTGTCTGCGACAAGTTTTTTAGCAAAGTTTATTACATCCCATGGACAATATATGTCTGCATTGCCAAAATGATAGCCATCATACCACTCCCTGACATCAGGATAACGTTCTACCCTGTCGTAATCAGATAACAGCTTCTTAACTTCATTATCAGTAAATCCAAACTGCTCATCATGGTCTATATCAACGATGGAATTTATTTCAAAATTATTAAGACCTGTAAAAATGCTCTCTTTTGACACTCTCAGACATCCTGTAAGCACCGCAAACTGTAAAAACTCATTCGTCTTAAGTGCCTGTCCAAAAATACCTCTTATAAGAGAAACCATCTCTTTGTAATAGCCATTCTGGAAAGCTTTATCCGGTGGAACGTCATATTCATCTATAAGTATAACTGTCTTCTGTCTATAGTGCTTATACAAAAGCTGTGAAAGCATTCGTATACTGTCTTCTATATTGCTATCATTGCCCTGAAGCATCTTCGCAAATTGAGCCCTATCCTCCTCCGTCAATGCATCACTTGTTTTTAAATAATAGTGTCTATTTATTTCGCGCTCTATGATAGTGCATAACATTCTCCTTGCTGACGAAAAATCTAAACCTTCCACACCCTTTAGTGAAAGAAATATAACCGGATACTTTCCCATATACTCATCACATAACTCTTTGTTCTTTGAAATATATAAACCATCAAACAAAGACTTATCGGTACCTATCTCAAAAAAGCTTTTAAGCATACTCATATTAAGAGTCTTTCCAAAGCGACGTGGACGTGTAAAAAGAGTCACCTCACTCCAGCTTTGTAAAAGCTGTTCTATAAGCTTTGTCTTATCTACATAATAAAAATCCGATTCTCGCAGTTTCCTGAAATCATCAATTCCAACTGGCAACTTCATAGCATCTACCATAATAGCCTCCAAAAATAATCCGCTAATCTTTTAAGCAAATTAACAGAAAGGGGTTCGTGTTCCATTCTCAAGCTTTCTGATATCTGCCTGATTTTTTATCTCATTCAGTAAGTCCCTCACACAACTGACTCAACTCTAATTGTTAACTCATGAATAAATGCATTAAAACTCGGAGAAATATTTTTATCTAATTCCAGCATTTTTCCAATCCTATCAGCCCATTCAGCCTTCATTTCTCCAATTAGTCCATATGAACCGGAAGCATTCTTCTGTAGTTTATTCACTCCTCCCGGATAAATCATATTAGCAAGTATTTCCCATGTATCACCTATTTCATCTTGAACATAATCTTTGATTGCAGTCTTTTTTGCATTTGGATATGCCTTCTCTATTGCCTCTATATCTCCCAACAACCAAGCTTCCATTTCCTTAACCGCAATACAAAAAGCATGATCTATCAATATCATATTTTGCTCTGACAATTCTTTAAGCTGTCTTTGAAATTCAGTTTGATCTCTTTTATCATTATCCAGAACAACTATAATAACTGCTCCTGGTAATTTACGTAGCTTTTTATCAAACGCACGAAGAAACATTGGCAGATCATTTAATAATTGACCTGTTTTTCGTTCGATTGCAGTTCCTTTTTTAGGCAAATGACCTATCCCTTTAAATGATCTCGTGTCATAATCAATATATTTATCACTATAACGAGCTTTAAGTTTATCCATCACATGGCACACTAATTTTTCAGTTGATTTGTCTTCAATCAAAAATTGAACGTACATAAAGCTACTCCTTATCCGAAATATTGACTATACCACATATCTCCCAATTCGACACCCTCCTCAGC
Organism: uncultured Lachnospiraceae bacterium; assembly: GCA_905209075.1. Classification (GTDB taxonomy): domain Bacteria; phylum Bacillota; class Clostridia; order Lachnospirales; family Lachnospiraceae; genus Roseburia. The sequence goes on along the minus strand of CAJLRL010000001.1, from coordinate 218,824 downwards.
CAGTTCCTGCACAAAATTATACTCCGATGCACGCTTCACTGTTGAAAATCCATTTTCATCTTTTGATAACACCCATACATCATCCGGTAAAAGTGCATTCACAAAAAAAGGACTATGTGTTGTAACAAATAACTGCTTCATGTATCCATTTCCAACGCTTTTCTTCATTTCCTCTGCAAGTTTTGCTAAATAATGATGATATAAACCATTTTCCGGTTCTTCTATAAATACAAGCTGACGTGGATTTTTCTCATGTAATAAAAGATAATATGCAAACAATTTCAGCGTACCATCAGACATTCTTGGTGAATAAAATGGTTCGTCAAACCCCACCTCCCAAAATCGCAACGTAATCTGTCCGTTTTCTAATTTAAGAGGTTCTATCTTCTGAATTCCCGGTAATTTGGTTTGAATTTCTTTCAATACTTTCTCAAAATCTTTTTTATTTTCCCGGTACATATACTGGGCGACATTATTTATATTGCTTCCAATCCGGTCTAAATATGGTGCTGGTGCCGATGTCTGTATTTTTCTTGCAGCATCTGGAGAAAAATAACACAGATACCAGCTTTTTAAAAATTGTAAAAATTTCTCAATGCGGGAATATTGCTTCATTGCTCCCAAAGTTACAATTCCAGGTTTACGAATATCTGTCAATTCTACTTCAATCTTTTTTCCTGTAATTTTTCCATCATCATCCTGCCCTCCTTCTGTTCCTTCAAAAGCATATCCTTTACCTTCTTGTAAATGCAAGAAAGAACGAGGCCACCCCCTTTTTTCAACTCGCTGTCTTAATCTCTCTTCTTTTACATAAGGTCTTCCCATATTATCAACATCAATGTCTAACTGATAGGTAATTGGTTTTGAATTATAAGTTTCTCTATAATATATTTCAAAAGATATCGGATCCTTTGCTCCCTGAGAAATCAATTTTTCATATCCTCCACGATTACCTGCATCACAAGCTGCTTCAACCCCCATCTCCAGGCAATCAGCAATAAAGCCAAATACATCCGCAAGCGTACTTTTTCCGTTTCCACTCGGTCCAATAATTGTCACTAAATTACTTAAAGCTTTTTCATTCTGATGAGTGCGTGTTTTTCCTAATATTACATTTCTCAACGGACCATAATTCTTAATTTCAATTCCTTCTATCTTGCCCAATTTACGACCTCCCGAAACTCCACTGAAGTTTACTGTTTATGATTATGTCTATCTTGCATAATATTGTACAATAACAGCTGTCATTGTACAATATTGTTATAATCATTTTACAGAACTTTTATCGGAAAATCGTTACTGTTAACACCTAACAGTGTGACCAGCAACGATTACAGCCCATTTAAAATGCCTCTACTAGGCAGGGGCTGTAATCACTCAATAATTAACACTATGGCGCATAGCTTGTCAGCATGGTGTCAAGCTTGCGTCTGAACAGTAACGGAAAATCCGCAATGTCAATTAGCCGCTCTGGCTTAATTCATATTTTATTATTAAAAACAACTAATGATAAAAATTACTCTTCTTCTACAAGTTTTACAAAATCATCCGGCAAAATTATTTTTGTATCTCCTGCCTGGTAATCCTTTATATTTCTTGTAACGATATAATCCATATCATTTCTATGGGCTACCCTTTCTTCTTTTTCCGCTTCCATATCCGCATCCTTTGGCAATATTCCAAACAGGGATTTTGCCACCTCTACTCTATCCTGATGTGGATTTGTCAGTTTTGCTACTATTATTATACTTATTTTGTACGATTTTAGCTAACTTTATAAATTATGTTAAGTTCGAATTGGAGATAATCTGTACCTTCTGTCTAATAGGTCGTTCCATGCGATGAATTCTGTGAGGAGCTTGGCAGACAAATATTCACGAATGTTAAAGACTGTTACATCCTTAAGCATTTGTTTTCTTCCTTTTTACCATAAATTTTCTAACTTCTTCTGCACCACGTAAATGTGTAATCTTTAAGTTAAGTGGTTGCTAACTTAGAGTTCTAGCTAATTATTTATGTATCCATTTACACATGATTTTCGCATAACTTGAAATATGCGAAGAAACCACTCTTTGCAGTCTCTCCGCATATCCGAACTAATTTGTTTATTAAAATTTAATCGTACCTGGTCCCCCTTGCTTCAATGCCTTGGCTGTGGTACTTTCAAATGAATAGAACATTTTATCGAACAGTTAACTAAATGGCATTGCCCCCATGTCAAGCTAATATCGTTTTTTCCCTCTATTATCCTGTCGATCTGTCATCTTACTATCATTGTTGCTTCGAACACATATTTCAATCTCTGATGCTCCTTCTGTATCCTTCATACTTTTATAATTAATTCTAACCCGGTTAACAGCGTCAACATAATAGTAATTGTTATCTATTTTCTTTATCTGTGATCCAAACTGTAAACATACTACTATAAAATACATTATAGTAAGTAGCCATATACTTATTTCATTAGCTGTTTTACTTCCAATACTTTCAAAAGCAGCATCCAACATTTTATTATATATTTTAATTAATAAAACTCCACTTCCTATATATATGGAATAACAACCTAGCAGTTTCTTCCAATTATCCTTTTTGGGGTCTTGTGTAGTTACTCCTTTTATAAGGGTGGTACAAGTACTTTTCACCTCAAATACAATTATAAAATAGAAACCAATAATCATTAAAATATATATTCCTATCATTGAAATTATTTCAAATCTGTTAGATTCAAATAATGTATTATTTAATGTAATCGAAAAATAAAAGTATCCCATTGTACACAATAAAATCAACCAACTGACAAGTTCGAGCATATTACCTTTTACCTCATCTTTTGAACGTTCCCAATCAAATTTTAATAAAAGTGAAATATACTCAACTAACTGCTTCTGCTGTACTTTCAATATCTCTGGTGAAGCTTCAGATTTTTCTATTTCATCAATAAGCTCCCAAATGTGTGAATCCGCCCAATAACTTACCTTAACGTTATTATGTCCATACGCATTTATTCTAACTTTTAAATCTGTCAGTATCTTTAATGTTTTCTTATATGATGCTCCATCTATTCTAGATGCTATTTTTCTTATCTTTTCTCTCCACTCTTTGCGATCTTCTGTGATATATTGAAGTTTCCCCTTTTTACTTAGCCCCCAATATGAAAAGATTCCTGAAATAATAGCTGCTATTACTGCTGATCCCAGCAAAGTATTTGTATCCATTATTTTCCCCCTAATCTTTTTTTATTATATATCATTCTAAAATACAAAAATCATTTATTACATTTTTCACAGCCTGTTGTTTTTTAATACATTAGAAATATATGATAGGATATTATCGTATTGTGTTTCTGCTAATTCTGAAAGTTATACATTAAACTGCATACTTTTTTCTAATACTCTTAGATACTACTCGTGCCGAATTTGTTACTCCCATATCACTTTTTCTAATGGATTCCGACAATTCTTCTACCAACTGATCTTCACTCAGCCTTTTTAGTCCACTCGCTTCTGATCTCTCAGATAATCTGTTTACAAGTATGATCACCATATTATAATCATCTGCTGACAGGTTCTCAATTTTTGTTATTCACTCTGCTATACTCATATAAAAATCAGCTTCCTTCACTAACCTATGTCTAATTTATTATACGTGCTATTCTCGCAAAAATCTATAACTATTTATTCCAAATTCCTAACTATTATAAATATCTGTAAGTACGTAATCATCCGTCCCATTGCAAAATTTTAATAGAAGTCCGCCTGTACTTACGTTTATAAAAATTTAATCATACTTGGCACCAAGTGTACAACGATTATGAGTATCTATTGGGAAAACACCTGTGATTTCATTTGATGTCAATAGCTTAACTGTGTAAGGCACATTCAATGCTCCTTTTACTACGATAACCTCTAATTTATTTTTATCTTCTTCATCTATGTAAAATAAATCTGGTTTATATAAAAACTGAATAATATCGAATAGCCGATAATAACTATCCGATGGGAAATCACTTAGTATTGGTCTCTTATCAAATCTTTGCGGTATGCTGAGATTATAAATTGCGAATACAACCGTTTCACTTTGTGCTGCTATATTTTTTAATTTGTATATAAAATGCTCTACAGAATCCTCATTTTCTAATAAAATAGCATTAAAATCATCAATTACAACAATTTCTGCTCTTGAATTTTCAACAACATCCAAAATACTATCACAATCTGATATCTCATTATACGGAATTAATGCTAAATTTTCATTATTTATAGCCTCTATACTACTTGTTAATTTCTCCCATTCATTTTCTGTAGCCATTCCACGCTTTATATGATCTACATTTACATGTGCATTTTCTCCTATAATTTCAAGTCCCATATCAAAAGGCTTATCTTTCATGCAAGCATAAACAACCCTATGACCAGCTAATATATTTTGATTTACGACATGATGTAAGTACATACTTTTCTTTGCTCCAGAACATCCCGCTACCAACACCATATTTCCTGGAAAAATTGGACACATTTGATCCTGTTCTTGATATCCCCAATGTATCAATGATTTCTTATCACGAGGCTGAAATATATGTTTTATCTTTACAGACTTTGCTGTTGAACCATCTGTGTTTTTTAATGAATGCATTTCGTAACACTTATCCCTATGCCCCTTTAATTCATTTTCTGTAAATTTTCTTCCTTTAGGGTGACGAGGATTATATGCTTTTACTTCTGCGTGACAATTAAAACACAAAGGAATACAGTTATCAACTGTATCTTCTCCACCATCAGCAACTTGCTTTATATGATGTAATTCAATCTTTTGACCTACATACTTTCCACATAGACAACAATGTCTATTACAACGAACCAAAACATCATCTGCAACACTTGATGGAAATCCCATACTATTACCTCCATTTCAACATAGGTACGTAGTTGTATATTTCGGTGACATAGGGGTCTTCCGCAATTGTCCGTCTTATCCGTTTAGCAATATAAGCTTAGCGGTCAATAACTCCTTGCCATAACGACCATACATGGTACGTTTTATCATTTTCAATTTGCTGTTTGTACCCTCGACAAAACCATTCGATATTGTGTATTTGACTCATCGTAATACTCACTTCGGAGTAAGCGAAAACCCATCACACAATCAATGCAATTCTTTTAGGATTACTTTCTGTAATTCATCCGGAGTATCCGGCCAGTGAAATAAATAAATCCCTGTCAAACCTACTTACCATCAATTATCATAGGAAGATCTGAATGTACATAAAAAATTCCCCCCGCCATTTTTGTTAATCAGCATACACTACTTACCCTCCATATATTTTCTCGCATCTTTTAGAAAACTAACAACTATCATCACGATAACTATTCCAATTGGAAATACTACACGGCATTGGAGCTACATATTTCGGATATTTATAACATTTTTCTAACAAAATATCTACCACAGACAGCTGACATACATCTGTCTCAACTGATTTTCAATTGTATTACCTTAATTTAATATTTTTTATATGTATTTTACACTAATCTATGCATATTATACACTTATCGAACATCTAGCTTAATGACATTGCCCTAAATTCTAAAATTATTTTTGCCATATTCCTATAGTAGTCCATAATTTTGTCCGCACTCTCAACATTTAATTCTTCTGTATTAATTTTGAAGCATTAATCAATCCTTCACAGAATGATTTTACATCGTCTATTTTTCCGACTGATTCATTTCGTCTGTAATAAAGGTAATACATATCTGTATTATCTTTATCATTTTCTGCATTTAATATATTACAGACTTTCTGAAATTGTAATGGTTCTTTTCCATCAAAATTAATTAATGTCTTTTTCAAATTATCTTTCGAAAAATTACTTGAAAATGTACTTGCAGGTAATACTAAATAATCAAAAGGGAAATTATGCTTGCTAGAATAAGCCTTTAAATATTTACATACTTCAAGCCTTCTTTTTTTTGCCTTTGTTATTTCACTAAATGATTTATTAGCTTCATCATATTCTTTTTCACATTTTAAAAGAAGATTGTCATTAATCACTGTTGGAACCAAATACTCCATATTCTCACATTCAATAAATGATCGCATACACTCTTTCAATAAATTATTATCGCCTTCTGACATATTATCACTTACATAAGCTTTATATTCAGCTTCTGATTTCCATACTGGATGTCTTCTTATGTTACGCGCAAATAATTCTTTACTTATTTCATCAGAATACTTGTTTTTACATAAATATATGATATCATCATCACATAAAAGCGATACCTTTGTTTTATCTTTTAAATTCTGTCCTTGTTCACTTAACGATTTTTCAGAAAATAATCTTTCTTTACCTTTATTTATTTTTTGTTCTAAATTTTCAAGAATGTGCTTAATTATATATGCCTCATATAATACAATTGGATGATTTTGTATCCATTTTTTCTCAGCATCATGTGCATATACAACATTTTCAATTATGCTAACAGCACCTTTATTATAAACTAAACAAGGCTTATCCATATATTCTTTTATCGTAAGCGAATTTAACAGTCTTTCATAATCAATATCAACTGTTTCAAAACCTGAAGTATATGAATCTCTAATAAGATAATCCAAACGATCAACATCTATTACCTTTGAATTTAACATACTAATATAGCAATTCTTTATATTATCGATTAAATCATTTGATTCATATCTATATCCTGTAATACATCGCGCAAAAAACTCACAATCTTTTGCATCTCCAATAACGTCTGAAAATTCTTTAATACCAATAATAGCACTCATTATTTCATGCGGTGCTGCACTTTTACTCTCAACCGGAATATTGAAATCATCTGATTTTATTAATGTTGAAAGCCTTTCATGTAATTTTTTCGCTCCAAACTTTTCTTCCTTAGATTCATAATAAAACTTATAAAAAACCTCTCCCGTATGTGAAAATGGAGCATGACCGACGTCATGAAGTAAACATGCTAATAAATACACTTTCGACAGTTTATCTATTTCCTCTTCAGCAATATAATTCATTTCTTTAAGTGATTTTCCAATACATTCAGATACTATAGTTCCCAAATGGTAAACTCCTAAAGAATGCACAAATCGGTTATGTAATGCAGAAGAGTATAATGGCGTATAACTTGTCTGCATAATTCTTCTTAACCGCTGAAATACAGGTGTGTCTACAATTTTATTTACATAGTCAATTTCTATCACAATATATCCATATATTGGATCCTTAATTTTTTTGTACTTCTTTTCTTGTGTATTTTTCATATAATATCTTTACTGTTGTTTTTGCCATATATGCACTAATCAAATCAGCCGCTTTATATGTTCTGAATTTATTTTTTAAATCCTCAACAGTCTTTCCCTCCCTTAATTTAATTGCAGATTCATTATCATCTTCTTCAAAAAAATCAGAATAGTTTTTAAACATATAATCCGTTGACTCTCTCGATAAAATGAGAAGGGCTTTCTCCGATGTTTCATTATTAAGATATCTAACTACTTCTGCTCCATAATCTTCCAAATCTTTTAGCGAAACCGATAAATTAATTCCTTCTATGTTTTCCTGTTCCTGTTGCTTTTTTTCGAGTATTTCAATCATCGCATTAGCAGCTAAATCCTCAATTCCAATATAATAGCACATAGTTTACCTCTTCTTTCTAACTTTAAAAATTTTAAACTATTCAAAATATATTATATAGTTTTAAAAATATTTATATATCAATCTCTTTGAATTTTTCCATGTAAATTAATTTACCCACTATTTACATCATCTAAGTCAGCCTTCCACAACATTATTTCTTCTATCATGTCATTACCCATTATTAAATTGTTCTTTAATATATATTCTATCATTGGCTTTTTCACATTATAGAGACTTTTAAAATTTGTATTGTCATTCATCATACCCTCACCATAATTAATTTAAAAATAAAATTCGTTCAATTCCATCCACAAAAAAATTTTTTTACCTTCTAGCATAAAACACAAATACCTTATCATAATCTCATTTAATGAGGTCATACAACTTGTAGACATAAAATCATTATAAACTCAAATCTTTTTTGACAATGTCATTGAATGTTGAAAACATGACCATCCTTAATGATTCCAATTTCCATATCATTAATATCTATGTCTTTATACATTTTATGAATTGTATTCAATAAATCTCCCATAGCCATTGACGCTGGATCACAAATCATAATTTTAGAATATTTATCTAGAATTGATGGTAAATTCATTAAATAGTAATTTTCCACTCTCTTATAATATTTTCTATGTTCTTCGTCAAGTTCTTCTAAATTATTATTCATATCAATTTGAATAAAATCATAATCTAAAAAATATGTTTTCAAGAACAGTCCAGTCCATTTTTCAAATATTTTTTTATAGTTTTCTAGATACTTTTTTCTTTTTTCGCCAATCCTATATGATTTAATATTATTAATATAATAATAAATACTTTCCAGAGATTTTTCCAACCTTATCCTTTTGGGTAAATGTTCAAAACTTTTATATTCCTCAGCATTTTCACATCTAACGCCCATTTCCATCAAAGTATATAATGCAGTATATGCACTAACAATGAGAGCCATTGATTGTTTTGCTCCATATAATTCCAAATTTTTGATTGTATCGCTACTTAAATATTTTTCAACAATACGTGAGGCAGAAAAATCATCCGCATTCCATTCGAGCGCTTGCCATTCTTCTGGAGATATAAAAGGTCTTGCTTTTTTCCCAACATAACTAAATGCATATGGCAAATCATTTGTGATGCCGAATTCCTTTTCTTTATCCTTTATATAGTCAATATGACCATTAACAATATGTCCAATCTCATGATATAACAATATATCCAGCATAATTATGGTTAATAAATCAGCATAAAATCCTCTTTTATTCTCATTATTATCATAAGAAATAATCGGATATATTTTTTGTAATACTATGCAATGGCAAAAGCTATAGATAATGAAATATGATGGCATATTAACTTTTATAATATATTCTCCATCCCTAGTTTTATTTGCAAATGCAGCTATTCTATCATCTTTATAAAATCCAATCTTCACTTTTATTGAAATATATTCTTCTCTTCCATTGTTTATATGATCTAAACAATTTTCAAACAATACTCCAACTCGTTTTTCGACTTCTTCAAGTTCAAATGTCTGTAACACACTACTATATTCTTTTCTAATAACCATTTTTAATTAACCTCAAAATTTCAATAGCACTCTAATCAAATGTATTTTCAACATAAAAATTCTTTATCTAATATTAGACATATAAATTTAATCCCCTTATCAACCGAATTTAGTTTTTCAGTAAATTTGGATTCAAATCTTTATCCATTTTATTCGAATTTTGCAAAATCCATATTTATTATGTCATTGAAACTAATTAGATTTTCTCATTTTTGACACAAAATCACAAAAAAAGTAACACAAACGGAACCAATAACAAATAGCAGTAGTATATCATATCCATGATGTTAACCGAAAGGAGGTGATAATATGAACAACTATAATATATTTGGCTTATTGCTAAATATTTTGTGCGGTGTAATCGCCAATCTAATATGCTATTTTTTGAAAATAAAATAGTGTTTATCTTCTACTCAATTATCAATATGGGATTCATTGATTATTTATTTACATATTATCATGCTGTATTATAATTTTCAACGATTCGTAAAAAATAATACAGCAATTATATGGCTGGAAGATTATAATATCAATTATGCGAAGCAACAAACTTTCCTGCTGCTTCGCATATCCTAATTAGTCCTCATTTTCAATTTACTGTAATTCTTTTACTACCATATCTACATATTTCCAGCATATTTCTTCTGTCTCTGCCTCGACCATGACACGTATTACCGGCTCTGTTCCGGATTCACGGACAAGAATCCGTCCTGTATCTCCAATTTCTTTTGAGACCTGATCTATCGCTGCCTGTACTTTTGGATTTGCAAGTGCCTATGCTTTATCGGCAACTCTGACATTCTCAAGTACCTGATTTAATAGGGTCAGACCCCCTATACTTTATCCGCCCCCATATTATACACACGAAGCAATCACTTCCATCGCACCCTCTAGTTTCACACTTCCGTACCCAGCCGGGATTATGAAATGTTCTCCCTTCTTAATCCTTTTCCCATTCACAGTGCCCTCTCCATCGAGTATACTCATGTTTAAAAACGGATGACTCTGTTCAAACTCTAAACTACCATCAAGCACCAGCTTATATACCTTATAATAACTGCATTCAATGAGCTTATTCCACTTATTCTGCGGAAGATTATTTGTATCCATAACACTGTCCTCTATAGACTTTGCAGGGACTGTGATGACATCAATACTCTTATCCACATGCAACTCTCTCGGCTTGCCATCAGTGAGCCTGTCATAATCATATACACGATACGTGATATCACTGTTCTGCTGTGTCTCAAGAATCATGCAGCCACTTGTGATAGCGTGCACTGTACCCGGGTCAATCTGGATAAAATCTCCCTTTTTGATAGGGATGTAACGGATAAACTCATCCCATCTACCATCGTAAATCATATCTGAAAGCTCCTTGTGAGTCTGTGCATTATGTCCCACCACAAGCTTTGCGTCATCAGGACAATCTATTATGTACCAGCACTCTGTCTTGCCAAGAGAACCATTTTCATTCTTAGCCGCATACTCATCGTATGGATGCACCTGAATGCTTAGATCGTCCTTTGCATCAATAATTTTAACAAGCAACGGAAATCTGTCACCCTCAATATTACCAAACAACTCCGAGTGCTCATCCCAAAGCTGTGAAAGTGTCATACCCGCATAGCAATCATTTGCTATGCGGTCATCTCCGTTTGGATGAGCTGAAATGCCCCAGCACTCACCGGTCTTATCGCCCGGAATATCATATCCAAAATCAGTTGCTAGGCGGTTACCGCCCCATATCATCTGCTTAAAAACAGGATGTAAAAATATAATTGGTTTCATGCTCCCTCCTAGACAAATTTCCTTGCAAGCTCATTGCATATAATCTGCTCTTCTTTTTCAGCAGTTGCTTTATCCACTGCACTTACAGAAATATATGTCTTAAGCTTTGGCTCTGTACCGGAAGGTCTCACAACAACCGAGCAGTTGCCCTCAAGCATAAACTTGAGCACATCAGACTTAGGAAGTCCGTTAAGTCCCTTGCTGTAATCCTGACACTCAATAACCTTCTTGCCACCAATTGTATCAAGTCCCTTGTGGAACTCGCCCATGATATCCTGCATCTTTGCAAATCCTGCGGATCCATCAAACTCGTAAGAATGAAGAGTATTGAGACAATAGCCGTATTTCTCATAAAGCGAATTAAGCTTGTCGATAAGGCTGATGCCTTGCGTCTTATAGTAAGCAAACATCTCACAGATGAGGAATGCACCGTCAACAGCATCCTTGTCGCGCACATACGTGCCGCTTAAGTAGCCGTAGCTCTCCTCGAAACCAAAGATATATGAGTCTGCCTTTCCCTCTTTCTCCAGACGTCCAATCTGCTCTCCGATAAACTTGAAGCCCGTGAGCAGATTGACGGTCCTTACCCCATAATCAGCTGCGATTCTATCCGCCATATCGATTGTAACGATAGTCTTGCAAAGCACAGGATCCTTTGGCATGGTGCCCATTGCAATTCTGCGCTCACAGACATAGTTTAATAAGAGCATACCTGTCTCATTTCCTGAGAGAAGCACATACTCTCCCGCTGCATTTTTGACTGCAATTCCGACACGGTCACAGTCAGGATCTGTAGCCAGGAGAAGGTCTGCGTTGCATTTCTTTGCATACTCCATGCCAAGTGCCATGGCTTCCTTAATCTCAGGGTTTGGATATGGACATGTAGGGAAATTGCCGTCAGGATTTTCCTGCTCCTTTACTACTGTGATATTGGTGTAGCCTGTTTCCTTTAATGTGCGAAGCACCGGCTTAAGACCGGTTCCGTTAAGAGGTGAGTAAACGATTGCCACGTTCTTGTCCACCTTTACGCTGTCATCGAGAAGAGACTGCTTTTTAACCTCCTCAACAAAGGCTGTGAGCACATCCTCGGAAATATATTTAATCAGACCATCTGCAACACCAGACTCAAAATCAGACTGCTTTACGTCTGCAAAGATATCAAGCTTCTCTATCTCTGCAAGAATCTCTGCTGCTGCCTCTGTAGTAATCTGGCATCCGTCAGCGCCGTAAACCTTGTAGCCGTTGTATTTGCTTGGATTGTGGCTGGCTGTGATCATGACACCTGCCGATGTGCCGAGATATCTTGTGGCATATGATACTGTAGGCACAGGAAGAAGCTCTGGCCAGATATTGACCTGCACTCCGTTTGCAGCAAATACCGATGCTGCAACCCTTGCGAACACATCCGACTTGATACGGCTGTCATATCCAATAGATACTGATGGTGCCTCAAAATTTGCTACAAGATAATTTGCAAGTCCCTGTGAAGCCTTTGCCACTGTGTATACATTCATGCGGTTTGTTCCTGCTCCTATTGTACCACGGAGTCCGCCTGTACCGAATGCCAGATTTCTATAAAATGCATCCTCAATCTTTGCAGGATCATTCTCTATTTCTTTAAGTTCAGCTGCAACGTCTACATCTGCTGTTGCTGATGCAAGCCAACGTTTATATTCCTCGTAGTAATTCATAATTTTCTTTCTCACTTTCTACGTTTATTAATATTCTATCATACATGCTACAATATGATTGGTCAATTTTTGACAAACTATAATAAACATCCTTCGGGTAATAGTTAAAGTATCAATTATTACATTTCAAATACACATGATATGAAATAGATGTATCTTTCTTGTTTTGTAAGTGCTGAAATTTAATGGGGGCAGGCATCTTGTGTACTCATGTGCTGGCACCTTGTGTTTCAACATAAATAAAAGATTTCAAAACTGACTTCATTGTTGCTGAATTTAAACGATTTCTTGGAAAATTCAATGCCTCTCTGTTCAATAAGATTTTTACTAACCTGCCAGTCAGTAGTCTTATTGTACTCTGAGGTATTTTCAATTTTCAACGTCTACATTTTAAATTATGCAGGAAACTCCCTCGTACCTATTTTTTCTGTCCAGCATTTATTTAAATACTCCACACTTTTGTAACACTTCCACCTTTCCAAACTCTTTATAGAAATTTGAATATTATTAAAAAATTCATCATCTAACATATATTTTCTAAACAAATCAATTGTTGATATTTCATCTAAACTTAAGACTTTTTCAACATATAAACTATTTACATCATAGCACCGATCACTTTTAAAATTATCATATGCAATAAACTCTTTAGGATTAATTATTTCTGCCAATTTCTTAAAATTAACGATTGTTAATTGATCTCCATAATGGAAATATCCAAATGCGACATTAATTGGCTCAATTGTAGATTGCTTAAATAAAGGATTGACTTTTGAATTTATTATTTTACCTATATAATCTTCATATGAAAAATAATTTCCATGTACGTCATTACTTTTGAAGCTTTTTGTAATCTTTGCAAATACAACGCCTTCATTTTCTTTTTTTATAAATTCTTCTAAACTATGTTTTCCCATAAAACAATTTAACACCTCTGTGATTCAATAATGACATATGTAAATTACTAATATTATTAATTTCTAGTGCTTCATTATCATTGTGAACAAAGTACTATATTCACTAATTATCCATTTATATTATATTCTTCTACCGAAGCCCTATAGTCATATACTATATTCTGTGCAAACCGCTTATTTTCTATTTTTATCGTAGCTTCGACAGAATCAGAAAATACTGTTTTTTCTTCCGCCTTATCTATAGATAAATATTTGTCTCTTTTATTATAAACTTCATATTGGTAATAAAATAACCTTTTCTTCACTTTATAATCAATATAATTATAACCTATTTAGCTATAATGACTATATCCAAAGCAAATTCTACTCATTAAATAATATATCCATATAGTCATTTAAAAAATTAATTTCATCTTGGATATTTAAACTTATATATGATAAGTATACCACTGCAACTCCCACTTCTACAATTACCTGAAGATATAATATTTCTGCATCAAAACAACTACTATATGCGGTATTCATACAGCTTACTATTGCTAGAACCGATGGAATTAATAAACTAGAAAATAACTTTTCATAACTATTCCTGTAGCGAAGTAATTTTATCAAATAATGCTTAAAATTATCATTATCTTTCTTTTCAGTATATTGTAATTCTATATGTTCTTTCCATTCAGTATAGTTCTTGAATTCATGACTTTTCAATCCTACATTTTTATATTTTTTTACTTCATCTTCGTAGTCAAATGCATATGGCAGATTTTTTAAATATTTATTTGTCGATTTAATCATAAAACACTTTAACAACGAAAAAATAATTAATAAAAATAATATTATATATATTAAAATGAACTCTTTATCTTGTGCCTTGCCAGATGCCTTACTAATTACATAACTTCCTATCATAAGAACTAAACAAGATACAAGGAACACAAAACTACCTTTATATGAAATCTTACGACATTTTTTTTTATTTATATCTGATGTTTTCTGATTCTTTTGAGATTTCCCATTATTTTTAACTATCCATTCTATAAACTCCCTAACTGCTCCATCTCCACCATCTTTAGTAGAAACAAAATCTGCTATTTTTCGAACATCTTCTACTGCATTTTTCGGACATCCGACAATTCCTCCTGCTGCACTAACAGCCTTCATACATTCAATATCATTCAAATCGTCCCCTATATATGCTACCTCATCATAGTTAGTAGTAACATCTTTAAGAACCACATTTTTATCCGTAATTCCTTGATATAATTTGTTTATGCCAAGTTCTCTGCATCTATTCTCTAACATTATTGAAGTACGCCCAGTTATAATAACCGGTTCAATTTTCCTATTAATTGCAATATTCTTAATTCCGTAACCATCTTTTATACTGAATGTCTTAAAACTTTCCCCCTCTTCTCCCATATAGATTTTTCCGTCTGTAAGAGTTCCATCAACATCCATTACTATATATTTTATATTGTTCATATTATTCATACTTAGACGGAGTAATAAATGATATATTCATTCCATCTTCCCTCATTTTATTTATAAACATCTTATAATAATTATTTCTACGTATAACCTGTTCTGGACTAACTGGGTGTCTCATATCTGGATTATAATAATTTTCGTTAATATTCGCTTCGAATCCATCAAAACCAGCTAATAAAACATTCTTTACACCACATGCCTTAAGCAAATTTAATGCTATTACCGAAGATGAATCATGGGTTCTATCATCTACATCAATCCAATTTGCATAATTTAATATATAAACATTTCCACGTCCTCCCTTAGATATATTTGAACAAACAATTATTTTATCTCCATCAGCAATTGCCTTATCATATATATCTTTTCGGGTTGTTAATAAAAATGTGTTGAAATCAAGCTGTGTATTAAGTCCTATTGTTATAGTATCCTCTTTTAAAGCTATGTTTTTTATTTCTGGCATAGCCTCTCCAATTGTCCGTCCCGGAGCAATCAGTAATATTTTCTTCTCCTTAAAAACTTTTCTTAAATCAACTAGTGTCTTTGAATCATCAACTTTTTTGCTCTCATTATACTTTCTATATAAGTCCTCAGCATAATTCTTATCAAAAGAGATTTTCTTATCTGGTGCAATCATCCCAAGCAATTCCCCCACTTGATCAATTGGTAGCATATGCTTATTATAAAAATGACTTGCATAACTTGGTGTACACTGATTTGCTGCTGAAAGATAATACTCTGGCGCATAGCCCCAATAAAACTCAGAATGTAACTGGTTTATTACCTTATCAATAACTTCTAATAATGGCTCAATTCTATAGGATTTTCCATAATATAGGTTTAAGTGTTCTAGTAATAATTCTGTATTTAAATTTCCAGCACCTTTTCCCATTCCCATAATTGAACTATCTAACATCAAATTTCTATTTGTTTCAAATCTTAACATTTCTATAGCATTCGAATATGACATTTGAAGATTATTATGTGAATGGAATCCTAAAGTCATTGTTGGAATCAAATTATGATCAACAAGATTTAAGATTCTTACCATATCATTTGGTCTCATCTCGCCAAAACTGTCAACAATATAAAAACCTGCTGCATTTGGTAATTCTTTATTTACCAAACTAATTAATTCCAGTAATTCTGCATCACTATAACGTAGTGTTATCATTGGCTGGATATAAAAGTCATAACCTTTTTCGATAATTTTTTTTCCAACACTTATTATATCTTCACTGTTTTTCTTGTGAAACGCCATTCTTATGCCATCTATGCCATCATTTGTACGTTTCTCCAAATTATCAATGTTAAATTTGCCATAATCAATCATTGCAACATAAGACATATTTTCTTTTTTTTCTTTTAATATAACATCTTTTATTACTTTCTCATTCTTGTATTGTGTTCTTTCGCCACATGTTCCATTATTTTCATCTATATATCCTAATTCAATAATATCTACTCCGGATTTTTCTTGTGCTTCTAATATTTTTTCCATATATGTATGTCCAAAATTAAAATTATTAACACATCCTCCATCTCTTAACGTAACATCTAATACTTTCAATGACTTCATCATAAACTCCTTATATATCTATATTTACTATTTTTTCTGCCAGCTCAAAATCTTCTGGATTATCAATATCAACTGCTTCTTTAAACGAAACCTCTTTTATAAATGGTTTTTTCCCTATTCTTCGTTTATATTTTTTAAAAACCTCTTTTGTAAAAACATAAACTCCTGACGTTTCCTGATATATTGGTTCTAAATCCTGTGTTCGTGGTACGTTTGTAGCATCAAAATTTAGTGGTTCACCTTTTTTCCATAAATAATCCTGTAGTTTTAATGCACAAAACGCCGAATCATATTCTCCAGACATAACTGCATTGATACATAATTTCATAGTTTCTGTAGTGATAAAAGGTGCTGTTGCATGTGCATATATATAAATATCTGCATCTACTTCATTCATGAAATTTTCAAATATCTGAGTAAAATTTGATGTTGGTAAATCGAGTTCCCTTGGTCTTTTCACAAAATTCACTTTTTCTGGTAAATATTGAATTACATCTGTATTACTACAATAAACATTTATACTATTACATAAATTTGTTTTTTTTAAATTATCCAATTCATACTGTAATAATGGTTTATCACCTAATATTCTAGTATTTTTTCCTGGACATCTTTCATTCTTCAATTTTATAGGCATTACAGCTACAACATTCATTTTATTATACCTACCTTTCTATAATTCCAAGTCCTAAATCATTGATTTTTGAACTTTTTTCTTTAAACAGTTACCTCATAACAAGTGCTAAAGTGCATGAGCATTGATTGTATCAAGTACTCAATAGTTGAAAACATCGTCATGCCCTACGGAGAGACTTACAGCTCTTGTTTCTTTTTGATTGTTACTGACCTTCCTTTGCTGCAGGGACTTTTTCAGTGG
Source organism: uncultured Lachnospiraceae bacterium (assembly GCA_905209075.1). Lineage (GTDB taxonomy): Bacteria > Bacillota > Clostridia > Lachnospirales > Lachnospiraceae > Roseburia. Next base: position 201,257 of record CAJLRL010000001.1, on the reverse strand, counting down.
ACGCCTCCCCCGCTTTATAAGTTGGTCTTGGTGCTGATGTAGTGCACTTCGCACTCCGTCCGGTTTACGGGTTTCTTTTCCAGAACCCTGCCCGAGTCCAGATAAACTCTGAATCCCGGCAAGTGTCTAGAATTATAATACAATCTTAAGTAGTACTTATGCAGCCTGTTGGTGAATATTCTTTGCATATTGAATCTCCATGCATCTTTGCTTTAATTTGTTTTCTATCTCTGAAAGTTGCTCATCAAGCTCAATAATTTGGCTGACGAACCACTTAACAGCCTGTCTACTGGCATCCACTCCCTCCTTGATTCATACGCTTTTCCTTACGTATTCCAGAATAGATGATGCATTGGCATAGCCTTGTCCACAAAGCTTCGCCTCTTGCTATATCTGTTTCATTTCCTCTGTTCCAAGGGCATCCAATTCATCCGGAAATGGTGCCACCTTAAGCAGCTCTAAACTAAATGATCCGTCTATTTTTCCAAATGTTTTCTAGTCTTCCGGAAGATATGTCATTCCAAAGTTACCATCCATTACCAGATTTGCAATAAGCTTCGGATCCTTTTTGTCATCCTTAGGCTGACTGTTGTCTTCCGCTGTATTCAATCCCAATATTGTCCTATTATTATGTTAATAAATTAAATTGTTTCATTGGATTTCCAAAAACAGTCGTCCCTTTTTTTACATTTTTTATTACAGCTGCACCCATACCAACCATAGCCTCTTCTTCGACAATTACTCTTTGTTTTATTGTTGCATTCATTCCGATATATGAATTTTTTCGTACCTCTACAAAACCTGCAAGCGTTGCTCCAGCTGTAATCTTTACATGTTCACATATAATATCATCATGTCCAATTGATATATTACCATCCAGCTTAACATTATCTCTTAACTGAGTATCTCCATTAAATCCTCTTTCGATAACTGTTCCAGCTCCAACGCTGACATTTTTTCCTATTATAACTCTTCCAAATGAAGGAATTCTCATTTCTTTGCCTTCATTTTTTGCGATAAAAAAGCTGTCTGTTCCTATAACAACCCTTTCAAAGCACTCAAAATTATCACCTATTATAGCATTTTTGATAACTGTTCCGGCTTTTATATAAGAATTTTTACCAATAATAACATCATGATCAATTATACAGCCACATTCAATTATAGTGCCCTCTCCAATGATAACATTTTCTCCAATATAGTATCCTTCGTGAGTATACTTATATTTTTTATTTTTTGAATTTTCTTTTTCCGATTTTTCAATTTTCAAAGCTAATTTTGCATACTCACTTTGTGGATCATCTACAACCAAAATACAATTATCTTCTTTCAGATTATCTGGGACTTCTATTCCAGTTTCCACAAATACTAAGCAGTTTCTATGACCTATAAGATTTGAAATCATATTTTTAACCTTATTCGTAACAAAAAGCATTGACTCATCTTTTGGTGTGCCGATAAATGATACACCACTAATTTCAAAATTATAATTTTCACATATCTCTTTTACGTTATAATGCATAAAAATCTCCTAGTCTGATTTACTATCTCTGTGCACGTCCGTTTCCGCCATTTTTCAACAGACTCTCAACATCACTAACCGATATTCTATTAAAATTACCTTCAATCAAATGTTTCAGACAACTTGCAACTACAACAAAATCTATTATATCTTTATCACTCTTTTCACTAGCATTCTATAAATCAAAGTTCCTGTAAAGCTGTCATCTCCCAGATTCTATCCTCAACATCTATCTCATAGCAATTAGAAAAACATGCCCCCTACGACCATCTGAATAAAAATTTTTGCTCATAATCTATAGCAAAATATCTAGTTTTTATCTGCGAGATAGCCTACATAATTTGGATGTGTATCATGAGCAGCCGATAAATAATTTGGTACAAAATATCCTCTATAATTTTTCATATAAAATTTATTTATAACCTCATCAATTATATGTAACAACGGATTTAATTGATATTTATCTGTTACATTTTAATTTATATACTTTACCCCTTTTGGAATAAATTCTTTTGGGTTACTACAATATACATATACTACATTTATTATATCAAATTTTAATAATGTAGACAAAATATAATAACTTAACGGCTTACCATTTGTAAAAGTCTTTGTGTTCTTCTGTGGAAGCCTCCTAATTATTAAGCTTCATTGAGACTATATCAACTACCTTCATTATTTCTACTTTCTTTCCATCTTACTATTGATTTTAGTTTTTAAAAATTCTTTTGCAAGCTTATATGGTTTTGTTTTCGAATATAGGACCCAATAAACAATATTAGGCAATATAATCAATATAATCATTCTAAAAATCAATACTAATAGCATATTTTCATCAAATAGTCTTGAAATAGCATTCATAACAGGATAACAGATTGCAATGTTTAAAATTGTAACTATAAAATACATAATTAATTGTCCAGCGTATTCCATTATTCCTTTTTTAAAATATTTATCAAATGTAACTTTCAATGCCCATGGTGTAAGGATCAATAAATCTGCTAAAATAGTAGAAAGCAACACTCCAGCTAATGCATACACATCACCATATTTTCTAAACGCCAAAACCATACATATATTAAGTACCAAATTAAATATTCCACCAATTATACATCTATACCTATCTTCCCACCAGATAGCTAATGCATTTTTATATATACCGATAATTCCTCCACAAAGGACAATATAAAAATCCAATACAATCAACACCACTATTAAATCCGGCAATACACCTTTATTTCCTATCCACAAAGATATAAATGGTTTAAATAAATAAAACAAGCATATAGAACACCATCCTACTATCCAATTATATCCAAATGTAAACTTAACCATATCTTCATAATTTTTTTTAACAGAATCCAAAGTGACTGAGTTTCCAATTCCAGCCTGCATAGATGCATAAATAATAACTAAAAATCCTTGAATTGCTGTTATTATATATGAGTAATTTGAATAATATGCTAAAACTGTCAATCCCAAAAAAGATGAAATTACTATATTATCAAATGATACACTTAATACTGCCCCCACTCTGGCATAAAATGTACCAACCAACACTCTTTTCAAAGCGACTTTTTCGTCACGCTTAACACTTCCTTTAGGAATTATTCTTTGAAAATTCTTCTTTGCTTGATAAAATGTTGCAAAATTTATAAAAACATTTGAAATAATCATAGTTGCAAGATACAAATAGTAATTTCCAGATATAAACAAAATTCCTATTTCCAAAATTCCAAATAAAATTGTACTAAAAGAATTAACATTACTAACAATATCCTGACGTTGGTATGCCTCTAAAACGCAGTTTCTATATCCTCCAAAAAAGTAACTTACTACCGTATTAAGTAGGAACATAATAAACAAAACATATAAATTCATATCAGATGGTATTGAATTATAGTCTTTAATCAGATACTTCAAAAACGGTAAACAGCACATACCCATTCCCAATATTGCCGCACCAACTATTAAATAGGCTTTCTTTATAAAATTTAATAATGCACACAAATTATCATTATCATTCTCAGCTACACTTTTATACATTACTGTGACAATTGCCGTATCAAATCCAAGTTCTGCTAAAGATAATGTTGATAAAATTGAGGTAAACAAACTATTTAACCCTACATATTTAACACCTAATCTATATATTATTATTGTCCTTATCACAAAAGGAAATAATATTTTAATAAATTTATTTATTACACCCCATGTGATATTTCTTACTGTATTTTGAGTACGATTTAACTGCATAAAACTCCTAGTATTACTTAATAACATCTTCTAAATTTACTCTATCAAAGCACTTTATATTGCCGCCTCTTGTAGCATTAAATATCTTTACTCCAGATTTTTCTGCAATAGTCTTGACATATGCATATCCCATATCATTTGCTTTCTGTGATAGAACAGCCATTTGATAATCCACGTCTGTTTCACCATCATATTTGGCAAAATGTTGTTTTTTACCTAAATAGTTATTATCTGCCCCTATAATATATACTTCCTTAAAGCCCATATATATTGCATATATTATACACTCCTGAGTAATAGAATAATAATCATATATTCCATATTTAAGCTCTGGATTATACTTAAACCTGTTACTCTTTCCATAATGATAAACATGATCAAGCCAATTATTATCAATAAAAATAGCTTTATCACATTTTATTTCTTTCATATTCAATGCATTGAACATACAATTCTCTTTTGCAAATTGATCAAAATCAACATCATTATTCTTTATTATTTGTGACGTCAATGTCGGATCTGTCATTGCATAATAAGTTGGAACCCATCCCATTTTTTCATACCATTTAAACAAAGAATTTTCTCCAATTGTATACTCATTCTTCAATAAATTAACATCTTCAATTGTAAGACTTGGTCCGGTTGCTATCACAAAACATCTTTCGCCAATATGCTTATTCTTTATCAGTTCAACTTTCTTATAATAATCAGCACCTATTCCAACTCTTCTAAGTGCCATTTTAATCGGAAAATGTATATAACTTCCGAAAAAACTCCACGGTAAAAAATATGATTCAATTTTATTAACAATCTTTTTTATCATTTAGCCACTTCTTTTCTTTGGTTATTCAAACTCATTAATTTTATCTATTACATAATCAACTTCTTCTTCTGTCATCCCATAATACATCGGAATACTCAATTCTGTTTTACTTATCTCTTCTGCTATAGGTAACTCTCCATCTCTTATTCCGAGATCCTCATAGCATTTCTGCATATGCATTGGAATAGGGTAATGTTTATTAGTTCCGATTCCATTATCATTCAAATGCTTTTCTAATGCCTCACGCTCATTGCACCTAATAGCAAAAATATGCCAAACGGGTTCTACACCATCTATAACGTATGGTAATATAATTTTTGGATTATCAATTTTCTCCAAATATTTTTCTGCTATTCTTCGTCTTTCCTCATTAATTTTATCAAGATGCGGAAGTTTTGCACTTAAAAAAGCAGCCTGCATTTCATCCAATCTTGAATTATTTCCCTTATATATATGATGATATTTATAATCTGAACCATAGTTACCTAACGCTCTTATTTTATCAGCTATAGATTTTTTATTTGATACTGCTGCTCCTGCATCACCTAATGCTCCAAGGTTCTTACCCGGATAAAAGCTAAATCCAGCAGCATCACCAAAACTTCCTATCCTCTTTCCTTTATATGTAGCTCCATGAGCCTGTGCACAGTCCTCAACAATATATAAATTATATTTTTCTGCAATCGCTACAATAGCGTCCATATCACAAGGTTGTCCATATAAATGAACTGGCATAATTGCCTTTGTTTTATTTGTAATTTTCTCTTCAATCAATTTAGGATCAATATTATATGTCCTGATATCCGGTTCGACAAATACAGGTGTTGCCCCAACATAAGTTACAGCTAAGGCTGTTGCTATATATGTATTCGAAGGAACAATCACTTCATCCCCTGCACCTATTTCCAATGCCTTTAATGCCAGCATCAAAGCATCTAACCCATTTCCGGTACCAACACAATAATTTACCCCACAATACTCAGCAAATGCTTTTTCAAAGTTCTCATCCTCTACACCCTCTATATACCAACTACGCATATATACTCTTTCAAATGCATTTCTAAGTTCTTTGTCTAATTCATGTTCCATAGGTTTGAAACTTACAAATGGTATTTTCATATTATTTATCTACCTCACTATTTTCTACAAATTTCAGGAACTCATCATAATTTCTGATATAATCTGATTCATCATACAATTCAGAAGCCAGAACCATAAGAACTGCATCTGGAGAAAAATCAAACATTTCCCTCCACATATTATTAGATACATACAATCCTTCATAAGGCTTTTCCAGTGGAACAATTTTCTTTTCATTACCATTATCTAATCTAATTTTACAGCTTCCATGTATACAAATAAGAATCTGCTCCAGCTTCTTATGTGCATGATACCCTCTAGTTACACCTTCTGCTGTATCATACATATAATAAACTCTTTTTATTTTAAATGGAATATCTTTAAACTCCTCGAGAGCAACTAATTGTCCTCTATCGTCACCATGTGGTTGGAACACGTACTTAATTACCTGCATTTTTTCTCCTCTTCTGCAACTTTTTAATTATTTTATATACTAATCCATTTACTATTTCTATTGGAAAATAACGTATATTTCTGATATCTTTTTTTGATATAAATCCCAGCGCATATGTCCAATAAGAATTTCTCTTCAAATAATTTAACCTATACTGTTCTACATCAACACATTTATAATCTATTTCATTTCCTAATAAATTATTATTTACCAATTGATTTAATCTATTTTCAAATTCATCAGATGAGATAACAGCATTCTTCAACTTTTGTTTCATTTGTCCATAAAAATCCTCATCCGTCAGTGCCTTTTTTACCGCTGCGCACAACTCTTCTTCTGTATCATAAAGAAAAAACTTTTCTACTTCATTTGATATTAATCCCGTAGCCTCATCATCATATTTTAGTGTAAAAGGAACAACACCGGTAATTGCGCTATATTGTAACATCAATCCACCCGTAATAGGATATGTATTCAAAAATATATCGCAATGTTGATATATTTGATATAAGTCCTTTCTTTCTTTTGTATGATACACTCTATGTGGAAAATCTTTAATCAAATTATCTAACTCATCTACTGTATCATTACTTGCATACCAAAAAACAACATTATCATTTTGTTTCAATATATTTCTAACCATTGAATAAAACTTTCCATTGTCGCCAACAGTTTTATATATTGCCCCTCCTGAAAACATTACTTTTTTAGATTCATCCTTAAAAGGATAACCTTCAAATTCTATTTCTTCATTTATCTGTGGATAAAATGGAATCTTCACAATTTTCTCTTTAGGAATTTTTCTAAATGAATTAGATATATATGCCCCATAATCTCTAAATTCAATACATTTATCAAATGCATTTACACCTAACCAAAATGCATGGTCTGTTAAATTTATCTGATATCTATCACATAAATTTTCAAGATGATTGAAAACGGATATTCCGACAACATCCCATGGTGTTGTATACAGAAAAGCCGTTTTTGCTTTATATGTATTTAATATTTTCCATACTTGTTGAATCTGTTTTGTATAATTATACTTACTATTGATATATTCTATTTCTGCATTATTTTTTTTTAATATTTCCTTGATTTTTGGAATCCTATTTTCATTTTCAGAATATGTAATATAAACCGTCCGTTTAATTTTACACAAAGCATTGAGATATATTTGCATTAGTCCCCTATTGTCTAATCCAAACGCATCGTACACTACAATAACATCCTCTTTGAATTTTTCTTGTTTCCAATTGCAAATTAAATGTGATGAGCTTTCTATTGCCTTTTCTAATAAGTCACTAGTATACTCCTGATTCCATTCATACATCATTCTCGAACAACTACTGATCAATGTAAATGTATCTTCATATCTCTCCTTCTTAAGAGAATTCTGAATCTTATTATAAAATTTATTTCTGTATTTTATATAGTTATCTAACTTATTACTCAATATAGATCACCTTTTCTTATATCTTTTTTCTGAACTTATATGCCCTTTGTAAATCCAAACTATTAGCCTTTTTCTGTTTTTTTACTCCACCATTTAAAAATATGATTTTGTCTTTCCACAGAAAAAACAATCTGAATTCACGATTCCCACTAATAGTAAGTCTATATTCATTTAAATCACCATCTATTCTATCATAAAAGTGTGATTCTATACCAGACATTTTATCCATAATTAGCCTAAGCATCAAATCCCCAACATTCTATTCAAAGCCATGTCAAACTGATCAAACAAATTAAACATAATAGATTCAAAAATATTCATATTTGTAGGACTTATTATGCCATTATTAACAATTTGGAATGCATCTTTCCATAAGTAATAATATGATTTGCATAAGTTATCCTCTATCATATTCTGTAATTTTTTTACGGCACAGGGTTGCATTTTATTCACAAATTCAAAAAGGAGCTGTGAAACGCTGTCTGCTATCCACAACTATTAATTATCCATGATTATTCTTTTATTCTTGAAATCAAACTTTCTTTTCAACTCAAACGCAATGTAAAATCCCTTTTCAATCTTTATAACATTCATGGGATATATTGAATCTTCATTCTTTGTATTGATATCATGATCATTTTCTAGCTCTGTTTTCTTTATACATTATATCCATTAGTCCAAATTCACATAATTACTTATACTAGTTTTTATAAGCATCAATTCTTATTCTATCAATTGCAGAAATATAATAATACTCTATTTTTACATTTAATGTTTGCGAAATATATTGTAATACTAAAGCCAGTATATAGAGTTCCGACAAAACTCCGATACTAAACTGATTTCTATCTCCCATCCCAATAAAATCATAAACCTCTATTATAACTATATAAAAAAACACAAACAAAACAATTATACTTATACTCCATAATATATAGCAAAATATCACACGACCACTAGTATTTTTTGAGGGTAATATATTTGTAACTCCCTTTAAAACACTTCTACAAGTTCCTTTTATTTCAAGGGATACAACAATACTTAAAAGAACAATTAAAATAACAAACATTCCAACCATTGAAAGCAAATCAAAATTAGAAATACTATTGTTTTTATTACAAATAATAATAGAAACAGCGAAATATATGCCGGAACATATAAATATCATTCTGCTTGCAATTTCATAAATATTTTCTCTTACCTCTTTTTTGGAACGTTCCCAGTCAAATTTCAGCAATAACGATAAATACTCAATTAATTGCTTTTGCTTCCTATTTAGATTTTCACCATAACACTTTCCAGCTTCTAATTCTTTAATCAGTTCCCATATATGTGCGTCATCAGAATATTTAAATGAAATCTCATTTCCAAAAGCATTTATTCTGACTTTCAATTCTGTTAAAATTTTAATTGTATTGCCATAAGTTGCTCCATTTAATTTGTATGCAATTTCTCTAATCTTCTCTCTCCATTCTTTTCTCTCTGCTGTTATATATTGGAGAGTTTCCTGTCTTCAAGAAACTGCGAGTGCTATACCTCTTCTTATATTCTCCTCATTGCATTTAAATCAAATTCACACTTTTTAACCAGTAATATCGCAATATAATCAAATGTATTTCACTTTATCATCTACAGATATATTTTCTCCCAATTGAATCTCCACAACTTCTAATTCTGAAATCGCCGTTAAAGAATGCTTTTGTCCTTTATGTATTGATATAACATCTCCGACACCTACATTCATTTTTTCTCCATCAATAATCGAATATCCCTCTCCCGAAATTATATTCCATATCTCATCCCGTCCAGAATGACTATGATATTTCATTGATCCGCCAGCTTTTAATTTTAATTTAACTGTCATACTATCCTCTGAAGTATCTATAACTTTATAAGTTCCCCAGGATTTCTCTGCAAATCTAACTGGTTGTTCAATCTTTTCTACATATGTTTTTAATCTACTTGATTCTTCCTTATCCGATACAAGAATTCCTTCTGGACTAGCAGAAACCACAACATCTTCTACCCCCATACATAATATTGGGATATCTAATTCATTAATTATATTAGTATTAATACATTTATCATCTACTATAACATTTCCGATTGTCCTGTCATCCATAGCCTCTGTTAATGTGTTCCATGTTCCTAAATCTTTCCATTCACCAGAGAATCTCATAACCGATATATCTTTTTCTTTCTCAACAACAGCATAATCAAAACTAATTTTATCCAATGTATCGTATTTTGCCAGCAGATCATAATAATCTTTAAACTCAATCAATTCGTGTGCAATTTTTAATAAATAGTCAATTTTGAAAGCAAATACACCACTATTCCATAATGCGCCTTCTTTAATATATTCCCTTGCGACTTTTTCACTAGGTTTCTCTTTAAAAGTCTTTACCTTACTTACATCTTTATTATCTTTTGGAATAATATAACCATATTTTTCGCTAGGATATGTTGGTTCTATTCCCATCAAAACAATATTAGATTGTTTTTTATACGCAAGTTCATATAACTTATTTAATGAATAAAAGTACTCATCATCAACATATGGATCAACTGGACAAATTACAACTGCTTCATCTAGTGAGACCTTTTTTACATCATATAAATATGTTATAGCTAATGCAATAGCCGGAAACGTATCTTTTCTACATGGTTCAACACTAATACCTACATCTTCACCCAATTGATTATTAATAGCTGAAACCTGTGATTTTGATGTAGCAACAGTAATAACTGCTTCCGTATCTATATCTTTTACTTTTCTATATATTTTTTGAACCATCGACTCATATGTTCCATCACTCTTTTTGAAAAATTTTATAAACTGCTTTGATCGTATATCATTTGATAATGGCCAAAGCCTTTTTCCTGATCCACCAGATAGTAATACTATATTCATTCCATTTTCCTCACTTAGAATAAATTTAATACGTTCATAAACTCTCTAATCAATTTAGAAGGTTCAAATTCTTGAAGCCTAACTTGTCCTTTAAGAATCATATCTTTTCTAACAGACTTATTTTGTATTAAATATTCCATTTTATCTTTTAATTCTTCTGCTTTATAAGGATTGAATGTAAGCACTGCCTCACCACCAACTTCTGGTATAGAAGTTATGTCAGAGCAAATAACAGGTGTATTATTCCCCATCGCTTCAATTACAGGTAAACCAAATCCTTCAAAAAATGACGGGAAAACAAATGCATATGCTTTTGCATACATTTCTTTTAATTTTTCATCAGATACAAACCCATTAAAATGAACCTTATCCTGCAAATTATTGTTTACAATTATTGTATGTAATCTGTCATAATCATTTCCACGTTTTCCAACAACTTCTATTTTGAATTTTTCTTTATATTTTTCGTCTAGTAATAAGTACGCTCTTATTAAAACCTCTAAATTTTTAGCCTTTTCAATTTCACTCACAAAAAGAAAATAATTTTCTGGTTCATTAAACACTTCCATATTTTGTTGTGAGTTAGCCAGTGAATTATATATCACATGGATTTTGTCTTTAGGTACACCAAATCTTCTGCATATATCATTCTTTGAATATTCAGACACCGTAATTATTTGATCGCTTAATTTGATCTGTCTTTTCACAATACATCTTCTTATATAAGCTTGCTTTTTTGAATATTTTTCCGGAACCTGATATTCTGCCAAATCGTGAATTGTAGATAACATCTTACATGGTTTTAATAACGTTGCCTGGGTATCAATTAAAAAATATACATCCGGATTAAATTTTTTACTTTTAAGTGGTAATAAAATTGCTAAATATAGATTTCTATAAATTTGATTATTTTTTATATCCAAACAGACAAAATGAATATTTTCCTGTTCAACCTTTAAAAATGAATATTTTTCCATCCATTTTCCATAATATATGTAATATTGATTTTTTTTATCACTTTTTGCTATTTCAGGCAACAAATTATTAAAATATCTTCCAACTCCCCTTGCCTCTTCAAAAGCAAGAACAGCATTAATCACTATGTTCATTAAATATCTTCCTTATAACTCTTAATAACTTCAGCCGGATTACCAGCAACTACTGAATAACTTGGCACATTTTTAGTAACAACCGAATTAGCTCCTACTATAGCTCCTTCTCCAATTGACACATTGGGCATAATTGCAACATTTTCCCCAATCCATACATTTTTTCCTATTTTCACAGGTCCTTTTGAATGCAATAATCTTTTACTCGGTGAAATCTTCATATCTTCTAAACTAGTCCCACCATGAAAATGATCCGTAATGAATATTTTACTTGCTAGTAAACACCCTTCCCCTATACTAACACTATTAACACATGCAATATGTACATCATAGTTTATTGATACGTTGTTTTCTATTTTTATACTAGGTGTAAATTTCAAGCCATTATGATAATCAATAGCGGCTAAATGTAACCCTGCCTTACATCTAATATTTTCTCCGACTGAAATATACTTTTCTCCCTCGCAAATATAAGGATATTCAAATAATGTATGTTTCCCACATTTTGCCAAATTACGTTTTGTAAACAAAAAAACAATCCGCTTTACTGTCCCTTTAATTATATTCATTATCATCTACAACCCTTTTTAAAGCTTCTAAATACTCATATTTGTTATCTTGATCAGGTTCTAAATAAGCGCCTTCTCCCCACTCATTCCATGCTGTCAAAAAAATAAAATCTTTATCCTGAGTTTCTGAAATTTTTTTCAGTTGCTTTAAATATTTCTCAAATTTTTTAGGTGACTCGCCCTTAACTATTTTTCCTTGTTTTCCTCTTCTTGGCGTATCATCATAGCCAACAAATCCCCCAAACCATATATTCTTTTTTGATTTAAGTCTAGCATTTTTTATTATAGAATTCCATACATCATCATAATCATATATTGTCAATTTTTTTTCTTTAACAACATTTTCTTTTATTTTCGAACAAATTCTATTAATAATATTCTTATTCTGCCATGCCGAGAACATTGGTTCATATGTAAATAAAGTATCAAATCCCTCCATCGAATCATATGGGTTATATCTATTAATCAAATATAATCCATTATATCCTACTTCTAAAGCTAGCTTTCTCCAATATTCGCACATTTTCTTCAATTTATCTTTTTCTGTATAATTCCAAATAACGAAAACCGGTTTACCATCTATTTTTATGTATCTTGAATCATCAAAAAATTTTTTCAAATATTCAAAATGTATTTTCCAATCTTCTTCATTTCCATAATCTAATTTGGCTAATATTCCATCTTTACAGTCTTCCTCACTTAAATTTTCATCTACCTTAGGAGACCATGCATTTGTATTATGTTTATACTTACTCCACGTTCTTACCCATGAGTTATTATCCCAACTTAGAAAAAATGGAATATCTATATCTTTATTTTCTAAAATCAGTTCAGCTGGTTTTGTTAGCGTTTGCTTATCCGTTGAGAACCAATAATGATATATTCCGAATCCATATATTCCATATTTCTTAGCTGTCGACGCCTGCCACTTTAGAGTTTGAACATCTGTTAAATCATAATAATTATTGTTCATAGGAATCCTTGGCTGATTATGTTCCTTATATAATGGCTCTGCCCCCTTAACACTCGTCCAATCAGTAAATCCTTTCCCCCACCATTTGTTATTCTCTTCCGTTTCATGATATTGTGGCAAATACATTGCAATCATTTTCGTTTTTTTCATTTTTTCACCTTATAAATTTAATTTTAATTTTTCCATGTTCAATCATATAAAATAAGCATTCTGCATATAAAAATAACGATACATTCAAATAACAATTAGGTAAAAACGTTTCAGATATACCATATATTGAATAGACTACCATTATTGCCACTTCAATATATCTTTCATTCACATATAGATATTTAATGACCACTATTGACCCTAATATCCATATTATAGTAAACAACAGACCATAGCAAATCAACATATCCATATACGCACAATCTAATACTTGATAATTATTTGCATCCATACTTTCAAAAATATGTTGTCCGAACAACTTGATTCCATATGAATCAAAAAATAATTTATTTTGATAAATTCGACCTTGCATCATCATATTCAAAATATTAACAGCCGAATTATTTCCATAAAGAATCGTCATAAAAAGTGAAATACACAAACTAATTAATGGTGAAAATATACATAACTTATTTATTATTCTATTATGAAATATCTTGGGTTTTCTTAATATAATTAGCAAAAAAACAAGTCCGATTAGCATTAACAATCCTGTTCTTGAACCAGTATATTTATACATAATAATGCCTATTACTGATATAGTAAATAATTGCTTATATTTTAATTTATTTTGTTGAAATAAATATAAACACACTACTGTAAAAAAAGATATATATAATATATTAGATCTTTTATAAATACTAACCCATTGTCCATTTATATACCTTGCCCCTTCTTGACCATTTCTTTCGATATACATTGAAACAAGTAATGCTATACTTCCAACTGCCATTAAAACTTTATATATTTTCTTATATGATTTTATACCCGACAACGCAACTATCATTATAGTCGAAAAAAAGGCTCCTTGTTTTCCACATGTAAGCACCAATATCGATGTAAAAATAACTAAAAACGCCATCGATATTATCTTGGTTTTTTCCATTTTTTCGTTTCCTAGTATACAGACTGTAAAAAAAATAAAGCAGCCTATTGAAACTATAACTAATAGCTTGTCTGATGCTGTTATATTTATCAACTTCAAGAAAAAAACCGGTATAAAAAAAATCAAAAATCTAAGTTCTCTATATTCTATATTCATAATCAAATTCACCACATAAGATTTTACTTTAAAATTTCTTCAACTAATACACTAAATTTTTCGCAAAAATTCTTATTGTTGCTGTTTTGTTCATTATTCATGTCTTTTACTATATCTTTATAATTAACAATACACTCCTTTAGTTTTTCTACATCTTCTACTTCAATAATATTACCATTTCTTTTTGCAACTTCCCTGCAAAAATTCACCTGATGATCATTAACATGTTCATCATATTCTTTCATTCTTGGAACCACTATAGGAATCTTTCCAATTTGTAAAGGCATTATAAAACTGGAAGGTCCACCATGCGTAATAACAATATGCGCCTTTTTAACATTTTCTAACATTTCATTATATGGAAACAATTTTTTCCACGTACAATATTTAGGTTCATAAGTGCTAAATCCGGTTTGAATTATTACATCTTCTTTAATAGTTCCATCTTCTTTTAATTTATCAACACATTTTATTAATCTATCAAATTGTTGTTCGTGTGTTCCGACTGTCACAAATATCATTTCATTTATCCCCTTTAGAAAATACTACCTAAATTTATCGCTTTAGGATATATTTTTTTCATTTCATCCCATTGCACAATAAACTTATCCGCTATCGGATAAACCATTTTTCCTGAAAGAGTCGAATGATCTATTCGATCAAACACCTCCAAATATATACATTTTGCACCAAACAATTTTCCAATATAAAAAAACGGCACTGCCACAGCTGCTCCAGACGAAATAATCAAATCCGGCTTCTCTTTTTTCAAAACTTTCCATGCTAATCTGGAATTAATAAGTAACCCCTTCAAGCTTCTGTTCGTTGGATAATAGCAAGGAATCATTTTTTCTCCTTTAAGCAAGCTACGAGCATCTTCTTTATCGAAAGTAACCCAAAATCTTTCTTTGTCTTTCCAAAATGGTTTTAGCATATATAAATGTGTTAAATGCCCACCAGATGAGCCTACCAAACATACTTTCATTAATATTTTCTCCGTTCTATCCTAATTTTTCAACCTTAAGTTCCACTTTTCCTCTTCTAGGATTTTTGTTAATCCGTAATTTATCTATATTGCAGGCTGAAAGCACTGCAATAATAAACGGATTATACCAATATTGAATCAAATGATGTTCCATTATACTATGAATGCATATAACAAATATAGCCACTATCAATCCCCATTCTTTGGTTTTTTCAAATTTATGTATGCTATATGATAACATTCCACATAGTAAAACCAAAAGTATAACTCCGTATTTTATTATTATAGATATATAAGATGAATCTATAAAAAAATAATATTCTTGACTATCTGTTGTTCCTCCAGCACCTTTTTCAAAAATATACTGTCCATTAAGTGTTATTCCATAATCCTCTAGGGCTTGTTCGCTAAACATCAATCTACTATTGAGCTTTGTATCTATTACGTTCCACACTTCACTATCGTTTGAAAATAACACAGTAGCCAATAGCATTCCTGCGCACACTATAAAAGGAATCGCTATTATAATCCTTTTTATTATAGGATTAGTAATATCAATTTTATGTTTTTTCAAATATAATTTCAAACAACATACTATCAATAATGCAACTATCATACAAGCAACATCTGTCCTTGCATCTGTTATGTAATATACAACTATAGTCAAGATAAGCATAACCACTAATTCTATTTTTAAAATTTCAAATCCTCTAAAGCCAATATATGTAAGCATTAAAAATGCTACATATGCCGCCAAGTCTGTCGGATAACAAATACCTAGTGCCATTCTTGCTCTCTGTCCTTCACCATGCTGCCATTGATAATACACCAGATTCTCCGCCAGCCCCGTCATTGCCCCTATTATAGTGACCACCAACAGCACCGACCACACCGCTATATAAGTCTTCAATATATTTCTGAAGTTAACCCTATACGCTCCAAGTATCAGTATCAGCAAATCTACCAAAAAGTCATATCTCGACACGTAATGTGACATCATAAACACAAACGTCACAACCAGCATCGCCGCAATTTCTTTTTTGCTTATATCCTTTGCCATCATAAGATGCAAAAGAACGAGCACCACGCCTATCACCGTAAGAGTCCGGTAGAAGTATTTAGGCCAGTATATCGTAAACATAGTAGACAGCAGGAATCTCATACCGACAAAGAATGCCAGTAATATGAGATATATGATTTCCCAGTAAGCTTCAAAGTCAAAGTCTATATTCAGTTTACTGATTCTTGTTTTTATATCTTTTATCATAATTCTACACAATCTATCTGATTTTACCACATTCCGTAATATATTACAACTTTTTTACAGAATTCGACATAATTACAATATGATATATCTAGAGTATACCACTTCATATTAAATTCGCATAGCTATAAAGTACTATCCTGCATATCTTTTATATAAATCGCACAGTATTGAATATCAAAAGTACCATTTCCATGTGAAATCATCAAAACATTTTTTCTATCCAGCACACCCAAACGCAGATATTTTAACATATTTGCAATACATATCACAAAAGACCGGCATCTCTGCCGGTCTCCCTTATCATCTCAGATTGTTTAATCCAATTTATATCACTTTTAATTCAAAATCTACATACTCATTATTATCATTTGCAAATGTAAAGCTGAAATTTATGATCGTAGCAATTCAATAAACCCATTCGTTTAAAATTCAATTGTAAATTTTCTTTTTCATTCTTTCTGCGCAATACACTTACAGGTTTTAATCCCTTTACTTTTTTGTGCCCTCCGGCAGCTTATATCCGGCGGCAGTCATTGCCTTTATGAACTCACTCTGTGACATGTCGGCATCTTTGGCACCTTCTTCTATTGTGCTTTTTCCTCTTTGCACGTATGTAAATATCATACTTAAAATGCCTCTTTTTTTCGCCTCGGCAGCTTTTTTCTCTGCATATTCTTTCACTAAATCACACATTTCTATTCTACCTCCTTCCGTTTCCTTGTAATGTCTGACTCCTTCTGCCAGCTCTCTGTAATAGATTTTTTCTATACAACTCTTTTTCCAAACATCGCAAGATACTCCTGCGCTTTCTGTAAAGATATATTCAATTTAGTCTGTAGTCTTTCCAATATATCATTCTCTGATAATCCAAATTCATAACCAATTTCCACGATTTCCTCTGCTTTTCCCTCCAATTTTCCTTCCATTTTTCCTTCCATTTTTCCATCTTTCCATGTTTCCTCAAATACAGTCCACATATTAGTCTCTCCTTTCTTGGAATTCAGATTATAACCGATCTTACAATTTGCAGCTCCCGTAAGAGTCATAATAACCAACTTTTCTACCTTATTTCTTTTTGCATAATCTATTGCTTTTTCTTTAATTTCATTGATACATCCTTTTTCATTCAGCAATATTCCGAAAAGATTAAATAAATCGCGATTATTGATATTATGAAATTTCAAATTATTTTTTCTTGCTTCTACAAGATGCATTTTATAATCATTAACAAAAGGATATGCTCCTGTCCTTCCATTCCAAGTATCACAAACTCAAAATATCAAATTGATAGTACCTTCATCTTATATCAGCCACCTCGTCCAGTCAATTCCTTTTACTACAAAAGCCGGCGTCTCCGCCGGCTTCCTCTTCTATTATATTATATCTGGTTTAAATCCATCATTTCCTCCCCGGCTTCTCTTCCGGCATAATGTTTCTTTCCTGATATATTTGTCATGTCCGCAAAAAACATGAGTAAAAACGGATTCATCCAGTATTGTATCATATGATGTTCAAGTGCACTCTGGATGAATATTATCATCATGACTGCTACAATAAAACCTTTTTTATCTTCGCACAACTGTTTCAGCCTGTAATCCCATAGCACCAGAATATTATAGATAAATACCACACCATATTTTATAGATATAGATATGTAAGATGAGTCTATGAAGAAATAATCCCATGTATTTTCACCCGGGCCTTTTTCTGCAACATACTGACCGAACATTTTCGGCGGATACACTGACATCGCCCATTCTCCGAGGGAGAGTCTGCCTGACAGGTGTTCGTCAAAACTTACAAGCCACGATTTATCGGGGCTGTATATGGCTGTGATTCTCCATATAACAACGCCTAGCAATATCGGAAATACGAGTATGCATATCTTTACCCGCTTTCTTTGGATAAAGTCGTTGAATTTATCTCCGAATCTCTTTAAAAGCAGTACTGTGACAAGTAAGAGAACCATTACATAAAAATCTGTTTTCGCCTGTGTGATGTATAATACGGCAAGTGCCAGAGCTGCCATCACACCTATTTCCTGGAATGTGATGTCTGCTTGCCTGATACATACATATGTAAACATTATAAATGCCATATATGCAGCCAGTTCAGTCGGATATGACAGTCCCAGCGCCATCCTTGCATTTTCTCCGGCATCATCATAATACACATAATTTTCTGTCAGACCAGTCATCGCCGATATAACAGTGATAGTCAGTATTACGATCCATACTCCCAGATATGTCTCCAGTATTTTTTTGAAATCAACCTTATAAGATCCTATGAGAAGCATTAAAAGATCGAACGGAAGTCCATAGCCTGACAC
This sequence comes from uncultured Lachnospiraceae bacterium, assembly GCA_905209075.1. Classification (GTDB taxonomy): domain Bacteria; phylum Bacillota; class Clostridia; order Lachnospirales; family Lachnospiraceae; genus Roseburia. The sequence continues at coordinate 182,268 of CAJLRL010000001.1, read as the reverse complement.
ATAATGCGACATTAAAAACACAAATGCTGTTATCGCAATTGAGATTGCATACTTCTTTGGAATGTCCTGTATAAGGATTATCCTTCCTACGACAAGTGTGAGGCAGATGACCGTAAATGTCTGGAAGAAATATGGCGGCCATGCGATCTTTAACGTTGTAGTAAACAGTGTATTAAATCCAACATATAGGGCAAGTATAGTCAGATATATCTTCTCCCACAGCTTGTTGATGTCGACTGTGCCAGCTTTTATCCGTTTGAATTTATGCATTTTTTCCACTATAATAACTGATTCAATTTTTTTATGTCCGGTTTCTTTATGTCTGATTTTCCTATTGTGCAACGTTATTCTTTCCTTTATAGTTTATTACCCCTCCCTGTGCAGGAAGGGGTAATGTATGATTGTCTGCGTTTTTTATTTATTGCTGTTCTCACCTGACAGTGTAACAAGTAACTTTTATTTTACTGCCACACCATTTTTGACTGTCATCTGTGTTCCGTCAGGTGCTGCTGCTGTTCCGGAATATCCCCACTTTATGATTCCATTCTGTGAATAATAATAGTTTCCATCTGTATGAAGCTTAAGTCCTGCTGCGCTAAAGTCTGCGATACCGCCCTTTACATAATACCACAGTCCGTCTGTGTGTTTTACGAATCCGTTGTAGCTCCAGTTTATGCTTCCATTCTGGACGTACCACCATTTCTTATTGTATAAGACAAGTCCGTTGAAGTTCTTTATCGCACAGCCGTTCTTTACGTTTCTCCATGCTCCGTCATCGCCCTGTGCAAGTCCCTGATATCCGAATCTTATCACTCCGGCTTTTGCATAATACCAGTTTCCGTCACTGTGGAGACGAAGTCCGTTTGCCCCGAAGTTTATCACAGAGTTCTTTACATAGTACCAGTTGCCATCTGTGTGTTTTACAAAGCCACTGTATGTCCAGTCGATAGCACCATTCTTTACATAGAACCACTGTGTTCCGTTTTTGACAAGTCCGTTGAAATCATTTATGGCACATCCATTTTTGACATTTCTCCATACTCCGTCATCACCTTTTGCAAGGCCTTTGAATGAGAAATTGATGATTCCCTTATTTGCGTAATACCAGTTTCCATCGACATGGCGGCGCAGTCCTGTGACACCAAAATCAATTACGCTCTGGTTTACATAGTACCATCTATTGTCAGTGTGCTTTACAAATCCTGTGTAGTCCCAGTTTAAGCATCCTTTTTCCACATAGAACCAGTTGTTATAGTTCTTTACAAGTCCTGTAAATGATGGGGCAAATGATCCGTTCTTTACATAATACCAGCTTCCATCGACTGTTTTTGCAAGACCTGTGTATTTCCAGTCGATAATGCCCTTATCTGCATAATACCACCAGCCATTTGAGTGTTTGTAAAGTCCTGTCGCACTAAAATCAACTACGCCGTCCTTTACATAATACCATTTGCCGTCTGTATGGTTTACATATCCACTGTAATCCCATTTTAAGACACCTTTTTCCACATAGAACCAGTTTCCTGCATTGTATGCAAGTCCTGTATATTCCTGTGTGTATGCACCATTTTTTACATAGTACCATTCACCGCTTGTGTTCTGTGCAAGTCCTTCGTATTTCCAGTCGATCACACCGTTTTTCACATAGTACCACCAGCCGTCTGTGTGCTTGGCAAGCCCTGTATAATACTGGTTGAATTTGCCGTTCAGGTAATATTTCCATGTACCGTCAGTCATCTGGCGGAAACCTGTGAAGCTTGAGTTCATGGCTGTTCCGTCATCATACCAGAAATCAAGGTCAACAGATGTGCTTATTCCATCTACGCTTCCTGATTCTGAGAACTGCCAGAATACATAATCACCTTTATATCCTGTCTTGTTTGTGTAGTTTGCAAGCCAGATTGGATAGTTGTTTGATATTTTATCCGGATACAGATAGTTTTCAAACATATATTTGTTTGCATATACCATCGGTATGTATCCGTTCTTTGCAACCTCTGCACAGAATGCATTAGCTATCGAGGTTCCATCCTCTTTTGAGAGATTAGCTTTTTCAAGTCTTCCGTCTGTATAAAATTCATAGTCTAACACTACCGGAAGATCCAGCGCTTCACCGCCAAGCTGGTCTATTATGTAATCGGCTTCCTCTATTCCCTCGGATACCGATACAGCCTGTGAGTATATGTATACACCGACTTTGATCCCTGCATTCTTTGCACCCTGTATGTTCTGCTTTGCCATCTGATCTGCAAAGAGATTTCCAGAATCCTGATATGTTCTGTATGCGGTTCTTATTATGGCAAAGTCAACTCCTGCTGCCTTTACCTTATTCCAGTCTATTGTACCCTGATGTCTTGATACGTCTATTCCTTTTACCTTTGTATAGCTTGCAAATCTGTCCGCATGAGTCACCTCATCGTAGCTTGTTGGGACACTGCTATAGAGCTCTATCCCGCTGTCAGATGTTCCCATCTGGCAGTTTTCGTCGACCTCCTCCGGTGTGTCCGCATTGACACCCACTGCCTCTTTTGTTCCTTCTACCTCTGCCTCATCAACATCCCCTGTGACTTCAGCCTGCTGCACATCTTCGTATCCGCTGCTTTGCTCCTGCGCTTCATCTGCATATACTGTCACTGTACTTAAGTCCGCAGATGTAAAAAGCATTGTCGCAGCAAGAATTGTGGATAAAAGCTTTTTCTTCATTATGTTTTCTCCTTTCTTTCTAATTGAACACTACAATGCCGTTTTGTACATTATAAGTGCCGCCGTTATAGTTTACTTTTTTATTTGCTGCAAAGTTTACAACTCCGCTATTTACATAATACCATACTCCGTTATAAAGGCACAGAGTTTCTTCGTTAAATCTGACGTAACCTCCCTTTACATAGAACCAGCTGCCATTGTACTTGCAAAGTGTTGCTCCTGAAAATCTGACATAACCGCCTCTTACATAAAACCAGGTTCCATTGTATTTTACAAGTGTTGTCGTGCTAAAGTTTACAACTCCGTTTTTCACATAGAACCAGTTTCCATTATATGCGCAGAGTGTTGTCTCATTGAATCTGACATAGCCGCCCTTTACATAAAACCAGGTTCCATTGTATTTTACAAGTGTTGTTGTCTTAAAGTTTACAGCTCCGTTCTTTACATAGAACCAGTTTCCATTGTATTTCACAAGCGTTGTTGTCTTGAAATTAACAGCACCGCCTTTTACATAGAACCAGCTGCCGTTATATTTTACGAGTGTTGTCTCATTAAAGCGCACATAGCCGCCTCTTACATACCACCAGGTTCCATTGTATTTTACGAGTGTCTGCGATCTAAAGTCTACCATTCCACTTGATACAAAAAACCAGTTTCCATTGTACTTGCACAGCGTCCGGGCACTAAAGTCTATCTTACCATTTTTTATGTACCACCAGTTTCCGCTGTATTTTACAAGTGTTGTCTCGTTTTCTGCTACCTTGCCGCCTTTTACATACCACCAGGTTCCATTACTTTTTACCAGAGTGTTCATGCCCGTATCGACTATTCCTGATCTTACATACCATATGTCGTCGTCACATTCCACTAATCCATTCTTTGAATTATCCACAACACCTTTTTCAACGTAGTATTTTTTCCCACTATATTCGTATATGAGTGTGGCATCAAAGTTGATCGAACCTTCGTCTATATACCACATACGTCCGTTGTATTCTGCTAATGTATTGGCATCAAAGTCTACCTCACCTGATTTTACGTACCACCATGTGTCACCGAGCTTACTTACTGTTGTCTCGTCAAATCTGACATAGCCGCCCTTTACATACCACCAGTTTCCGTTGTATGGAACGAGTGTGTCTGCGCCAAAGTCCACATAGCCGTCATGCACATACCACCACTTGTCATTGTAGTATATGAGGCTGTTGTAGTTGAAGTTTACGTGCCCGTCTTCTACATACCACCATTTGTCTTCCCATTTGATAAGTGTAGTCACATCTCTTTGGATTATACTGTTTTTCAGATAATAATATGTTCCGCCGTAATTGTATATTCCGTTGTATCCTTTTCCAACCACACTTGTAAGGTCGCCTGTCACATCAATTTCGATCTTTGATATCTGTTTTCCTGCCACTGTGTATGTCAGATATCCGACCCCGTTTTTATTTACCTGTATTGTTCCGGTCGCCTCATCATATGTAAACGCATCTCCTGTCACACTTACTGTTCCTTTTGTGTATGAAGGGTTTGTTTTTGGCATTATAAAGTTATTGTCACTGCCATCCATCTCTACGATAGGATATCCGGTTTTCGCATCATTTTCTTCTGCGAGCCCTGCTTTTGTCACCCATGATACACTGTCCGCTTTTGCATTCTGATATAGTGCCTCGTACATTCCGTATGCCGCTGTGATTCCATTTTCATTGTGTGCTATCTGCGAATAATGTATATCGTTGTGTACCTGTTTTACTGTTGCAGGAAGCTCAGTGCTTATACCTGCCCGAAGCGGATAATCAAGATTTCCTGTTTTATATGCATTATTAAAATAGCTGCTCACGCCCTCATCTGTTACCCAGTTTTCATTTGCGTTGCTCGCCACATATATATCGCCGTACTTTGTGCTCTGACCTGTATAGTACTGTGTGATCCTAGGTCCTGTCATAGTAAGATCGAGCTTATTTGTGTGCTGTCCGCTCCCACTTGAGCGTACCATGATAATGCCAAGTTTTTCAATACCTATATCGGATTGCATGCCTTTGAACATCTGCATGAAATGCCCAGTGTAGTCCGCCGCATCCATATTTTTATCATTCTCGCCCTGAAGCCAGAATAATAACTTTTTACCTTTTGTGTAATGTCCGGCTTCTATTTCTGCATCATATGTTTTGTTTGTGTACTGGCAGAATGCTTTTGTGTTTTCGTAATATCTGCCGCCCGGAGTCCATGCCTGTATTCCGGTCGCACCGACAGCTGTGTTTATTATCCAGACTTTATCTCCGGTAAGCTTATTCCATTCATATGCTATTCCGCTGTCCGGGCCACACTTGCCGCCCTGATCCATAGCCAGATGATCTGTCTTGTATTCAAGCTCTTCGCCGTATATATTTCTTTCTCCGGTCAGACTTCCCGGTACAAACTCTTCTGCGTTGTCTGCTGTCACCGATTCGGAAAATGTAACTCCGGTAAGATCCCTTGTTCCATTTATCCCGTTCTTTTCTCCCGGCTCAAAGCTTGCTGTTGTCGAATATATCTGATCCTCCGCACATGCTACTGAATCCTGCGGACGATATTTATTCTCTGTCTGAAATCCCGCTGCATTGCTCTGGCCTGCCACCAGAATATATGTAAGGGGAGCAGGTTCCACACTTATCCAGACTTCCTTCACATCCAGACTTTTATCCGGATTTTTCAGTACAGCTTTTGCTGTTCCCACTCCCGTTGCTTTCATCTTTGTACTGCCTATTGCTGTAATGACATTTGTATCCTTCTTCTGCGACATTACCTGTCCGTTTGCTACCTGTTTTGATCTTACGATAACATTTTCTATTTTTTCTATCTCATATCCTTCATAGCTGCTGTTTTGAGTTATATCGTATGTGTCATCATATTTTAAATTTAATAGTGATTGTGTTTTTATTTCACTCGCAAAAATATTGCTTCTCCCAAACAGAAGAAGCAATATCATAAATTGCATGCTTATTAATAACTTTTTCATTTCCTATCCTTATTATTCCTGATTACTCTTATTACTAATATTGTGCTAATTTATTCATATATAAGTTTCGCAGATTATATCCGTAATTTACTGATGTTGCCCATCCCTTTTTAGCCGGATTTTCGTTTATTCCAAGCCATTCTACTATAGGTGCGCAGCCTCTTGATTTGCTAAGGTATGCAAATCTTGGATCTACGCAGGCATTATTGAGTGCATTTGTAGAGGCATATCCTTTAAGATGCTGTACCTGCGCACGTACTCCGGTCCTTACATTTGGAAAGCTTGCTCCGGCTGCACCATCGTCAGTTGCTCCCATTCCTGCAAAATTATACTGTGTTATACTTACCTGTCCACCAAATTTCAAAAATCCGGTTTCGTTCATCGCCTGGCAGAATGCCACCTCAGCTTTTACACCCTCTGCTGCGCATTCTTCCATATAGATCTGGCAGAATGCCTCGATCGTAGGTGCATCAGTTCCTGCATAAAATGCCGGATATGTAGCATGTGCATTGTAATATTTTACCATCTGCTCTACAGATGTTGATGATGTGCCCATGATGGATGTGCCTTTTACTGAGGCATGTCCACCATAAACTATATATTCATCTCCGTTAAGAACTGCCGGTCCGTTGTATGTAAAGTCAACCTGTCCGTTTTTAATGTACCATGTTCCGGTTGCGCCGACTGCAAGTCCGTTATACGACCAGTCTACTCTTCCGTTTCTGACGCAGAACCATTTTCCTGCATATGGTACCACTCCGTTTGAATTCCAGTTAAGGAAACCATTTGTGATCCAGAACCAGTTTCCTGCATTATATACAAGTCCGACCTTTGAGAAGTCTACTTTTCCCTGTTTTACATAGAACCAGCCTGTATCATTTTTCGCAAGTCCTGTGTAGTTCCAGTTTAAGATTCCGTTTGATACATAATAATATGAACCTCCGAGCCTTATTATACCGCTGTATCTCCAGTCTACATATCCATTATGTACTCCATACCACACTCCGCCATTTTGTGCGAGTGTACTTGTTTTCCAGTTTAAAAATCCATTCTGGATATAGAACCAGTTTCCTGCGTTATATACAAGTCCTGTCTTTGAAAAGTCAACTTTTCCGTTTTTTACATAAAACCAGCCTGTTTTGTTTTTCGCAAGTCCTGTATAATTCCAGTTTAAGATTCCGTTTGACACATAGTAATATGAGCCGCCAAGTCTTATGATACCACTGTAATTCCAGTCTACATATCCGTTACGTACTCCGTACCATCTGCCGTTGTATTTTACAAGTGTTGTTGTATTCCAGTTTAAGTATCCGTTCTGTATGTAGAACCAGTTTCCTGCATTATATACAAGTCCGTTCTTTGAAAAATCTACTTTTCCACTTCTCACGTAGAACCAGCCTGCATTACCTTTTGCAAGTCCGTTATAGTTCCAGTTTATTTTTCCGTCATCTACATAAAACCAGCCTGCGCTGTTTTTTGCAAGTCCTGTGTAATGAAAATCAACCGTACCATTTTTTACATAATACCAGTTTCCCTGGTATTTGTATAAGCCGGTGAAGTTTCTGTTTAAAACTCCGTTTGACACTACATACCAGTATCCCTGATAGTATGCAAGGCTGTTATAGTTTGTATCGATCTGTCCGTTATGCATCATGTACCAGTCGCCGTTTCCCTGGCGCTCAAGCTGTCCTGTGCCGACTGATAAGCCATAATATGCTGCAATTCCCTTTGCATCGGCTACCCCGAGTGCTGTAAGCTTTGCATCGGCATTTAAATATTTCTCAGCATCGGACTGATTGCTTAAGAATGCATGCTCTACTATAAGTCCCGGGAAACCACGCTTCTTGCTTCCACGTATTACACTATAATAATCACACAGTGAGCCATCCGCATATGTGTCTCCGCTCTCACTGTTTCTGATCTGCACACCATTGTTTTTCAAACCAAACTGTGTCAGATTATTGAGGATACTCTGGGCAAGCCCCTCTCCTGTCGAACCTATAGAAGCATTATAATTCGAGTTCGGGTAAAAAACAGTTGCCCCGTTTGCAGCCCCGCTCTCACTTGAGTTATTGTGGATGCTGACAAACACATCTGCTCCAACACTTTTTGCGTAAGCTGTTCTGTCCTCGAGCTTTACAAATGTGTCATCATCCCTAGTCATATATACAGTCACGCCATAGTATTTCTGTAATTCATCACGGCATGCCTGCGCTATTTTGAGGTTCATATATTTTTCTGAATATGTAACACCGTTAAATGTAGATTCTGCACCACCGTCATATCCACCATGTCCGGCATCTATAACAACTACTAGGCCGCTTCCGGCTTTGTATACATTTTCATCATCATCATCTGTGTCATCATCTGTATCTCCTGATGCACAAAATTCCTGTGTAAGACCTAAATCTGAAAGTGAATATTCATATGTATTTCCATCATCAACAAGCTTAAGTCCTGTTATGCTGTATGTTCCTTCTTCCGGTATCTCAAAATCAAATTCAAGCTGACCTGCTTCATTTACTGTAGCGTAATATACGCTTTTATAATCAATAGTCTCATTGTAGACTTCCAGCAAAGCTTCATCAGCCTGGATACTGCTATCCAGGCCAATTGTTACTTTCTGGGAATCTCCGGCGGAAAGCGTTCCGCTTCCCACCGAAAGAGATTTTATGTCACTACTTTCTCCTGTAACTCCTGCTGCCTGTACGCTGATGCCGCCTGCAAGCATTGAAAGTCCAAAGAGTGCTCCTGCCAAATATTTTCTCATTTCCCAATTCTTTCCTTTTAATGTTTATGCATATTTCATATTATGCCATGACATCCTGTTTGACTGCTGACTTTTATTTCCTATGCAAGCATACCATTTTTAACGTAATATGTTCCACCATTGTATGTAGTAGTACCTGAGTAACTCCAGTCTATCTGTCCGCCTCTTACATACCACCATTTTCCGTTATATTTTACAAGTCCTTTATAACTGAAGTTGATGCGGCCGTCTTTGATATACCACCATTTTCCAGCGTATTTGCAAAGTCCCTGTGCGCTGAATCTGACGTATCCACCGTTTACGTACCACCATGTTCCGCCGTACTTAACTACTGTTACTGCGTTAAAGTTTACACGGCCATTCTGTACATACCACCATCTTCCGCCATAATTGCAGAGTCCTGTTGCTCCAAATCTTACGTATCCGCCTGATACATACCACCATGTTCCGTTGTACTGTACAAGTGTTGTTTTACTGAAGTTTACGCGGCCTCCTGATACATACCACCATGTTCCGTTATATTTACAAAGTCCTGTTGCGCTGAAGTTTACACGTCCAGAGTTTATGTACCACCATGTTCCATTGTATTTGCAAAGTCCTGTGTAACCAAAGTTTACTTTACCTGACCGTACATACCACCATGTTCCGTTGTATTTGCAGAGCCCTGTGTAGCCAAAGTCAAGGTATCCCTTGCTTATGTACCACCATGATCCGCCATACTGTGCGAGTCCTGTGTAGCCTGTTACGATGTCATCACCTGATGCATATACCCATTTGCCGTTTAATTTTTTAACTTCGGCCTTTGTTTCTGCATTTCCTGATGTGTCAGCAGTTTTATCAAATACTCCTATCTGTCCTGAGTATTTGTTGTTGCTTATCTTTGTGTTATGACAGTTTTCATTGATGAAAATACAAAAATCACTTGTAGAGCTTACTGTGTTCCCTGTTACAGTTGCACTGTCTGTGTTTCTTAAAACGATACCGCTAGGTCCGTTACTTACTTTGTTGCCTTTAACTGTTACGCTGCTGCTTCTTAAGCCGTTTTCAGACTCTCTTACATAGATTCCATATGCAGAGAACTCTGATATCTCATTGTTTATGATCTCACCGCCTGCTGTACCGAGGATCCAGATTCCAAAACCTAAGTCTTTGTTTGTCTTAGTATTTATAACTGTGTTATTCGAAATCTTCATGTTTTTGATTCCAGCATCGACACGGATGCCTGCAGATGGTGCTATATCAACAGCATTATCAGATATATCTACTACATTTATAGGATTCTTAACATATATTCCTGTATCTCCACTGCTGTTTACTGTTGATTTTGAAATTGCAACAGCTGAATTTTCTGCATAGATACCACATTTTTTACAGTTTGAGATCTCCTCATTCCTGATTGTGACACCTGACTGTGCTTTTGCAAAAATTCCTGATTCTTTCGCATTTTTGATCTTATCTCCAGAAAGAGTTACAATTGATCCTTTCTCTACAAAGATTGCATAATCTCCGGCTCCGTTTATTAAGTTTCCAGATGTAGAACCTGTTGAGTTACCGAATGTGATAAATGTCTGCGGAGTCTTTGATCCCTGCCATAAGTTATCGTTTACTGTTGCAAGCTTGTAGTTCTGTAAGTCGATACACACATTATCAATGTTCTCGAATGTATTCGATGTAAATGACATATTTGTGTGGTAGATTCCAGAAGTTGCACTATGTGATCCTACACCACCCGGATAGTTTTTAAATACACATCCTGTAACCTTTGCTCCCATACATGGAGTATTGTCATATGGTGGGAATGCTTCTGATGTAATCTTTGAAGTATAATCAAACTGTAATGCCTCTTTGTATGCATTATCGCCTGATCTGCTTCCGATAAATCCGTCAAATGTAACATTTTCTACTGTTGCGTTCTTTACACCTGTAAACTCAACAAGATGCTCGCCGTAGCAGTTTTTGATCGTTGTGTTTCTGATAGTGATTCCATCAGCATGTCCGAATTCCATGTTGTCGTTTGTATCTGCACTGGATGAACCGTTTGATCCGTCCCATGTACCACCTTCGATCACGATGTTCTTTGTGTCTGTGTAACCACCCTTTGTGTTGTTCCAGTCACCATTGATTATCATGATGCTTGAGCATCCATCTGCTCTTCTTACATATGCTCCTTTGTCCAGACGAAGTGTTGTGTTTGAATAGATGTGAAGAGCTTCATTCTCAAGGTAATAATTGTTCTTTGGAAGAATTACTGTTCCGCCTCCCGCATCTCTTGCTGCATCAAGACATTTCTGGATGTCTGCCCTTGAATTGCCGCTGACTGTGTATGTTCCTGCTGCCTGTACGTTCTGGATCGAAAGACCACCAAGATCTACCGACAGAAACATTGCCGCTGCCATCGCAAAACAGCCAATTTCCTTTGTCCATTTTCTCATGCTCATACCTCCTTATGGCACTATTCTTTTGATAATTGGTACTTTTCTCAGCAAAAATGCCAAGATTATACATAACGGGATGACAATAAATGGCATTCCGATTCTGTAACATAGTAAAAATTTATCAAGGTTCAATACTTTTGTCATCAGATCAAGAATGAACCAGTGAATCAGATATATGGCAAATGTGTATCCGGCAAATCTGCATATGAGTTTGTATGCCCTGCCGTTTTCATTTATTTTTTCGGATAATTGTTTTACAAGTACAAATACCGCTATCGAATATAATACCGCCGGAAGGTTTGTGTATCCCTTGTATGTCTGTACTATGCAGCCTGCCTTTACAGATTCAAGATATGTTCCGAGGAAATGAAGTAAAAATCCTATGATCCCCAGCACATATGTGACTGCATATTCCTTTTTGGTAAATTCATGCTCTTTTATAAGCCATCCGGCAAATATATAAAACATGTAACCTTCTCCTATGAAAAATGTAACTCCGTTTCCATAGTTGAATTTTGTTATATTGCATATGAACGGAACCAGTATCTGGAGTAAAAAGCTTACTGCGGCGCAGTATTTGAATACTTCTTTTCTGATCGTCTTTGGTATAGCCGCAAGAGGTGGTATACAAAGATATATGCTGAACAGATATATGAAAAACCAGTACACTGTTATGACATGTGTGTTCATCATGCCTGCTATAAGTGTTTTTACTCCTTCAACTGTCCAGTCGATATGAAGTCTTCCTGCATAATACTGGTAGAACGCTCCGATCACGCTCCAGGCAATAAATGGAATGAGTGTTTTTTCTATTCTTTTTTTAAAATATTCCCTGGTGGAATATTTGTCCCTGTAATCTATAAGCGTTGTTCCGCTTATCATAAAGAACACAGGTACTGCAAAATACATAAAGCTTTCTATAAAATCTGCGCTGATCCAGTAGCTGTCTGTACTGTATGTCCAAAAGGCTCCGTTTGAATGGAGCATGACTACCGCAAAACATGCAAGCGCATTTAATACAGATATATATTTTATTCTGGATCTTTTGTTTGTCATCTCAGCCATCAGTACTTCCAACCCGGCTTATATATCTCATGGATTCCTTTTTTATTGTGGAATGCATCTTTATAAGCTGCTTTATATAAGTCTCTTGTCTTTTTATCATTTTTGCTTAAAATGCTTGCCTTTACGACATAGGCTTTTGTCATCTTAAGCAGATAATATCTATTTGGAAAATGTTTGCGCATCATGAGCAGATTGTTTCTGGCATGATAATACATTCCCCAGAATATTCCTTTGTCATCAAATCCCGGTGTATTGTGGATCACGCGGCTTTCCGGCACTACTACGATCCTTCCTGCTTTTCTTATTCTAAGAGCATGCTCCTGATCATCACAGTATATGAAATATTCCTTTTCACATAAGCCCTGCTCTAAGAGTGCTGTCTTGCTGATCAATGTGCCTACATATGAAAATACATCTATATCAAATGCTTTCTTTTCGTATTCCTGTGGTGATGATTCCCGGAATTTGCATTTGAATTTTGACAGATTCAGATGATTTCTGTGTGCATAATGGATCTTTCCGTTGTTTATAACTGCACTGCAGAGTGCTGCTATTCCATTTTTTTCATCTTTGGAAAGTGACTCATAATAATCATTTATTTTTTCGAATGCGTCCGGCTCCGGATATGCGTCATCATCTGCAACCCACAGCCAGTCTGCATCTTTTTTAAGTCCGGCCTCAAGTCCGTCGTGGAATCCTCCTGCTCCGCCAGAATTATAAGGCAGCTCAAGTACAAGTCTTTCACATATTCCGTTTCCTGCAAGCCATTCCTTTAAATATGCGTCTGTGCCATCTGTGCTGTGATTGTTTATGACGTATATATATTCCGGCTTGTGTGTCTGCTTTTCGTAGCACTCGAGTGCTATCTTAAGTTTATCAAGTCTGTTGAATGTTACTAATATTACTCCGATCTTCATAATATTTCCTTTTCTTTTTGAAGCTTATTCAAAGCTTAATACTGTGTTTTTCATTCCCTCTTCAAGAGTAACTGCCACTTTCCAGCCGAGTTTTTCAAGCTTTCCGGTGTCGAGTCCGACTCTCTTATATGCGCAGTAACCGCTTGTGTCCTTTGCTATCTCAAATATGACTTTTCTGTCATTTTCCGGGAACAGCTCCACAAGCTTCTGGGCTGCATCCTTTATAGGTGTAGGCTCTGTCTCGTTTGCTACGTTATATGCTTCTGCGACCTCACCTTTTAAAAGTATTATAAAAAGAGCTGATACTGCGTCTGTTATATAGCAGAACGCTCTCTCCGCAAGGCCTTCACTCTTAAGAATGATATTTCTGCGGTGTACTGTGTCACAGATAAAATCTGACATAACCCTGCCATCGTTTTCGATTATCATTCCCGGTCCGTATGAGTGTGCGATCCTCGCAAGTGTATATGGTACTTTGTACTGTCCATAATAGCTTTGAAGTATCTGTTCAGCCATACGTTTACTCTCCGGATAGCATGAACGAGGCTCCTTTGGATCAAGTACTCCCATATCTGTCTCTTTTATCATGCTGACATCTTTTACTTCACCATATATTTCTCTTGTAGAAAGAAACAGTACGTTTGATACACCTGCTTTTCTGGCACATTCCATGACGTTCATTGTTCCGAGTGTATTTGCTCTTACTATGCCGACAGGATCATTTTTTATAAACCATGGACTTGCTGCACCTGCTGCGTGTACGATGTAATCTATGTGTTCGTCTATTTTTATAGGATCACATACATCCTGTACACACAGTTGAAAGTTATCATTACCTAAAAATTCCTCAAATTTTGTTTTTGCCTTTGCCTCGTTTCTGACAAGCGCTATGACATGTGTGTTGAAGCCCTGCTTTTCGTTCAGGTACATAACCGCACATACCATATAATAGGCGAGCATCCCTGTCGCCCCTGTTATAAATATTGTTTTCCCTTTTAATTTTTCGAAAGGTACGGATCTATCTGATGTGAGTCTTTCCATATCAGACTGTACAATTTTATGAGAATATAAACTCATGCCTATCTTCCTTTCTATTACTTCTATTACTCTTCAAGCTGCTGGTTTTCTCTTGCATCATATATTGCACGGAACATATAAAAATCATCAGGTGTTGTGATCTTTATGTTTTCTGTAGGTCCATCTATAAGTGCAAGCTTTTTGCCGTATGCTGACATAAGTGTACATGAGTCGATCATGCTTGTATTTCCGTTTCCTATAGCCCATTCCTGTGCCTCTAAGATATCTTTCAGGTAAAAGCTCTGTGGTGCTTTTGCTATCCTTGAATGATCACGGCTTGGAATATCAGCGACTCTGCCCTCATCATCTATAAGTACAAATGTCTCTTTTGCGGGTGCTGATGTGATCGCTGCACCATTTTTCTTTACACATTCGATATTGTCAGTGATTATCTGCTCATTTATGAGTGGACGCACACCATCATGGATAAGTACGATATTGTCATCCACTCCGTATACTTCCTCTGCGGCTTTAAGTCCGTTGTATATAGACATCTGGCCTGTCTCGCCTCCCGGAACGATCTTTCCTATCTTATCGAGACGGAATCTGAACTTAAGCTCCTCCATATATGGTATCCAGTCTTCCACGCACACTACAACTATTCCATCGATGTATGGATGATACTGGAAAAGCTCTATCGTATGCACGATGATCGGTTTTCCGCATACTGATAAAAACTGCTTTGGTTTGTCCTTTGTTCTCATTCTTGTTCCGACTCCGCCGGCAAATATTACTGCTAGATTCATATTATTCTCCTGTTTTATTATATGTTGACCTTTAGTATTATTAGTTTTTATATACTGTTGCACAACTGTATTTGCGCTTGTCCTCAGGTGGGAGCTGCATATAGTCATGATAAAGATTGCTTAAGTATATATCATAATTCTTTGGTACCGGCAAAAGCACTCCCTCAAACGGCACTCTCACCTGTGGAAGATATTCTTCCAGTTTCCATCGCTCCCTGTCTCCATACATTCCGCATACTGCCGCTATATATGTCCTGTCCCCGTCAGCGTATTTCATCGCTATTTTGTCCATCTTAAGAGCCATGTTGTAGCTGCCTATAAGCTTTGTGAACGGACGTATTATGTTTTTGGCGATTTTCTTTGCCTTTGACTTTCCTGAATTAGGAACCGTAAGGCTGAAAAGAAGCATCTTTCGCCAGAATCTGACCTGCTTCATCTGCTTTTTGAATCTGTCATCGCCCGGTACAAAGTCTATCGGGAATATGTCTATTCCTATCCACGGACAATCATCTTCCTCAAAGCCTTCCTCGTGCTTTGTATAGTCACATCTTACATATCTGGCAAAGTTTCTTGCAAAGGTATGGTCATATGGACTTATGAACCTGCGGTCAGTCTTTAGTCCGCCCTCGCTGTCTGAAGGCTCTTTTGCCGCCTTTTCTGCCGCCTTTAGCAGCTTATCGTATTCCTCACGGAGCATCATTACATCCATATCATCATCCCATGGAATAAATCCCTTGTGCCTTATGGCACCAAGCATTGAACCTCCGCCAAGTACATATTTTATATCATTTTTCTGACAAAAAGCATCAAATTCTATTATCAGATCCAAAGTAAGCTTCTGCAGTTCCTTCAGCCCGATCTTTTCTCTTTCCATCATTGTCGTCTCTCTTCCTGTGCAGACATGCGATCACGTCCACACTATTTATAGTATAATACAATCTGGTAATAAAGTCACGATTTTTAGACACATTAATCAGATTTTAATAATTTCTGCATTATGCTTATTTCTCTGGTCTTCCGGTGGCAATTGCATATAATCGCTGCCGTAGATCTGCCTTAAAACCTTGTCATGATCATCAGGTCCTATAAAGCTGTCATCCTCAAAGCTGTATTCCCTGCCTTTTCCAAACCAGTTTTTCTGGAATGTCTCGTCAAATCCATATGCTGCCATATAATTTATTATCGTATCGCAGTCATCATATTTATATTTTTTAAGTACCTTCTGGATCTTTCTTGTACATTTACGATAGTCTGCCATATTTCTCCAGATCTTCCATCCGGCTATCTTTACGAGCAGTGCTTCTATTTTTCCACGTTTTCTTTTCTGATCAACGATCTCATCATATTGTCCTATCTGGTTCATGCTTCTCCAGAAATACATATGTGCCTTGTGAAAGAAATTTTTTGCTTTGCCTGCCGGCATTCCGTCAAGCGGTATTATATCGATCCAGACATCCTCGATTCTTGGAATGTTAGCTGAACTGTTTCTTATTTTCATGTTTTCTGTTGCGATTCTCGCAAAACAATATCTGTAGTCATTATTGTTTTCCAGACTTCTAAGGTAATATGGCTTTTCCAGCTGTTCATCTGCGATCTTCTGGAATTTCTCATAGTCCTCACGCGGCATGCATACATCCACATCATCATCCCACGGTATAAATCCATCATGCCTTACCGCTCCAAGGAGTGTCCCTCCGAGAAGATAATAACGCAGATTGTTTTCTTCACATATCTTCTTAAACATTTTTAGGATTTTAAGTTCTTCAAGCTGCAATTTCCTTAAGTTGCTTATTTCTTCCATTTTATTTTCTCCTTAACTTTCTCCTTGATTTTCTTTTGAAGGATCACCACCAGAAGTGGTAATGTAAGTCCTACGATAAGATATATTATTCTAAACTGCACCAGCCCATCCGGACAGAATGTATACTGGACATCTGTCCTGTATTTTGTCCAGTCAAAAGCGGATAAAAGTGTTCCACCGGAAAGCTTGTTTATTAGCGCATATGCTGTATTTAACAAAAAGAAACTGAATATATGATGTGTCATGACCGCATCCGTATGATCAGCGATCATCATGACCAGTCTGCTTTTTTGCAGTATAGGTGTTATTATCCTGCAGACACGGAGCCAGAATGCTATTCCGAGTACCGCTACTATTGTAGGCGTAAATATCGTTCCCTTGTCGAACCCTATCGCCCATGCAAGGGTGTAATATATCGTAGTTTTATATTTTGCAATAATCATAAGCTGCAAAGCAAATATTATCCCAAAGTATGCCAGATTATTAAGCTTATCATGTTTTTCCCATTTATTTTTGTAGACTATGGCAAGCTGATAAAATGGAAGCAGATATCCGGCTCTTACAAATAACAGCTTCAGGTTTCTGTTCCAGCCGATCCTTCCTGCATATGCAGCTGCAAATCCTATGATAAGGCTTATGGCAAGTACAACCCAGTCATTTACCTTTTCGTGCTTTGAAAGCGGTTTTCTGAGCAGAACTGTTACAGTCTGGACCACAAACAACGGAAATACATACCATATAGGAAAATCAAGTGCGAATCTGTGTCCATTTATAAGCGGTGCTATAAACAGATTGTACAATGTAATGTCTTCTCCAAACATAAACTTATTATGCCGCAGCACCTGAAGTATCACGCCATATGCCGCATTCCAAAGAAGCACCGGCACCATAAGGTGTTTAAATTTTTTCCAGATATAGGCCAGTATGTGTTCTTCGGATGAAGTTTTGTAAAAGTATCCTGAGCCAAACGCAAAAAGTGCCAGATGAAATGCTCCCGGATAAAACCATTCATATCCCAGGGAAATACCTCCGTAGCTGCAATGACACGCAACAATGAATAATATTCCGAAGAAATATAATATTTTAAACTGATAATTTATTTTCTTTTCCAATTTTTAAATGCCTCTTTTACTTTTGTCCATATGGTAAGCGATACGAGTATAAAGATCGTCCTCAGTATAAAGAGTATGATTATTCTCTTTTTTGATGCCGGATTTCCCGAAAGTATCACATTCCACGGGATCATGTTGCTCTCTATAAAATGCAGCACAAGCACTGTCATTGAATTTCTTCCTATGAAACACAGTGGATTATATACCTTTATGTCCCTATATACAAGTTTTGCAGCATATATGACGATAAAGCTTCCTGCTATTGATGCGGCAAATGAAAGCAGCGGGATCGTAAATTTACGCTGTGCAAGTTCTATTTTTCCTACAAGCGCATAATTTATCCCCCATATAACTATGCATGCAAGCATAAGTGGTATCATTATTTTTTTATTATCAAGATCGATATTTTTAAGGAAGTGACCCACATACAGATAAGTAAGCACGATAAGCGCAATGTCTATATTCATGGGAAGCCAGTATTTTCTTGATATAACTATTCCTATAATTGTTCCTGTAAAACAAAGCAGCGCTCTTACTGATTCCTTTTTTGCATGATTAAATATCAGGCATAAAAATATCATTGCCCAGAACATTGCTGCAAGAAACCATAACATTCCAAATGTATGTACCCAGGTAAAGCCCTTCGGAGTGTCTGTCCCCGATGCAAAAAGCATTGCTATAAAGGTTCTCTTTACCCAGTAGATTATATCTGACATTCTGCCGGTCTCGAAATAAACACGGATGATCCTGTATACTATAAGTGCCGTTCCTGCCGCATACAGCGGTAACAGAAGCCTCTTTGCATATTTAGGACCGGATGTCTTAAGTGGTCTTGGTTTAAAAACATAACCCGATATTATAAATAATGCCGGCATATGAAATGTGAATATGATAAATCTTAAGTTTGAATTATATGTCAACGTATGACCGAACACCACAAGTATCATGATGAAACCGCGGCACATATCTATCCAGTCTAATCGTTTTGCTTTTTCCATTTTTTGATGAACCTTCCTAAAAATTTATCTTCAAGCTCTATTACAAGCGGCTCTTTTCCTATAGTCAGTACAAGAAGATATATTCCGAAATAAAGTACCGCAGATAAAACCAGTATAAAAAACGGATGCCATGACAAAAGCTTCGTTGTCGCCGAAACAGCTGTGCTTATAGCTGTTGCCGTTATTATAAGTCCGTAATGTATGGATCTAAACATAGGCATTACATCTTCTTTTAAATATCTAAACTGTACTATCCAGACAACCGCCTCAGCTGCAAGCGTTCCTATTGCAGCTCCCGCAGCTCCCATGAACGGAATGAGGATAGCATTAAGCACCAGGTCAACTATTGCTCCCGCTATTTCTGAATACAGTACGTATTTTTCTTTGCCAAGAGGTACAAGCATCTGTATTCCCATGATATTAGTAAGTCCGATAAATAAAAGTGTCGGCATGATTATCTGCATCGGCAGTATTGATTTATCGTAGGCACTTCCTGCGAGGAAATATATGCTCTCATGTGCAAAAAGCATAAAGTATACCATCATCGGAACGGCTATTATAAATACGAAACTTAGTGCTTTCTGTGATATTTTTTTAAATTCATCAACCAGCTTATTTTCCAGATAATATGATGCTCTCGGAAGAAGGACAGCCCCGAGTGAAGTCACTATGCTCACAAGTATTGATTTGATGCGGACTGCTGCGTTGTAGTATCCGTTTTCGATATCACCTTTTATGAAGCCTATCATTACCGTGTCAAGATTTGTATATATCGTTGTGGCACATGACATGGCAAAAAACACTGCAACAGCTTTAAGATGCGGTTTAAAATCATAGTGTCCGACAGGTTTTAAGCTTATATATTTGTGAATATTTATAAAGTTAAATATATTCGATGCCGAAGCGGCAAATATCGTGATAAATCCATACCATACATAATCTGCTTTTTCTCTTACAAGGAAAAACATAAGTATAAGTCCTATGAATTTAAAGATTATTGAACGGATCGTGATGTAGGTGTACTGTTCAAGCCCCTTGTACATCCACTCAACACCAATAACATTGAAAAATATAGTCGAACTTGTGATAAGAAAAAGAGTGCTGTCAGAGCGCATCTTGGGAACTGTAAGCAGCGCAATAATAAATACCACATATACAATGGCACTTATCACTGTGTTGATAATGAGAAGTTCCTGAACTGTTTTAGTAAGCTTTTCTTTGTCATCCCTGACTCTTGCACATGCACGTATACCATATGTCGGAATTCCCAGCTGGGCAAACAGTGCAAAATATGCGATTATTCCGTTTGCAAATGATACTTTTCCTGTTCCTACAGGCAGCAATACCCTTGACACATATGGAAATGTGATCAAGGGAAATATAAATGCCGACATTGAAAGTATCACGTTCATTATAAAATTAACTGTTAACGATTTCTGTTTCTTCATTGTCTGTTCCTCTATTTTTCTGTCCGAAGCGGTTCAGAAAATACTTTGATGATTCCGTAACCGCAAGAAGCAGGAACGGATTGTATGCAAGCTTTACAAGTCTTGGTTCTGTGACACAGAATACCAGGATTATCAATGCAAGCCAGCACAGATAATATTTTTGGTTTTTGATGGATGTGAATATGAGCAGCGCATAAAGCAGCAGGATCACTGCAAGCACTATAATGCCATATTCCAGTGCTATCTGCAGATATGATGAATCAACGTAATTGTATTTCATTCCGCGCTCCCAGTCTGCATCATAACCTACCCATTCTATTTTATTTCCAAACAGCTTCAGTCCATATTCATCTATTCCTGCACGTCCCCACTTAAGACGTCCTGTCAGAAATCCATTTAGCTTTGCCAGCAGTGCGTTATCCGGATCATAAATATACTGGAAGCCTATCGCCACAGCTGCAAGAAAAAACGGCACCATGATAAAAAGTCCGCGCCATGCATTTGTAAGGCGCCCTCTTTCTATAAGCTTTCCGAATAAAAAGAAAAATGTAAATACTACGATTGCCACCAGAAATGCCATTCTCGCATCTGACAGTTTATACAACCAGTAAGACAGCCCGATGCCGGCAGCATATTCTGCAATGGAAAGCTTTCCCTTTTTCAGGTAGATATATTCAAATGCCATAAATAAAAATAATATTGCTGAAGTTGTAACCCAGCTGAAGCCTGCAAAATGGCGGGGTCTTATATTTTCCTCCCATATACGGTCTTCAATTATCCCAAGCTGTGATAACCCGACAGTAAATACAAATATTGCACTCTGACAGGCAAATGCTGTTTTTATTATCAGTTCAGATGCAACATCCTCCACAGCAAGGAACATTGTAGAGTACAACACAAGCGTGGTATTATGGCTGCCAAAATAACCTATTACAAGTATGCCTATTGCTATGCCAAAAAGCAGAAGCCTTGTTCTCTCATAATATGAATCTATCAAAAGCTTCACTATGCACAAAAAATAGCACCCATATCTCATCAGCTTTGTGAGTATCAGAACCTTGTCCTGAACTGCATCTGACCATAGCCCCCACGCTGTTGTTTCATACAGCGTGGAAAGCATGAACAGCGAGAAAGCCACTGTGAATATAAGCTCACTTCTGCTTAATGTTTTCTTATTAAGTTTAAAATACCCCTGTTTTGTTATATACTCACTGATTACCATATTATCAATTTGCCTTTTATTTTGTTATTGCGATGTATCCTAAAAGCTGTGCATCAAGGCTCTCGCAAAGTGCTTTTTCCTGATTGAAGTCTTCATATTTTGATTTTCTGACTGCTTCAACGAGAACAACATTTGATTTTGCTTCAAGCGTCTGTACTGCATCCGCATCTGTAAGTATGTCTCCGATAATGTCAGCTACAATACCTTTCTTTTCTACAGCATCTACAACTTCTTTTATTGCTGCTTCATTCTCTGATGCCATTTTACCGGCAATAAGAACTTTCTTTATCTGTCTGTTGCTGCACATATTTATTATTTTTGATGCTGCAAGAAGTGCCCCATCAGCCTGTGCCACATCGCCAATAAAGTTAGTTCCATAGAACATCTGTAAGTCTTTAGATGTTTTGATCGTAGGATCAAACATATATCTCAATACAATTATAACAACTGCAAGCACAAGTCCGAGGAATGCTCCAACTACAAGATACTTTTTGCTTATAGATGCTTTTGGTGTTTCATCTTTCTTCGCTGTTTTTCCTGTTTCATCACTATTTTCAAGTTCATCATTTTCTTTCTGTGCTGAGACGATCTTCTGCGCACTTTCTTTCTGCTTATCAGATAATAAGCCTTCGTAGCTTGTTGTCCTGTCATTGTATGTTATAAGGTTTCCAAATCTATCATTTTTTAATGATACTAGCTTTGTTGCACATGTAACTGAGTACTGCTCTTCAAAAAGGGTAAGTGTATGTGGTGCCACTGCTGAAAGCTTCTGGCTGTATGCATCCATGCTTTCCTTTACATATGAGGCAATGTCTTTTGCATCCTGCTCATCAACACCATAGACATACATGTTTATAGTGTTTGTGTTTTCTGTGTAGAATGATGTGCCTGTTGTAAGACCTGTTGCATCACACTGGATAAGTTCCTGAATATCACTAGAGCTGTCCTCAAGATCGTTATTTTCCACAACGTCAGCTGCAAGTGAGCCCCCTGAAATATATGATAAGTATGCTGCTGCCATGTCTTTTCTTGTGTTTTCATCCTCTGCATTTACATAGTACTGTAACAATACTGTGTCTACTTTGTAAGGATTTATCTTCATAAGCTTTGCGTCAGCTGTGTATACTCTGTTCTGGTCACGGTAATTTGTAAGGTCTACATATGTCATCACCTGATTGTAATCATCGCTTTCGAGATCATCAACGATTTTTTCAACGTCCACTTTTTCAGTACTCTCTGCTACCGTTGTGTCTGCGATGTTCTTTTTGTCTTTTACGTATCGAAATCCTGCCAAAAGAATACCAAATACGACCATGGCAACGATTATGATCCATATTTTTCTTATGCATTCTTTTATCAGATCTTTAACGCTGATGTAAATTTCTGTTTTCATAGTTTGTGTTTCCTTTCTTTATACGTATACGCCCCTATTTTTGCAAATATAAGCAACATAAACGGATTGTATGCTGCTTCTATCAGATGATGCTCCATAAAACAATGTAATGCGATCACTATTCCGGCAAGCACTATTATAAGTCTGTTGCTGCGATATGCCCTGTACTGTCCAGCTGCAAACATTATTATGACCACTGCCAGTATGACAATTCCGTACTTAAGTGCAATTGCCATATATGAGTCATCCAAAAACAGATAGTCATGTGTCATGTCCGGATCTCTTCCAAATCCCTTTTCCTCTATATCCTGTCCAAACAATCTGATACTGTATTTTTCCAATATCTGATATGTGTAATACAGACGAAGCGAAATTTTGTAGTCAAATTCACTCCAGTATATATTAAGGGGATCATATAAATGCTGCATGAGAAGGTATCCTGCTGCAAATATTCCGACAGCGAACTGTCCTATCCTGCACACAATGTCTTCTGCTTTTGACACTATCATCGGGCTGCCCGTTTTATCTGCCAGCTTATCCCATATACACATAAAAAGCATAATAAATGTACAGGCTGCACTCGTGACCGGTGCACTGAGAACATATGCAACTATTGTGACTGCTGATATTATCCCTATCTCAAGCCATGTAAGCGCCTTATTCCTGTAACAAACCCATGCCACAGCCAGATAAAATATATGTGCTCCGAAATCTGTAGGATATATAGTTCCCATAGAATTTCGTATACCTTTATTTGGATCCTCGTACTGGAGATTTACTATAAGGCCTGTCTGGCTTGCCACAACCGCACATATAAGTACTGCAGCTGTCACTATCATGTATACTTTTAAAATATCATCAAAGTCTACATCTTTCGCTCCCACAATGAGGAATGCTATCCCAAACAAATATGAGTATGATGTGGTAAAAACTGCCGGAATAGTAAATGTCCCTATTATTATAAACGAAAATATAAGTTCCCATGCCCTGTATCTCTTCAGATATACAAAGCATATCATTTTTGCGATCGCATACCCTCCTACGATCGCATACAAAACATATCCCATTTTTTCTGGCCAGTTTATTTCAAACATTGTCGTATCAAGAACATTTATAAGCACATACAGGCCCAATATTATAAGATAGGCTTTATTCCATAGATTATAATAATCCAGTTTTTTTAATATTTTGTCCATATAACTTTCCTATGCACAAAAAATCCGCCACCCACATATAAGCAGGCGGTGGATTTTACGTTTGTGATTAATCTAATTCTTTCTCTACAAAATTGAGAGCTGACTCAATAACCTTGTCCATGTCATAGTACTTGTATTCTCCAAGTCTTCCGCCAAAAATCACTTTATTTTCTTCTTTCGACTTATCCAGATATTTCTGATAAAGTGCTGCATTTTTGTCGTTGTTTACTGGATAATATGGCTCATCTCCAACCTTCCACTCTGCAGAATACTCTTTCGAGATAACTGTTGTAGGCTGTGTGCCAAACTCAAAATGTTTATGCTCGATGATACGTGTGTATGGTGTTTCTGCATCAGTGTAGTTGATAACAGCATTTCCCTGATAGTTTTCTACAGGAAGCTCCTCTGTCTCGAATCTGACACTTCTGTACTCAAGTGGACCAAAGCAGTAATCATAGAACTCATCGATCGGACCTGTAAATATGATCTTGTCCGCTATGTTTTCGTATTTATCTTTGTTTGCAAGATAATCTGTGCCAAGCTCAACCTCGACGCCATCTAACATCTTGTCGATGATGACATTGTATCCTCCCATAGGGATTCCCTGATAAAGGTCATTGAAATAGTTGTTGTCAAATGTAAGTCTTACAGGAAGTCTCTTTATAATGAATGAAGGAAGCTCTGTACATTTTCTTCCCCACTGTTTCTGTGTATAACCTTTTATGAGTTTCTCGTAAATATCTTTTCCGACAAGGCTTATTGCCTGCTCCTCAAGGTTTTTCGGCTCTGTGATCCCGGCCTCTTTTCTCTGCTCCTCGATCTTTGCTGCAGCTTCCTGTGGTGTTATAACTCCCCACATCTTGTTGAATGTATTCATGTTGAAAGGAAGGTTATATAATTCTCCTTTGTAATTCGCAACCGGCGAGTTTGTGTATCTGTTGAACTCTGCAAACTGGTTTACATACTCCCATACTTTTTTGTTGCTTGTGTGGAAAATATGTGCACCGTATTTGTGTACGTTTATTCCATTTACATCCTCACAGTAAATGTTTCCACCCTTGTGATCACGTCTGTCGATCACTAATACTTCCTTGCCGCGTTTTTTTGCCTCGTATGCAAAAACTGCACCATATAATCCGGCTCCAACCACTAAATAATCATAATGTTTCATTCTTCTCCTCCTAGAAACTCTTATCGTATTTTTTTCCTGAAAATTTTGCTCTCAGAAATGATTTTGCTTTTCGGTTCCAGTCTAATTTTTCCATTGTTATAGTAGGCTGCTCTTTGAATGGGTATTTATTGTGTACAAGCCATACGTTAAGTAACAGCTCACTTACCCTTCCGAACAGTCTTGCCTGAAATGCATCATATTCAGACACATCAACTTTCTCCTCCAGTTCAAAAAGGATTGGAAAAAGCCATTCACAATATTCATTTAACCTGTTCCGCTTCATGATCATCATATTAAACATATATCCCCATGAGCGCTTCATGACTTTATCAAAAGCCGGAAGATATTCAGGGCATTTTTTGTTCAGTATATCTCTTGTTATATCAAGATGTGATGCGTAATGTGTATGTGCGTAATGCGAGTAAAGTGTCTCGATAAAATAATGCCTTTTCTTTGGCACGATTATGTCTGTATTCTCCAAAACCTTTTCAAGCTCAGCTCTTTTTATTATTTTATCGAATGGATTGTTACCTGCCACATGTTTTCTCGTAGCAAAATATCTACGGTAATGAACCAATCCGTTATATTCGTTATCACAATTTTTCCACATCCAGTACAAGCCTGTCAGCTCACAGAAATAAGGGTTTTTAAGTGAGATATTCTCACCTTCATCGTCCCTCTGATAACCTATAGATTCTTTTCCTGCTGCACCTACATGTACCGGCATGAAAATATCATCTTCTGGCATTCTATATGTTTTATGTGCTGCAACTAATATTTTGATGTCCATTATTTCTCCTATTTTCCCGGCAGACAACTGCATCTATGTCCTCCGGATATGATTACTATTTAGATCCCTCTCTCACAAGAACGACTTTTACTGTTTTGAAAAGAAGCTTTATATCAAGCCATATTGACCAGTTTTCGATATATTCTGTATCAAGTTTGACAACTTCATCAAAATCTGTAATGTTGTTTCTTCCGCTCGCCTGCCACATTCCTGTGATTCCAGGTTTCATACTGAGTCTGATCTTATGCTTGAGATCATACTGCTCGTATTCTCCCTTTGTTGGCGGTCTTGTTCCGACAAGGCTCATATCTCCCTTTAAAACGTTCCAGAACTGTGGAAGCTCGTCAATACTTGTTTTACGGATAAAGTTTCCTATACCTTTTCCCGGACCTTTTTCTGAGCCGATTATCCTCGGATCATTTTCCATCTTGAACATAAGCCCGCTCATCTGGTTCTGTTCCATAAGTTCTTTTTTGCGTTCTTCTGCATCCAGATACATAGATCTGAATTTGTAAAAGTAAAATATACGTCCGTTTTTACCGACACGTTCCTGTTTAAAAAATGCCGGTCCCGGTGATGCCTTCTTGATAGCAGGTGCAACAAAAATATATGCTATACCCATAATGATAAGACCTATAAGTGCGCCGATAATATCGAACAGTCTCTTTATTGCAAGCTGCCATGAAGCGGCTGTCTTTATTGTTGTTGTAAGTACGTTTGCCTCTCCGATCTTGCCCATGAATTTGTTTGGCAGATTGTTTGGCAGAAATCCCATTCCGATGTGGACTGTGACACCCATTCCAAGGAATGTCTCTACCCAGTCCTGTAATGTTGCTTTGTCGGAATACATATCTATATATACTTCATCTACTACATTCTGGCGTATATACTCTACAAGCTTATCTTTTCCGTATATGACCGGGATCTCAGGACTTATCCTGTCATGGTCAATATCGGCATGTGAAAGCTTTCCTGTTCCATCCGGCATAGCTATTGCACAGACTTCATATTCCCTGTAATCCTTGTCTACGATTTCGTATAATGTCCCAAGCATTTTTTCTTCACTTGAGATCACAAGTAATTTTGACTGATTCTTCGCCTTTGATATTCTATGTCTTACAACCCTTTTCCATGCGATCCTGCTGCAGAAACAAAGTATGATACCAAGTCCCCAGCTCACAAGGAATACAGTTCTTGATACAAAGTATGATTCCTGTATGATATATTCATATAATAAAAGTAAAAGATTGACTGTTGTAACCTGTACAAATACAGCCCTCAGTTCCTGGTACCAAAGCCTTTGTACTATGTTTTTATAATTCTGGCTGAACAGTACCGTAGCAAAATTGAGAACGATCAAAAGTATTCCCATTCTAAGGTACATTGACTTGAACAAAAATGCTGAGTTATGGTGTCTGAAAAAATATGATATAAATAATGATATTTCCAACATTATAACATCAATAAGTTCGAAGTCCCAGTGCTTCATCCATCCGTCGCTTATCTTTCGATACATATTTATCCCCCGGCTCTTGTTATTTTTTGTAAATAGGCATAAACATACTTATAAAATACTATACCTCATATTAACATATTTGTCATATTATTTTTTTCTTAAAAACCACTTATTTTTGACGGATAATAATCTTTTTATCAGCATTTTGCATAAAAACTATGTTTTTTTTGTATTTTTGCACACTTTTTATGTTCAAAAATGGCAGGAAGTATCCTTCCTGCCATGATAAATGTGTTTCTACGCCATTCCATTTGTGGTCTTATATTTCCACAACATTTCTGCATGATTCTGTTCTTCTACCTGGATATCAGCAAGCAGTTTTCTGATAGAAGAATCTCCAAATATAAATACATCCGAATTATATTCACCTGATACAAGCTTTTCTGTTGCGATCGCATCTGTCGCAAGATAACAGTCTGCTTTTTTATCCTCTGAATTTCCAAGCGCATCATATGTCGCTTTCGGATCATAATCTTTTCCCGCAGAATCGTTGCAGTCGCAGGAAGGCACCTTTCCTTCTATGACCTGGCTTAAGGAATCATAGTGTTTCTGTTCGTTTGCAGCAAGCTGTTTAAACAGATCACGCAAAACCTCATCCTTTGCCTCGTCCTTATACTTATTGTACTTGTTTATACATGCCTGTTCCTGTGTCTTCAAGTCTTCAATAGCAGTTGTTTCTTTTTCTGTTAAAACCATAATAATATCCTCCTAAATCCGGTTTATATTATTATGGATCATTAGCTGTTATTTTATTCTGTTTTTTTAGTCTGTCAGTCCTGTTACTTTGAATGTAGTGTACTAACCATATAACCTGTGTATTTTAAACACTCTTCTCATGAAATCCAAAAAACCTGCAAACTTCGTCTCGTATGTTTTTTCGTCCATATGGACCTTGTTTAGTAAAACAAATCCTCTGTATTTGTTTTTGATCTGGCTGTATATGTACGGACTTTTCTGTTTTATACGCATTGTAAGCTCTTTTGCATATTTCCGCTGGCTCTTTTTATCCGGATTTTTGATAAAAAGGATATGGTAAAGCGAACCAAGATACATTGATATCTTCCTTGTCCACAATTCTCTTCCACCCTCTGGCAGCTTATCAAGATTTTTTTCATGTTCAAGTATTTTGAACAACACAGCCTCAAAATGAGGCAGTCTTGAAAGCTGGCTCTGCGTCGACACGCTCTGGTTTACATCACCCAGACGGTATACATACAGTTCATCATCTAAAAGTCTAATCCTTTTTGCATAGGAAAGCGGAATCGTGGCATATTCCTGATCCTCATAAAAGACACCCTCTATAAGCTTATAACCAAGGCTTTTATAAAACTGTGCATTGTATGTAACACCATGAAAGCTCATTCCATAATCGATCTGTTCCCACATATCTACGATTTCTTTTAAGTTATAGATGCGGTCGGTGTTGTCGCAGTGTATATCACGAGGCTCCCACAGATCCTTTGATATATCATATGTGATAAAGCTTTGTATAAGTGCATCAAAATCTTCTTTTTCGAGGATCTTCATTGTGCGCTCCAGCGCATCAGTATATACCCAGTCATCTGCATCTACACATTTGAAATATTTGCCTGTTACGTTTTCAACACCTGTATTTATTGCAGATCCATGACCTCCGTTTTCTTTATTTATTATTTTAAACGTATTTGGGTATCTGTCAACAAACTTCTGTGCTACTTCCACACTATTATCTTTTGTTCCGTCATTTACGATAAGGACTTCAAGCTTGTCCATCATTTCTTTATCTTCCATTATAAATGTCGACAATCCCTTATCAAGGAACTGTGCGGCATTATATGTCGGTATTATGATTGATAATATCTTATTCATTTCTATTCCCTTTATTTCTTTTTTCTATAGTACAGGCGGTCCACATGAGCCATTTTCTTTGCAAACTCAAGCATTGATGCAAACTGGTTTTCGTAAAAATGATTACTCATATGCAGCTTATTAAACGTCGAAAATATTTTATATTTGCGGCTTACTGTATCATACATAAGCGCACTTTTCTGTCCCAGCTTTTCGTTGAATGCCGCAGTCATCCTGCGTCCTGCATTTCTATCTGTGTTTTTTATCAAAGCAATGTGATAGTAGCTTGTGATTATCCCTGCGGTCTTTCTCATCCAGTATTCACGGCCTCCGGCAGGAAGCTTTTCAAGATCTTTTTCCAGTTCAAGTACCTTAAAAATAACTTTTTCAAGATCCGGCAGCCTCTTTACCTGGCTCTGCGCCGATACGCTCTGGTTTACGTCGCCAATTCTGTATACATATAATTCGTCTTTTATAAATTTAATCGTTTCTGCATACGAAAGCGGCACTGTAGCATATTCCTGATCTTCATAAAATACGTGTTCCACAAGTTCATATTTAAGCTTTTTGTAAAAGTCCGTCCTGTAGATAACTCCGTGAAACGACAGACCATCGTACACATCGTACCACATATCTACAAGCTCTTTTAAGTTATATATTTTATCAAAATCAGGAACATTTATATCCGCCGGAATATATTTTTCCTCGGATATATCATAATATCTGAAGCTTTGTATAACCGCATCCGCAGTGCATTTTTCAAGTATCTTTATCGTTTTTGCAAGATTTTTTGTATCAACCCAGTCATCCGCATCTACTACTTTTACGTATTTTCCTGTTATGTGCTTCATTCCTTCGTTGATAGCCGAACCATGTCCTCCGTTTTCTTTGTTTACAATAAAGAAAACATCCGGATATTTATCTGCATATCTGCCTGCGACAGTTACGCTCTGATCCGGTGTACCATCATTCACGATAATAACCTCAAGCTTTTCAAGGAGTTTTTCATCATCAACTATAAAGCTTGTAAGCCCTTTATCCAAAAATTTTTCCGCATTATAAGTCGGAATTATAACTGATAATATTTTTTCCACGTTCTAACCTCTGAATATCTTATAGATCCACGCACCAAGCGGAAATATTTTATAATTTGTCTTTCTTATAAGCCATACACTCTTACGCTGGCAGGCATTATATATTCCCGGATGCTCGCATTTTAATTTTCTGTCAAACGAAATAAGTTCATCTACATTTTTTTCCCGGCTTCCTTTAGCAAGGAATATCTGGTATTCATCATCGACAGCCTCCGCTATTCCGCGCTCAAGATAATTTTTCTTGTATGTCGGGAGCTCACTATGTTCATCATTATATTTAAACAATGAATCAAGCACCCGCATATGCTGGCTGTGTCTTTTTATCATCATTTTGATGTCCACACTCTGTCCGCTCCTTCCCAGCCTGTACTGGTATAACGGAATTGGGGAAAATGTTATGCTTGTACAATATGGGATCGGGTACATTATATATTCCTGATCCTCGTAAAAGCAGTTTTCATCTAATTTTATCGGGTTATCTTTAAGTATCTGTGTCTTTACCGTCATAGAGTGTATTGTTATTACAGGCTCCATGACAGCCTCCGCAAATCCCCATTCTCTATTGTAATGGTAATTATTTTTAACAGCTTTTCTGCGTTTTGTAACTTTTTTGCTCTTGTCATCGACAAGGTTAAAGTCATTTGATATAACATCTGAGTTTGTGTTCTTTAAAAGATTAATGAATGCCGGGAGATGTTTTTTATCCACCCAGTCATCACCATCCACAACTTTAAAATACTTTCCTGTTGCCCTCGGAATGGCGTAATTGATAGTTGAACCATGTCCGCCATTTTCTTTTGATAAAAGCCTGAAACTGTTTGGATATTTTTTTTCATAGCTTTTTGCTATATCTGCTGTTTTATCTGTCGAACCATCATCAACTACCAGTATTTCTATACTGTTAAGGATATTTACATCAACAAATGAGTCAAGACAATTTTTCAGGTATTTTTCAACATTGTATGCCGGAACAACAATCGTCAGTACTTTTTTCATTGAGTGCAATGCTCCTTTCTGTGTGCTATAACTATTCGCCAAGTCCATTATTTATATAGTCTATAAGGTATGTAAGTGCTTCTTCCTCGTCCTCTCCCTCACAAATAAGTGTTATCTCATCACCGGATTTTATGCATGCACCCAGTACAGATAATACGCTTTTTGCATTAGCTATATTTCCATCGTAATCAAATGTTACCTTTGACTTAAATTTCATTGCCTCACGGCACAGATTTCCTGCAGGACGAAGATGCAGTCCTGTAGGATTTTTTATAGCGATTTTTTGTGATTTCAATTTAATTTCCCCCTTATGTTGTATTTCTGTTGTATTTCTGTTGTACTTCTGTTGTATTTCAATCAGTTATCAGAAGTATCTGTTGTTCTGCTGCTATCAGCACTATTTGATCCATCACTCTCCTGATTCTTTTTATCAGTTTGTGAGTCAGGATCATTTGTGCTGTCTGTATTATCGTTTTTGGTATTATCTGTATTATCTGTTTTTGCAGTTCCTGTCGTATCTGTATTTCCTGTTGGATCATCAGTACTCTCTGAGCTATTCTTCGTCTCAGAGGTAACTGTATCAGTTGCGCCCGTACCACCTGTCTGTCCCTCGTCCGTTATCGTGACAGCGATCTTTATCTCGCCCCACGTAAACTTGGAATCGTCAAGGTCAAGCTTAACGACAACTGTATGCTGTCCTGCCGATAATCCAGATACATCTATTGTTCCTTTGAGTGTAGAATCCTTTATCCTGTCGATGTCGGATTCATTTCCGCTTACAACAACCGCCGTTTTATCAACTCCAAATGTCAGCTTTTGGCCATCTGCAAGACCGGTGTATGATATATCACTGCTGTTTAACGTCATATTAGCCGTAGCATTGCTCTCTATCCTTACCACAACATCCACGCTTGCATCCGATGAATCTACAAGGCTCACTCCCTCCGGCAGATAACCCGTCAGGTCTACTGTTGTCTCAATATCTTCGGAAGCTCCGTTTATATCGATCGGTCCTATATCAAGCGATGTTATATTGTTGAGTGCCTCGGCTGATCCTTTTATATATACACTGTCTATGGATGTATCTACACCCAGTACACCCTTACCGCCTGACGGAGTACCCTGATAATCACATTTAACAGGAACCTTCTTTGTATTTAAAACATCAACTGTTACTTCTATCGACTGATACTGACTATCCACATTAAGCTTTGACATATCAACTTCATCACCATTTTCGTCCAGAAGCACAAGATCTCCTCTGTCACTTATCTGATTATCAGTGATGATCGTATTATCATCGACATTTATAGTTGCACTTGCTGTGGCAATAGTTCCCACAATTGATTTCGGGCCTCCGATCTTTACAACCCTCGGATTTGCCTGTGGGCTGTTTCCAAGCGCATGATCACCGCTCACATTACCATTTACTGAAACTTTAACCTCAAACTGCTTCTGCATATAATCTTCAACAGAAAACTCAAGATATCTGTCCCCACCATTAAAAGTTATTGATGTTTTATGCTTGCTGCATCCTATATCTATTTTTGCATAAGCCTTAGATGAATCATCCTCATCAAGTTTTATGTTTGACAGATCTGCCGAAGCATAAAAATCAGAGTCATCCATATCCTGTAATATGCTTCGTTTACCTGATACAGAAAATGAAATCGTCTTATCAGAATCTTTTATTTCCGGCCACTTTCCCATATCTACAACCGAATCTGTACCGCTTATCGATACTGTTGCGGTAAAAGTCTTTGTCTTTATAGGATCATTAAGATTATAAACCACAAGCCATAATATAAATGCGAAAGCTACGGCCAAAAGCTTAAATCCTAAATTATTCATGAAGGTTTTTAGAATTCTTTTTCCCATTCTTTAACCTCCTTTTTATGAGTTCAAATCTGTTTGCTTCCCTGTGCCTGTTCTGTACATGTTCAAGTTGTCTGCGCATATAGTTTTCATCTATATCATGAAATATCTCGCCCTTTGATGCAAGGGAAACTTTTCCTGTTTCCTCTGATACGATTATAGTCAGTGAATCGCTCACCTCACTGACCCCGACTGCAGCTCTGTGCCTTGTGCCAAGATCTTTCGACAGATTCAGACTGTCTGAGAGGGGCAGATAACATGTGGCCGATACCACCCGGTCTCCCCTTACTATCACAGCACCATCATGGAGTGGTGTGTTTTTTTCAAATATATTTATGAGAAGCTGGCTTGTCAGTATAGCATCCACATCTATTCCTGTTCTGATATATTCGTCGAGATTTATCTCATCTTCTATCACAATAAGCGCTCCCGTCTTTACTTTTCCCATCGCAAAGCTTGCTCTTATGAGTTCATCGATCGTCTTATCCGAAAATTTCATCGTCTCGTTTTTGCCTGTATTTATAAATGATCCGAGGAATGATTTTCCGCCAATGTTTTCGAGTGCATTTCTAAGTTCCGGCTGGAAAATAACCACCAATGCGACAAGACCTACATTGAATGTTCTCTCTGCGAGCCACAGTATCGTATCCATCTGGAATATTGCTGCTACGAGAACAAACAAAAGTATAACTATTATACCTTTAAACAGATTCCATGCCCTTGTTGTTTTTATCCATATAAGTACTTTATAGAAGAGCATGGAAATTATAAGGATTTCCACTACATCTACCAGCCCGATCTGCACTCCCGGAACGTTCATGTATGAAAATATCTGATCTTTGAAACGTACTAATACGCCGCTTACATTTTCCATCCTGCTCTCCTTTCTTTTATTTTATTGCAATAATCAGCCATCTTTTATCTATATTATCTGTCAAAAAAATTGTCATCTATATTAAGTTCCTGTACTATATCGTTTCTGCTCACTTCATCCTTGTTCTGACGGGGTATTCTTTTTCCAAGACTTGCCGTGTTCCCGAAATGCTTAACGACCTTCTCTGTAGACGCTATCATTTTCTTTGGAACAGCTTTGACATAGTAATAATATTCGTCATCCTCAAACTGCACATTCTCTGTTCTCGCATAGTCCAGATTCATAAATATGAATCTCATGATAAATCCAACGATAACAGCTATCACTGTACCTACTGCCAGCCAGATTATCTTTGTGGTAAGTCCCATCATAAGATATACAACAAGCAGTGCCACAAACTGGATCACTGCACCGGAAATGATCGCAAGTGTCCATGCATTGTTTATTTTGAGACATCTGACAAAATTCACAACAAGAGCTGCCAGTACTATAGTTACCAATACTGCAAACATTTCCTGATTGCCAAGCAGCTGTCCCGTTGTAACATTAAATTTTGTGGTTGCCCCTCCGTTTTTGTCTACTACTTCTGCGAGTGCAGATGCATTCTGCTTTATTCCATCAATGTAATAATAGATCACTGTTCCACACGCAAGAGGGATTACTGAACATTTCTTCCGGACAAGTCCTGTTCCTATAGGCATCACATACGGAATATTAAGACAGAAGCATACCGGTGTAAGCACCACTGCAATCGCATCCTTAGGCGCAAAACGGAAATATATAAAGTAAATGACAAGAAACAATACAAGTGTCGTAGCCGCAACTTCTATTGATAATGCATACATATCCATAAGTATCATAACCGATCCGATCCATATGATCCCATTTATCGGGATAATAGTGCATATCAGTGCCAGAAGCAGTGCTATAAGTATCGAACTGATCTGTGTCATATATCCGATGTTAAGGTCGATTGTCACAAAGGCGGCAAACGCAATAACGAATTTTACAATTGGAAATAAATAACTTTGATGTTCACCATAAAATTTTACGGCACGATTCTTTATTTCTAATAACTTGTTCATAAAGCCTCCCTATCGCTTTAATTTTTCTTCTCTTTCGTACATCTTTCCTACACGTTTTAAATGTTCCATATATTGGCGGGCTTTCTTTCTGCCTGTTTTATATCTGACTGCATATACTATTATTGTGATCATAATATATGCAAGCATAAATGCGATGTATATAAGCCCCAGCATCACTCCAGCCGACTGAAAATCTATTTTGTTTATATCTGCAAGCAGCTGCTTGGCATTCGTAAACACAGCCAGCACTGTCAGCCCTGTGAATGCGAGCGTTCCCGTAAAAAAGCTTTTCAGTACTTCTTTCCATATAAAATCCCATCCATAATATGATGACATCTGTTTTTGGAATCTGTCTTCTTCACTGTCATATCTTGCGACGTAAAAGAGCTCTTTTACTTTATCTTCGTTTATCATATTTTCTCCTTGTTTTAGACGCAATTATACATTCTTGGAAATTATATCATAAAACAAAATCCGGCGCAACAGCGCCGGACTTACATCCATTCATCTTAAGAAAAGTATAAGCTTTGTAATAAAATATTAAACATTAAAACTATTTATCATCTGAGATATACCGCATTCTTCCATCGCCCTTGAATCCGTTTGCCGATGGTACTGCCGGTTTTTCAAATGCACTCATAAGGGTATTTGCCATCTTTGCCTTACACTGATCACAATATTTACCTGTACGTATTGGTTTTCCACATCTGTCACAGGTAATTCCATCAAGCGCCCCATCTAAGAGGATCAATCTTTCTTCCCTTACCCATTTGCGTATCTGCTTAGTGCTTGTATGTGTTTCTCTTGACACCTTTTCTACTGATGCATTAGGATTTTCGTCAAGAAATTCCTTTACCTCTTTAAATTTGTCATCAAGCTTTTTCTGACAATTCGGACAGATCGTTTCATTGCTCAACACATTAAACAATCTTCCACAGCTTCTGCAATTTGTAACTTCCATATTACTGCCTCCTAATCCTGTTTACCTATACATATACACAACAGATAAACATGTATATTCCCTGACTGTTTCAGCATCCTGCTTATTTCTTCAGCTGTGCTGCCGGTCGTATATATATCATCCACCAACAATATGCTTTTATAACAGTTTACTATATTTTTTCTGACTTGAAAAGCCCCATCAAGTGCATTTTTACGTTCTGCATAGTTAAGGAGCTTGAGCGCCGGAGTATTTTCCACCCTCACAACAAGCTCATTTTCAACAGGTATGCCCGTTTTTTTAGAAAGTTCCCTTGCAAATACTTCTGCCTGATTATAGCCTCGTTTTCTTTTCTTTTTCCGGTACATAGGAACAGGTACTATCGCATCTATCTTATTTCTCTGTATCCAGCCCGAATAGTTTTCTACAGCACTTGCCGCATAAAATCCTGCATACTCACGGTTGTTATCATATTTAAAACGATATATGCTCTGTTTTACAGCTCCCTTATATTCAAAAACCGCTTTTCCCTGGTCATAGTGCGAATTCTTCTTTTTTGCGCAATCACTGCAATATTCACGGGTAGGTGATGTGATCATTTTTCCACATTTCAGGCAAACCGGTTCTTTAACCGGATACAAACAGCTTTTGCAGCCCGAATGTATCATGCCGTCAGTCATTCCAAGTATTTCATCGCACACCGGACACCTCGGTGGAAAAATCATGTCTGTAATATATCCAAGAATTTTATTCGTCTTCAGGTTCCTCCTCGTCTTTTGCCCAGCCATATGCATATTTGACAGCCTTATTCCAGCCTTTCCGTTTCGCTTCACGTTCTTCCGGTGCCATATCCGGTGTAAACACACGGTCAAGCTGCTGGTTTTTTATAACATCTTCTTTTGTTTTCCAATATCCGACTGCAAGCCCGGCGAGATACGCAGCGCCTATAGCTGTAGACTCTACACATGCCGGCCTGTTTACTGGTGCATCTATCATATCCGCCTGAAACTGCATCAGGAAATTGTTAGCGCTTGCTCCGCCGTCAACCCGTAGTGCCCGCACATCTATACCTGCATCTGCTTTCATCGCATCTATTACATCACACACCTGAAGAGCTATAGATTCCAATGTAGCTCTTATTATATGGTTTTTGTTTGTGCCTCTCGTAATTCCGACGATTGTGCCTCTTGCATACTGATCCCAGTGTGGCGCACCAAGTCCTGTAAATGCCGGTACAACGTAACATCCATGTGTACCATGTACCTTTGTTGCCATATATTCAGAATCTGCCGCTGAATCTATAAGTCTCATTCCATCCCTGAGCCACTGTATTGCCGCACCTGCCACAAAAATAGAACCTTCCAGTGCATAATTGACTTTTCCATCCAGTCCCCAGGCTATCGTGGTAACAAGTCCGTTTTTTGAGTATACCGGTTTTTCGCCTGTGTTCATAAGCAAAAAGCAGCCTGTTCCGTATGTATTTTTTGCCTCACCTTCACTGAAGCATGTCTGCCCAAAGAGTGCAGCCTGCTGATCTCCTGCCGCTCCCGCTATCGGTATCTCATCTCCGAGAAATGTCGGATCCGTATAGCCGTATATACAGCTTGACGGCATAGGTTCCGGCAGCATGCTTTTCGGTATATCAAGCTCCTCAAGGATTTCATCATCCCACTCAAGCGTGTTTATATTAAAAAGCATTGTCCTGCTCGCATTTGAATAGTCTGTAACATGAACCTTGCCTTTTGTAAATTTCCATATAAGCCATGTTTCAACTGTTCCGAATAATAGCTTGCCTTCATTTGCAAGTTCTCTTGCTCCTTCGACATTATCAAGTATCCATTTTATCTTTGTTGCGGAAAAATATGCATCAATTATGAGTCCTGTTTTCTGCTGGAATGTCTTTTCAAGCCCCTTTGCTTTTAAAGCATCTGCTATATCAGATGTGCGGCGGCACTGCCATACAATAGCATTGTATACAGGTTCCCCTGTTTCCTTATTCCACACTATTGCCGTTTCTCTCTGATTTGTTATGCCTATTGCGGCAATATCAGCCGCTTTTGCATTTATCATGCTCATTGCCTCAACAGCCACCCCAAGCTGCGTAGACCAGATCTCATTTGCATCATGTTCTACCCATCCCGGATTTGGAAAAAACTGTCTGAATTCTTTCTGTGCCATAGAACAGATATTTCCAGCCTCATCAAATAATATGCATCTGTTGCTTGTAGTTCCGGCATCAAGTGCCATTATGTATTTCCCCATGTGTTTATCCTCCCACTTTTGTCAATCTGTCTGTACTAAAAAATGGAGACGTGACTGCCAGCCGGAATAATATCCGGCTGATCCAAATCACTCTCCACTCTCTGTCCACAATATTTATATAAAAATTATATCAGATATATTTATAATTTCAAGCTATATTTTAAATCTCTTCGTCTCTCTTTCCTGAAAGGAACTCAACGTATTTTCCTGTGCCTATAGCAACACATGTCATCGGCTGCTCCGCTGTCATTGTGTTAATACCGGTCTTTTCCTCTATAAGCTCTTCAAGTCCACGCAAGAGTGCTCCACCACCTGTAAGAACGATTCCACGATCTGCTACATCTGCTGCCAGTTCAGGCGGAGTTTTCTCGAGTACTGCATGTACAGCTTCAACGATCTGAAGTGTCGATTCACGAAGCGCTTCTTCTGTCTCTTCTGAACTTACTGTGATAGTTCTTGGAAGTCCTGTAACAAGGTTACGGCCTCTGACATCCATCGTTTCTGCCTCAGCAAGTGGGTAGCATGTACCAATCTTTATCTTGATATCTTCTGCTGTACGCTCTCCGATAAGAAGATTATGTTTTTTTCTCATGTATCTTACAAGTGCCTCATCAAAATCATCACCTGCAATCTTTATTGATGTACTGACAACTGAACCGCCAAGAGAGATAACTGCGATATCAGATGTTCCACCACCTATATCAACGATCATATTTCCACATGGTCTGGATATATCGATTCCTGCACCGATTGCA
This sequence comes from uncultured Lachnospiraceae bacterium, assembly GCA_905209075.1. GTDB lineage: Bacteria > Bacillota > Clostridia > Lachnospirales > Lachnospiraceae > Roseburia. The sequence continues at coordinate 143,205 of CAJLRL010000001.1, read as the reverse complement.
GCTGCAATAGGCTCCTCAATAATTTTTACATCTCTTGCGCCGGCTGCAAATGTTGCATCCTCTACAGCCTTTTTTTCTACTTCTGTGACACCACTTGGTACGCATACACTTACAAGAGGTTTTCTAAAGCTTTTCTTTCCGAGTGCTTTCTGGATGAAATGCTTTATCATTTTCTCCGTAACTGTGTAGTCTGATATCACGCCCTGACGAAGTGGCCTTACTGCAACAATGTTTCCAGGTGTACGTCCAAGCATAAGCCTTGCTTCCTCACCGATCGCCTTGATCTTGTTTGTGTCTCTGTCAAACGCAACTACTGAAGGCTCTTTAAGCACTACACCCTTTCCTTTTATATAAACAAGAATACTTGCTGTTCCTAAATCGATTCCGATATCTGATCCGACCATTTTAATAGCCCCTTTCCTAAATGTCTTCTATAACAATGCATATAATCGTATGCTGACAGCTTTTTATACGGATTTTAGCATACGAACTCATTTAACCATTTCGATATACGTTCTTATTATATACAAATAATTGCATTTTTCAAACTATTTTTTTACAAAGAGGCATATTTTAAGAAAAAATTAATCATCCAGCAGTGGTTTTAAATATTTTCCTGTATAAGACTGTTCCACCTTGCATATCTCCTCCGGGGTTCCCTTTGCGATAACACAGCCTCCGCCATCGCCGCCTTCCGGTCCCATGTCAATTATATAATCAGCAGTTTTTATAACATCAAGATTGTGCTCTATTACAACAACCGTGTTTCCTCCATCCGATAACCGGCGCAGTATCTCAACAAGTTTGTGTACATCAGCAAAATGAAGACCTGTGGTAGGTTCATCAAGTATATATATTGTCTTTCCAGTACTCTTACGGCTAAGCTCCGTTGCCAGTTTTATCCTCTGTGCCTCGCCCCCGGAGAGTTCTGTTGAAGGCTGGCCTAATTTCACGTACGATAATCCAACATCATAAAGGGTCTGTATTTTGTTATGGATTCTTGGTACATTTTTAAAGAAGTCCAACGCCTCCTCAACTGTCATGTCAAGAACATCATATATGCTCTTTCCTTTATATTTTACCTCAAGCGTCTCCCTGTTATACCTTTTACCCTCACACACCTCACAAGGAACGTATACATCCGGCAGAAAATGCATCTCTATCTTTATGATACCATCTCCGCCGCATGCCTCACATCTGCCTCCTTTTACATTGAAACTGAATCTACCCTTTTTGTAGCCTCTTGCCTTTGCATCAGCAGTTGAGGCAAACAGATCCCTTATCATGTCGAATACGCCTGTGTATGTTGCCGGATTAGAACGCGGCGTACGTCCGATAGGCGACTGGTCTATATCTATAACCTTGTCAAGCTTTTCAATTCCTATTATATCGTCATGATCCCCTGCTATACATCTCGCCCTGTTTAAGGATCTTGCAAGGTGTTTATACAGGATTTCATTCGTAAGTGAGCTCTTTCCTGAACCTGAAACTCCTGTGACACACGTCATGACACCCAGAGGAAAATCTACGTCTATATTTTTCAGATTGTTTTCCCTTGCACCTTTTACCGTTATAAATCCGGTAAGTTTTCGACGTTCAGCCGGAACCGGTATCTTTATTTTTCCGCTCAGATATGCACCTGTTATTGACTTTTTGCATTTGATTATGTCATTTATGCTTCCGGCGGCAACAACTTCTCCACCGTGTGAGCCGGCTGCCGGTCCTATATCCACAATATAGTCTGCCGCACGCATTGTATCCTCATCATGCTCTACAACTATAAGTGTGTTTCCTAAATCCTTAAGATTCATAAGTGCCTTTAATAATTTGTCATTATCTCTCTGATGCAGTCCTATGCTCGGCTCATCAAGAATGTACGCCACTCCGACAAGACCTGATCCGATCTGTGTCGCAAGACGTATTCTCTGTGCCTCGCCACCGGAAAGGCTGGCTGTTCCTCTCGACAATGTAAGGTATTCTAGACCAACCTCCTGTAAAAATCCGACTCTCGCACGTATCTCCTTTAATATCTGATCTCCGATAAAATGCTGCTGTTCACTAAGTTCCATGCCATCGAGAAATACGCACAGATCTTTTACAGACATAGATGTCATTTCATATATGTTTTTATCTGCAACAGTCACAGCAAGGGATGATGCCTTAAGTCTCTGTCCTTTACATGTCGTACATGGTGTGATCCGCATAAATTGTTCATACTCAGCTTTTGCTGTATCAGAAAATGTCTCCTTATATCTGCGCTCTACATTTTCTACAAGGCCTTTCCACTCAAGATCATAAACGCCTTCTCCACGCTGTCCTTTGTATCTGACTTTTAGTATACGGCCATCTCCTCCGTACAAAAACATTTTTTTCATGTCAGCCGGAAGGTCCTTAAATGGTGTATCAAGAGACAATCCGTATCCATCCTGCAGCGCCCTTAGTGTTGCGTAAGTATAGCTTTTTGGATCGGTACATGACTGCCATCCCATAACCTGTATAGCTCCCTCAGATATCGAAAGCTTCGGATCCGGTATCATAAGCTCCGGATCAAATTCCATCTTGTATCCAAGTCCATAGCATGTAGGACACGCACCAAACGGATTGTTAAAGGAGAAACTTCTGGGTTCAACCTCATCTATGCTTATCCCACAGTCAGGGCAGGCAAAGTTCTGTGAAAAAGTCATCTGCTGCCCGTCTATAACATCAATTATCGCATTTCCTTCTGACAGCGAAAATACATTTTCGAGTGAGTCTGTAAGACGTTTTTCTATACCGGGTTTGATAACCAATCTGTCAACAACGATATCTATGTTATGTTTTATATTTTTTTCCATAGGTATCTGCTCAGATAATTCATACATGTTCCCATCTACTATAACTCTGACATAACCACTTTTTTTTGCTTTTTCAAACAGTTTCTGGTGTTCACCCTTGCGGCCTCTTACTACCGGAGCAAGAAGCTGGATCTTTGTTTTTTCAGGCAGTTCCATGACTGCATCAACCATCTGGTCTATGCTCTGTTTTGTTATTGCTCTTCCACATTTAGGGCAATGTGGTATACCGATCCTTGCATAGAGAAGCCTGAAGTAATCATAAATTTCTGTAACTGTTCCAACCGTAGAACGCGGGTTTTTGTTTGTCGATTTCTGGTCTATAGATATAGCCGGTGGGAGACCTTCTATTGATTCAACATTAGGCTTTTCCATCTGTCCTAAGAACTGGCGCGCATATGAAGACAACGATTCCATATAACGCCTCTGTCCTTCTGCATATATAGTATCAAAAGCAAGTGATGACTTACCCGATCCCGAAAGTCCCGTAAGTACGACAAATTCATCCCTTGGTATATCAAGGCTTACACATTTGAGGTTATGTTCACTGGCACCTCGTATTTTTATATATTTTCTCTGTTTCTTTGCCATCTTATTTCTCCATATTGTTTTATGCTATTCCGTAATTGTTAAGTTCTTTGATCGATGCGTACCGCTATATATATAAACACTCTATATCAGTCAATATCACGCAGCGTATTTTTCAGCATTATCAGTCTGTCCCTGTACTCTGCCGCTGCCTCGAAATTTAATTCTGCTGCTGCTTTTTTCATCTTCTTCTGGATATCAGCAATAAGCTTCTCAAGTTCTTTTTTACTCATTGATTCAGGATCTTTTGAGATCTCCATCTCATCAGCTGCAACTTTCTTTGATATAGCGATAAGTTCACGAACAGATTTCTGTATTGTCTGCGGTGTGATACCGTGTTCCTCATTGTATGCCTGCTGTACTTTTCTACGTCTGGCTGTTTCATCTATCGCAACCTTCATTGAGTCTGTAATCTTGTCCGCATACATGATAACGTGACCCTCACTGTTCCTCGCCGCTCGTCCTATCGTCTGTATAAGCGAAGTCTCAGATCGCAGGAAACCTTCCTTATCCGCATCAAGTATCGCTACAAGCGTGATCTCCGGTATGTCAAGTCCTTCCCGGAGAAGATTTATTCCCACAAGCACATCAAACACATCAAGCCTTAAATCTCTTATTATCTCTGATCTCTCAAGAGTGTCTATATCCGAGTGCAGATACTTGACTCTTATTCCAAGTTCACTCATGTAATTAGTCAGATCCTCCGCCATGCGTTTTGTCAGCGTTGTGATAAGTACTTTGTGGTGGGCTGCCGTTTCTTTATTTACCTCAGATACGAGATCATCAATCTGCCCCTCTACAGGACGCACAGATATCTCAGGATCAAGAAGTCCTGTAGGTCTTATAACCTGTTCCACACGCATGAGCTCATGCTCGTTTTCGTATACGTTAGGTGTTGCAGATACAAAAAGCATCTGGTCTATCTTGCCCTCAAATTCCTCAAAATTAAGTGGTCTGTTATCCAGCGCTGATGGGAGTCTGAATCCATAATCCACAAGTGTGCTTTTTCTCGACCTGTCACCTGCATACATTCCTCTTATCTGTGGGATCGTGATATGTGACTCGTCAACTATTATAAGAAAATCATCCGGGAAATAATCTATGAGTGTATCCGGCATTTCTCCCTCGGCTCTTCCCGCAAGGTGTCTGGAATAGTTTTCGATACCACTGCAAAACCCTGTTTCCTTAAGCATCTCAATATCAAAGTTCGTCCTCTCAGCTATTCGCTGGGCCTCCAAAAGCCTGCCCTCTCCCTTGAAATATTTTACTCTTTCTTCAAGCTCGTTCTCTATCCTGCCACACGCCTCAAGGATCTTTTCCTGAGGGACCACATAATGTGATGCAGGAAATACAGCCATATGCTTGAGTTCGGATTTTATCTCTCCTGTCAGTACATCTATCTCTGTAATCCTATCTATCTCATCGCCAAAAAATTCAACTCTCATAGCAGTATCCGTGTTGTTTGCAGGGAAAATTTCAACGACATCGCCATGAACCCTGAATGTGCCTCGCTTAAAATCCATATCATTCCTGGTATACTGCATATCTATAAGGCCTTTTATGACATCATCCCTGTCTATCTCCATTCCCGGACGCAGTGACAACATCATATTCATATAGTCATCAGGACTACCTATTCCATAGATACATGACACCGATGCAACAATTATTACATCTTTTCTCTCCGCCATCGCAGCTGTCGCAGACAGGCGCAGCTTATCAATTTCGTCATTTATCGAGGAATCCTTTGCTATATAAGTATCCGACTGCGGCACATATGCCTCCGGCTGATAATAATCGTAGTAGGAAACAAAGTACTCTACTGCATTATTAGGAAAGAATTCTTTCATCTCACCATAAAGCTGTCCTGCGAGGGTTTTATTGTGAGATATTATGAGAGTTGGTTTATTAAGCTGCTGTATAACATTTGCCATTGTAAAAGTCTTACCGGAGCCAGTGACACCAAGCAATGTCTCAAACTGGTTACCCTCTTTAAACCCTTTTACTAACTTTTCTATAGCCTGCGGCTGGTCGCCTGTCGGCTTATATTTCGATACCAATTCAAAATGATCCATTATAGCTGCTCTCCTGTATGTTTGTATGTGGCATATAATTTGAATTCCATAATGCCCTCTCTGCCCTGAAATTTATAGTAAAATTGACTTCTATAAGCCAACTGATTGTTACTCTTACATACGCTGTAAATCCGAAATTGCCTCTAAAGTAACAATTGGGTCACTAAAAAAGGCAAAGCCAATATTTTCATAGTATGTACTTATATACTTAATCTTACTACAAAAAATTGACTTTGTCTATCCGTTTTCAGAACATTTGTTCCTTGTTGTTTTTATATCGTTACTGCTCACACCTAACAGTGTGACCAACAACGATTACAGCCCATTTAAAATGCTTCTGTCAACATTTAACAAAAAAGACGTAGAACAAAATAATCATTGTCCTACGTCTTTCTTTCACTTTACCATCTTATATTTATTTCACACGTCCGCAGCACTGTTTATATTTCTTACCGCTTCCGCATGGACATGGATCGTTCGGATAAATTTTTGCTGATGCACGTTTCTTTGGCGCATTCTGTGCACTTTCATCCTTGTTTGTTCCTGTCACTTTTGCAACCTGCTCACGCTCAACCTTCTGCTGTACCTGAACATGATATAGGAGTCTTACTGTGTCTTCCTGGATCGCAGAGATCATTTCATCGAACATATCAAATCCGGCCATCTTGTATTCTACAAGCGGATCTCTCTGTCCATATGCCTGAAGTCCGATTCCCTGACGAAGCTGTGTCATATCATCGATATGATCCATCCATTTTCTATCTATAACTTTAAGCAATACGACACGTTCTATCTCTCTGAACTGCTCCGGCTCTGGGAATTCAGTTTCTTTTGCTTCGTAAAGCATTACTGCTTTTTCTTTAAGATACTGCTTGAGTTCTTTTCCATTCTTTATAGATTCTATGTCCTCTTTTGTGATCGGATCAAGAGGTATCGTTGGAAGGATAAGCTCATTAAGCTCTGTAAGATTCCAGTCTGCTCTGTCTACTTCATCAGAAATACATGTATCTACAGCCTTTTCAACAAGCTCCTGGATCATCTTAAAGATCGCCTCACGCATGTTCTCGCCATTTAGCACTTTAAGTCGCTCACTATATATGATCTCTCTCTGATCATTATTGACCTGATCATATTCGAGAAGATTTTTACGGATTCCGAAGTTGTTTCCTTCAATCTTTTCCTGCGCTTTCTCGATTGCCGATGTAAGCATTTTGTGCTGGATCTGCTCACCTTCAGGTACTCCAAGTGCAGTAAACACGCTCATCAGTCTTTCTGAACCGAACAATCTCATCAGGTCATCCTCAAGTGAGATAAAGAACTGAGATTCTCCTGGATCTCCCTGACGTCCGGCACGTCCACGCAGCTGATTGTCGATACGTCTTGACTCATGTCTTTCTGTACCGATTATTTTAAGTCCTCCGGCTGCTTTTGCCTCGTCATCAAGCTTAATATCAGTTCCTCGACCAGCCATGTTTGTAGCGATCGTAACTGCTCCGTGCTGTCCCGCAAGTGCAACGATCTCTGCTTCCTGCTCATGGAACTTGGCATTGAGTACAGTATGTTTTATTCCTTCCCTTTTAAGCATTCCGCTTATAAGCTCAGATGTCTCGATCGTGATAGTTCCGACAAGTACAGGCTGTCCCTTTTCATGTGCTTCCTTGACAGATTCCACAACTGCTTTGAATTTTTCCTTTTTTGTCTTGTATACAGCATCCTGATGATCAATTCGTGCAACAGGTCTGTTTGTCGGTATCTCGACAACATCCATTCCATAAATATCACGGAACTCTTTTTCCTCTGTGAGTGCGGTACCTGTCATACCCGCCTTCTTGTCAAATTTATTGAAGAAGTTCTGGAATGTGATAGTTGCAAGAGTTTTACTTTCTCTTTTAACCTTTACATGTTCCTTTGCTTCGATTGCCTGATGCAGTCCGTCCGAATAACGGCGTCCCGGCATGATACGTCCTGTAAACTCATCAACAATGAGAACCTCGTCATCTTTTACAACATAATCCTGATCCTTGAACATAAGATTATGTGCCCGCAGTGCAAGTATAATATTATGCTGGATTTCAAGGTTTTCCGGGTCTGCAAGGTTTTCTATATGGAAAAACTGCTCTACTTTATGAACACCTTCCTGTGTAAGGTTTACAACCTTGTCCTTTTCATTTACGATGAAATCTCCTGTTTCATCCTGAATAACACCCATGAGCGCATCCATCTTTGAATATTCAGGTACATCCTCTCCACGCTTCATCTGTGTGGCAAGAATATCACATGCCTCATAAAGACGTGTTGATTTTCCACTCTGTCCTGAAATAATGAGTGGTGTACGTGCCTCGTCGATAAGAACTGAATCGACCTCATCGATGATTGCATAGTGCAGCCCTCTCTGCACAAGCTGCTCTTTATAAATTACCATGTTATCTCTTAAGTAATCGAATCCAAGCTCGTTGTTTGTAACATATGTAATATCGCATCCATATGCCGCACGTCTTTCATCATTATCCATTCCACCGAGGACGATTCCAACCGTAAGTCCTAAGAACTCATGGACTTTTCCCATCCACTCGGCATCTCGTTTTGCAAGGTAATCGTTTACTGTTACGATGCATACACCTTTTTCCTCAAGTGCATTAAGATATGCCGGAAGTGTTGAAACAAGTGTTTTTCCTTCACCGGTACGCATCTCTGCGATACGTCCCTGATGTAATATGATTCCACCAATGATCTGTACTCTATAATGTTCCATTCCAAGAACACGTTTTGCAGCCTCACGTACTGTGGCATATGCCTCTGGAAGAATATCATCAAGTGTCTCCCCATCTGCCAAACGTTTCTTAAATTCCTTTGTTTTATCTTTCAGCTCATCGTCTGAAAGCTTTCCCATTGCTTCATGATATGATTCTACTTTATCTACAATAGGTTTGATTCTTTTAAGCTCCCTCTCGCTGTGGGTACCAAAGATTTTTTCAAATGCGCTCATAAATATCTCCTAATTCGTCAGATTAACCTTTATATTGTTCACACAATATTGCTATTTTAACACTTTCCTTATTTTTTCACAACAAAAAGCGGTAAATGTTTTGTAAACATACTATTAACATATATCCCAGGCATTTCAGAATATAGAAAATTCCGGTATACATGTATTAAAATCAATGCATATATTTAAATGACCGCATTTTTGTGATAAATTATATTTTAAACACGAACGAAAAAGGAGATATAATATGTCATACATTTATAAAACTAAAGGAACATGTTCGACAGAAATCGAACTTGATCTCGATGGAAATATTGTACGCAACGTAAAATTTACAGGTGGATGTAACGGAAACTTACAAGCTATCCCTAAGCTTGTCGAGGGACTTACAGTAGAACAGGTCGAGGAGAAGATCGGCGGGATCAAATGTGGTTTCAAAAACACTTCATGCGGTGACCAGCTTGCTAAAGCATGCCGTGAAGCATATGAAGCTTCAAAAGCTTCCAAATAATCAAAAGTGTGCATGGTTTTCTGCCAATGCACACTTTTATTTTAAAAAAATCCGGCTTTCTTATTTTCCAAGGATTACGGGCTGAACCTGCTTTCCTTCAAGCACGCTCTCTATAGTGTCTATTATGAGTTTTTTCTCACACACAAGAGAATTTGGCTTTGTTATAAAGTCATCCTGACCAAATGGTACAAAAAATATATTTTTCATATTCATGAGTTTTCCTATATTTTTAAAATTTATTCCAAGTGCATCGTTTGTTGATATTCCTATTATGACGGGTCTTTGATTGCGCATATGCGCTTTTGCTGCAAGCAGAACAGGTGTATCTATTATACCATTTGCAAGCTTTGCCGCAGTATTACCTGTACACGGATATATCAGCATTACATCAAACATTTTTTCAGGTCCGACACGTTCTGCCTGCTGCAATGTTTTTATTCCATCCTCCCCGGTTATTTCTTTTATTTCTCCCATAAATTCACCGGCTTTTCCAAATCTGGTATTTAACATTTGTGCATTATATGAATATACAGGCACTACTTTTTTGCATTTTGCAGTAAGTGTCCTGGCTGTTTCCGTTGCTTTGCCAAAGCTGCAGAAAGAACCTGTAATTCCCATTCCTACCGTGCAATCTCCAATATCCATAGAGCATCCTCCATACCTTTTCTTTTTAAATACTCCAGAAAAATTCCGGCACTGGTTTTTGGACAATATATTCCGGGGAGCCCAAGTGCATGCACACAATTTATTCTATATCTCTTCGCTGCCTCAAAATCACAGCCTCCCGGTTTTGATGCAATATCTATCATAAGGGTATCTTTTAATAAAAGCCTGATTATATTTTCGTCAATAACCTGCGCTGGTACTGTGTTTATCAGAATCCTTGTATTAAAGCATGCCTTGGCAGCCTCGTCAAAGCCAACTGCCTCATATCCCTGCTGCCTTGCAGCTTCTCTTACTTCTTTTCTGCGTGCCATGACCATTACATCAGCCCCCAAAGCCTTGAATCTTGCGGCCAAAGCTCTTCCGCACCTTCCAAAACCACACACAAGGACTTTTGATCTTTCTATCGAATACAGACTTTTTTGAACTGCGATAGAGATGACCGCTTCCGCTGTCACAACGGCATTTTCCATTATGACCTGTTCATCCCTCATAAAGTCACCGCCTTTGTCAACCCCCGGGAAGCATTCCGGCATAACTCCGCCCCACACTGCGATATCATGTTTAATTATATTTTGTTTTAATTTTTCCATTTCATCATCCGATAGTCTCAGTTTCGAAAATGGTGTCGGAAATATAATGTTTCCGATTCTTGCATAATCTCTTATTTTATCTCCATGGCAGCTTTCCTTTTCGCCATTAAGCATATCCGCTAAATATTTTTGTCTCTGATCCGTAACATATATTATTGTGTCTTTTTGCATATGAAATCCCCTTCCATATATATTATTCGGAATGCTTTAAAACGTGTCTGGTTTTTGATACGCACGGATCATACCCATGTATAATAAACCCAGCCAGAAAGAGACACCCGGCAAATTTATGCATAGGCTTGGGTAAATAAAAAACACCGCATCATCTGCGGTATTTTTTATCTATATTATATTAAATTATCTATTCCAGCCAGTCCAGCTGGAAAACACTGTTCTTAGAGACGTGTCTCAACAAATATGTCATAGATAGCCTTTATTGCATTATCAAAATCACTGTTGCTTACACCAATTATAATATTAAGCTCTGATGATCCCTGATCGATCATTCTTACATTGATGTTTGCATGAGCCAGCGCTGAAAAAATCCTTCCTGCTGTACCACGATTAGATTTCATTCCACGACCAACGACTGCGATAAGTGCAAGATCAGCCTCAAGATCTATGATATCCGGATGTGCAAGTCTTCTGATAGAGCTTATTACCTGCTGCTCTTTGCCCTCAAACTCTGCCTGATGGACAAATACAGTCATTGTGTCTATTCCAGAAGGCATATGTTCTATTGAAATTCCATTCTCTTCAAACGCCTGTAACGCCTTACGGCAGAATCCAACTTCTGAATTCATCTTATCCTTGTCAATATTTACAGCTACGAAACCTTTTTTACCGGCAATTCCTGTAATCGTATATTCCGGTTTCTGGCATGTGCTCTCAACAATGAGTGTTCCGTCTGCATCAGGATCATTTGTATTTTTGATATTGATAGGAATTCCGGCCTTTCTTACAGGGAATACTGCATCTTCATGAAGAACTGAAGCTCCCATATATGATAACTCACGAAGTTCTCTGTATGTAACAACTTTTATAGGCTCCGGATCATCTATGATCCTAGGATCAGCAACAAGACATCCTGATACATCTGTCCAGTTTTCATACATGCTTGCACGGCATGCTTTTGCAACTATCGAACCTGTGACATCAGATCCGCCTCTTGAAAAGGTTTTTACGCTTCCATCAGGATTTGAGCCATAGAATCCAGGTATTACCGCCTTAGGTGTTTTCTCGAGTTTCTTTGATAGTACCTTATCTGTCTTCTCAGCATCAAAATTTCCATCTTTGTCAAAGAAAATAACTGTGGCTGAATCTATAAATTCATATCCAAGATAATGTGCCATAATTATTCCGTTTAAGTACTCTCCACGTGATGCAGCATAATCCACACCAGCTTTTGCCTTGAAATTTTCCGCAATTGTGGTAAACTCTGAATCCAGCGCAAGCTTAAGATGAAGTCCATTGATTATTGAATCATATCTGTCTTTGATCTTCATAAGAAGGACTCTGAAATCCTCATCCTTTTCTGCCAGATCATAACATGCATAAAGCATATCAGTGACTTTTGTATCCTTTGAACTACGTTTACCCGGTGCACTTGGTACAACGTATTTTCTTGACTCATCACTCTTTATGATTTTTCCAACTTTCATGAACTGTTCTGCACTGGCAAGAGAACTTCCGCCAAACTTTACAACCTTTACCATCCTCGTCTGCTCCTCTGTTTATCTTTATAATGTGCCTCAGCACTGCTATAGTTTTGTATTATACAGCCTTAACATAAATTAAGTCAATGTGTTTAACTATATATTATTCTCATATTTACTATTCGCTTTACTGATAAAGCTATGTGTATGTATATCAAAACCTATTCCAGATACATAACATCCATCTTCATAACATCATTTTCCTTATCAAATGTAATAACACCATACGATGGAGCCTTCCCCCATGCCGGTGCTCCTATGCTCCCGGGATTAAACAGTGACACACCGTTATGTGTATCATAAAATACGCTATGTGTATGTCCAAACAGTGCTATATCAACTCCAATCTCCCTTGCATGACATTCCAGCGGAAGATATGTGATCTTAACGTTGTATGTATGTCCATGGCATATAAGTACCTTATAGCCATCTATGTTCAATATTTTTTCAGTTTTCCCGTCTGAATAATCACAGTTCCCCGGTACATTTGCAAATGTGATCTGCGGAAAACGATTATTTAACCTTACTGCATCTGTCACGCAATCCCCCAGATGTATTATCATATCAGGATTTTCCTTTTCAACTGCTGTAACCATATTCTCTACCTTTCCGTGAGAATCACTCATGATCAATACTCTCTTCATCGTTATGCTCTCCTACATCATTGTTTGATTTATTTTATACTAATTTTATTAATTTATAGCAAAAAGACTCCTGTTTGTGGCCCCCTTGCCATAACAGAAGTCTTTCCTTCCCCTAAAAAGTATGTACACTTATTACTGACATCCCCTATGCCAGCCTCTTCCACTGCCTGCTGCATTTGTAATAAGAATAGAACATACAATTCTCCGCCTGTTCACAGCGATCCGGTGCACTTTCTATATTGCACTGGCAATTAACAATTGCATCTGCTTTTCCCTTACAAGCACCTTTGATCATAACATCATCTAACACTTCACCTGACATGATTCAATCATTCTCCTAACTAAATTTTGTTTAAAACCAAGAACGATTATACAATATGTTGTAGAGTAAAGCCATATGTCAATTCTAACAAAAGTTCATGCCTATTTAGGTATATTTTTTAACTTGACGAAATATGAATTATGTGTTCATCCCAGAAAACCAAGGATATCCTGATAATACCTGTCTCTTATTTCCTGCGATGCATTGTACAATTCATGTTTTGCTTCAGGGTAGAAAATTTTTTGTGTATTTTGTGTATTTTCCACAAAATAATCCTGTGCCTCATTTGAAACAAGCGTATCCTCTCCAGCCTGACAAAGTAAAACAGGGATAGAGATCCTGTTTATATTATTCTTGATGTATTTTGTTGCATTAATGCTTGCATTCCCCCAGTTATATGTGGCTCCGTAGCTTCTGTAATGCTCATCTGCCTCCCTGCAGCCATATATATATTTATACCTCGGCTCTGACATTGCGCAGCTTCCCTCAAAATCATATATTCCATCATAAGTGTGCTGTCCGGGCATATACTTAAGCCCCCATTTAAGGATTTTTGATATTTTCATTATTATTTTTACCGCAGACATCGAAAAGCCCCCATACTGCATTTCTATCATAGGACTTGAAAGCACTGCTTTACAAAAATCAGCAGGATATTTTTCAAGGTACATAGCTGCTATCCCGCCTCCCATTGAATGGGCATACAGATACAGACTGTTTCCTTTTTCTTTTATGTGGACAACTTCCTCCACAAATTTATGCAGATCATATACATATGTGTTAAAGTCATTTATCGTGACCATACCGCAATCACTGGTTTTTCCGTCCGAATACCCATGTCCCCTGTGCTCATTCATGTACACAGAGTATCCTGCCTCATACATCATATATATCAGTTCATAATATTTTGGTATAAATTCACAAAATCCGTGTGAAATCACGACAGCCTCTTTGGCATTTGGATTATTAATATATCCATAATGGATCTTTGCCCCGTCATCAGCCTTAAAATAGCCTTCCTCAAGGTTTATCCTCATGAGAGGAAGTATCCTGTTTTTCATCTGGCTCTCAAATTCTTTATCCAAAAAAGTAACGCTCATATCCTTTTACATCCCCGGTAATTCATCTATAAGGTTTAAATTATATTTATCGGCAAGCTCAACTGCCTTTTTATAACATTCTACATTGGCAAGCTGTTTTGCGCAATGGGCATCAAGCCCTAAAATAACTTTATTTCCTATTTCTGCAGGTATCCTCCAGAATTTTTCTGTCGGATAATGCTTCTTCTCACTTATTCCAAGTATATTTATCTCAAGAGGTATATCCATCTCCTTAAGTGCCTTGCAAAGCCTCGTCATCTCCCAGTCATATACAGAATCAAGTCCCTGATAATTGATAAGATCCGGATGTGCAAGATATTTAAAATGCCCTGTTTTCATTCCTTCTATGACGGAGTCAGCATATTCCCTTATGCGGCTTTCGTCCTCCGTCGGTGTTCCTGTGTAGGGTCCTGTTTCCTCTGAATTTAGAAAATGCTGTCCCATAATAAGATAATCACATCCAAGTTTTCTGAACATTGCCATCTGTTTTTCATGAAATGCCGGTATATATTCTGCCTCAAATCCAACAAAAATTTTTATGTCATCCTTATATTCCTCTGCAAGTGTCCTGATTGTCGATACATATTCCGGAGCCTGCTCCATGGTCATCCTTATTCCTGACACATAGCCATCCGTAAACGGACATGGTATGTGATCTGAGAAACCGAGTTTTTTTATCCCCATCTTTATCGCTGTCTCGATATATTCACGCTCTGGATCGTATGCATGCCTGCATCTTACTGTATGTGTATGATAATTTGCTGTCAGAAAATCTCTCATTTTTTTCCTTTCTTTTTTAGGAAACTCTTTAAATTTTTTTAATTATTTTTATTAAATTTTTTTCCCTAAATACTGAAATTTTAACATTTTTTGGCACATTATACAAATACAATCGAGAAACTAGTATATTTTTCCTATGTTTGGGTTGAAAGCAGGGAACTAACAGTATATAATCAGTTTATACCTATTATAATTTATTTACATAATGCTAAGGAGGAAAGTTTATGCTATTTCAAATTAATTCAATGCACCAGATAATTGGCTGGATACTTGTGTTTGCCGGTCTTGTTATCTGCAATGAAATTGCAAGACGCACTAAGATGGGTGGAATCTTCTTCTTCCTCATCCTTCCTGCTGTTCTTACGATTTACTTTATCGCAATTGCCATCGGTGCAGCAAGTGGTGCTGACTGGGCAGTTAAAAACGATACATACCTTTACATGAATGGTTGGTTCCATTACGCAAAGCTTTACGCTGCAACAGCCGGATGTATCGGTTTCATGATGATCAAATATGGCTGGGGCATCGGCAAAAAAGACTGGTTCAAGCCTTTCCCATTCATCATCGTTGCAATAAACATCTTAATAGCAGTCGGATCTGATTTCGAGTCAGCTATAAAAGGTGCAAACGCTGTCTGTGGATGGTGGAAATCTACTGAGGACGTATGGTTAAATGGCGGATGGTGGAACTGGGTAAATGGTATCGCCGGTATCTTAAACATCTTCTGTATGACAGGATGGTGGGGAATCTACCACTCAAAAGACAAAAACAAACAGGATATGTTATGGCCTGATATGACTGTATGGTTTATCGTAGCATACGATCTTTGGAACTTTACTTACACATATAATAACCTTCCAACACATACATGGTATTGTGGTCTTGCTCTTCTGCTTGCACCTACATTCGCCAATGCGCTTTGGAACAAAGGCGGCTGGATCCAGAACCGTGCAAACACACTTGCTTTATGGTGTATGTTCGCCCAGGTCTTCCCTCTTTTCCAGATCGGTACAAAATACTCCGTTCTTCCTGTACTCTACAAGAATATTGAGGCTAAGACGGGTATGGATCTTGCAAAAATGACAGATCTTGGAAATGCTGTTGCAAACACAAATGTTCAGGGATTCATATCTATACTTGCACTTGCAGCAAACGTTATCTGCCTTGCAGTTATCATCAAACGTTCTATTGAGCAGAAAAAGAATCCTTACAAAGAGGATATCTGGACAGGAACAAGAGATTATGAGGAGGCTATGGCAAGAGCCGACCGATAAAATAGTCGTCTGGTAGTTTTTACCTAGATTTTATGCGGTTTTCATGCATTTTAAAAAACACAACATAAACATCAGTTTATGTTGTGTTTTTTTTATATTATGTTATAATTTTACGGGATTGTTTTTTTTGCAATCCCTATTATTATTTTAATTCATGCGGGAGGCATTAACATGTTCGAAAAAGAAGATGTCCCATCAACTCAAGGACTTAAGATAATTATCATAGGATGCGGAAAAGTAGGACGCACTCTTGTAGAGCAGCTTAGTCAGGAGGGACATGATATAACTATCATCGACAAAAACAGGGAAAGAATCTCACAGCTGGCTAACTTATATGATGTCATGGGGCTTGTTGGAAATGGTGCAAGCTATAACATCCAGAAAGAAGCCGGCATAGGAAACGCTGATCTTATCATAGCAGTTACAGGTTCTGATGAATTAAATCTTCTGTGCTGCACTATAGCGACCCAGGTCGGTAATTGCGCAGCCATTGCAAGGGTCCGCACTCCTGATTACAGTCAGGAAGCCGAATACTTACGGGAAAAGCTTGGTCTTGCACTGATCATAAATCCTGAATACGAAGCTGCACGCGATATGGCACGGATTCTTTATCTCCCGTCATCATTAGAGGTTACCGGATTTGCACATGGACAGGCAGAGCTTATAAAATATGCTATTCCTGAAAACAGTCCGATGGATGGCATTGCCATCAAAGATTTAGGCCACAAGTTAAAAGCCAATATCCTCATCGGTGCTATCGAACGAGGTGATGACGTATTTATTCCTTCAGGTGATTTTATATTAAAAAAGGGTGATAAGCTTTCATTTGTCGGCGCACACAAGCAGGCAAAAGAATTTTTCAGCCACCTTGGATTAAACAGCCACAGCGTTAAAAACACTATGATAATAGGCGGTGGAAAGGCAGCCTACTATCTTGCAAAGGAACTTCTTTCGCGCGGCATCAAGGTCAAGATTATCGAAAATGATTTTAACCGCTGCGAAGAACTCAGCATCCTTCTCCCTGAAGCCATAATAATAAACGGAGACGCAACGGATCAGACTCTTCTTCGCGAAGAAGGCATCGAAACAACTCAATCCTTTGTCCCGCTTACAGGTATAGACGAAGAAAATATAATGCTCACATTATATGCCAAGCAGGTATCAAATGCAAAAGTCATAACAAAAATAAACCGTATAACATTTACAAACGTTATAAACAGTCTTGATCTCGGAAGTGTTATCTATCCAAAATACATCACCTCCGAAGCGATCATAGCTTATGTCCGTGCAAAAAAAGCATCTATGCACAGCAACATTGAAACTCTGTACCATATGTATGATTCAAGGGTTGAGGCTATAGAATTTTTTGTTTCAGAAAAATCTGCTGTTACAGATGTCCCTTTAAAGGATCTTACGCTTAAGGATAATCTGTTATTATGCTTCATAAACAGAAACGGCAGGATCATTATCCCAAGTGGTAATGATTCAATACAAAAAAACGATACAGTCATGATAATAACAACGCATACCGGATTCAACCAGATCCAGGATATTTTAAAATAATGGAGGCGAACAATGAATACTTCAATAATTAGATATATCCTTGGCAGTGTTTTAAAGCTCGAGGGAGTGCTTCTTCTCCTTCCATGCATAGTTGCAGGTATTTACAGTGAAAAAAGCGGTATATATTTTTTACTGGCAGGACTTTTATCTATTGCAATAGGCTTTATTTTTTCGGCAAGAAAGCCCAAAGATTTTACACTCTATCTTAAAGAAGGCTGTATAGCTACTTCGCTAAGCTGGGTAATACTCAGTATTTTCGGTGCACTTCCGTTCTTCTGGTCAGGTGAGATCCCTTCATTTACGGATGCACTTTTTGAAACGATATCCGGCTTTACAACAACCGGAGCCAGCATTTTATCCGATGTAGAAGCATTATCTAAATGTATGCTTTTCTGGCGGAGCTTTACACACTGGATAGGCGGAATGGGAGTCCTTGTATTCCTTCTTGCGATAATCCCGTTAAGCGGTGGAAGCAACATTAATCTAATGCGCGCCGAAAGCCCTGGACCTTCTGTCGGAAAGCTCGTTCCAAAGATAAGACATACTGCAAGAATACTTTATATCATATATTTTGGTCTTACAGTAATTGAGATAATCTTTCTTATATTCGGTAAAATGCCGCTGTTTGATGCAATAGCCACAGCACTCGGAACTGCCGGAACAGGTGGTTTTGGAATAAAAAATGATAGTATGGCAGGCTATTCCGTATATATCCAATGGGTTGTGACTATTTTTATGATCTTGTTTGGAGTAAATTTCAATGCATACTACCTTGCTTTTTTCGGAAGCTTAAAAGAAGCATTACATGTCGAGGAGGTCAGGCATTATTTCCTTATAATCCTTGCTTCTGTCGTCATCATCAGTATAAATATCGTACACATGTGTTCAGGCATTTTCGATGCCGTCACAAAAGCAGCCTTTCAGGTAGGTTCTATTATTACAACAACCGGTTTTTCGACAACCGATTTTGATAAATGGCCGGAGTTTTCAAAGGGGATATTAACTCTGCTCATGTTTATAGGTGCCTGTGCAGGAAGTACAGGTGGAGGTATAAAAGTTTCACGATGTGTTATAGCAGTAAAATCCATATTTAAAGAGCTTACGAGCTATATCCATCCAAAAAGTGTCAAAAAGATCACTTTCGAGCACAAACCTGTCGATCACGATGTGATCCGCTCGATCAATGTGTATTTTATGACATTTATAGTTGTTTTTGTTGCATCGACTCTTATCGTATCAATTGAAGGGTACGACTTTTCAACGAACTTTACAGCCGTTGCCGCAACTATAAACAATATAGGGCCAGGTCTTTCCCATGTCGGTCCCGTGCAGAACTTTGGATTTTTTAATAATATATCAAAGTATGTTCTGATGTTTGACATGCTGGCTGGACGATTGGAGCTGTTTCCACTGCTCATACTCTTCCACCCGTCAATATGGAAAGATTTTTTTATACAAGCTGATAAACGTGTTAAAGAAAGGAGAATTTAAATGTTTGCATGTAAAAACTGCGGTGGAAATGTTAAATATGACATAGCTTCCGGCCAGCTTGCATGCGAGTATTGTCACAGCCTTTTTGACCCTTATGCGTATGAGGATAAAACCTCAGACGCTGAGGTCAGCAAGGATTTTGATGCTACTATATTTACCTGCCCACAGTGTGGCGGCGAAATTATAAGCACCGATAATACCGCAGCTGGTTTCTGTAGTTTCTGCGGAGCTTCCACAGTCCTCTACAGTCGTATTTCCAAAGAACACCGGCCTGATTACATCATTCCATTCCAAAAAACAAAAGATGACTGTAAACAGGCTTATTCACGTCTTATGGCAAAAGCCATATTCGCTCCATCCGAGCTTAAGGATCCAAAAAAAATCGACAGCTTCAGAGGTATATATATGCCATATTGGACATATTATGTAACCTCGGACGGCCCACTTAATATTCCTGCGACCAAGTCACAGCGCCGCGGAGACTATATAATCACAGACCATTTTAATCTCACCGGTACATTGGACTCATATTACAAGGGATTATCATATGATGCCTCCTCATCCTTTGATGACAGCATAAGTGAAAGCCTTGCACCTTATGATGTAAAAGGCATGAAAGGGTTTACTCCGGCATATTTAAGCGGATTCTACGGTGATACTGCCGATGTTGACTCTGCTGTATACAAGCCCGATGCTGAAGAAACCGCTTTTACAAGCACTGTTGATTCCATCAACAAAGTGCCTGCTTTCCGTGGATATAACATTAAAAAGGGTTCACAGACCCCACAATCCCTCAACACTACAACTAAAGAGATAAATTATTCTCTTTTCCCTGTATGGTTTATGTCTTACAGAAATAATGACAGGGTGGCATATGCCACAGTAAACGGGCAGACCGGTAAGGTTGTTGCCGATATTCCTATTTCCTTTAAGAAATTTCTGGCCGGTTCGTTTATAACTGCCATTCCGATTTTCATATTGCTTTGTTTTATTTCCGTCCTTACACCCGGAAGAACAATGCTCCTTGTCGGATTTCTTTCTATTGCGGTCAATTTTATTTATTCGCGTGAGCTTGCTTCAGTAGCCTTAAAAGAATCCGGCGAAGATGACCTTGGCAAGCTGTCAAAGCAATCAGCAGCTTCCGGTCAGGAATCCGGCCGCATATCAGTAATGAAAGCTTCAAGAGAGCTAAAGAGAAAGACTAATACTGTGCCACTTGGTGTAGGTATCATAATCGTCTATTGCGTACTTCTTGCATTCTGCTTTTTCGGAAATGCACTCTCCGGCTCAGGTAATGCTGACGGAAGCCGCATAGCATGGTTTTTTGTCACAGCATTTGCTATGTTTTACGGAATACAGGCATTTGCCAAATTCGATAAGCTGCCCGGACACAAAGGATTATTTGGATTGGTATTTAACATGATATCGCTCGTTTACGGCACTGCTATTGCGATGATACAGCCAATAATGGACTACTGGTATTATTCAGCTGCGCTTCTCATAATCGTTGCTCTTTTTGTCACTTTATGGGATTGCGTAAATGCCTACAATGTGTTATCCACAAGAAAACTTCCTCAATTTTCATACACAGGAGGTGATGATCGTGCGTAAATTTACTCTATCAGCTGCTGCGGCACTCACCAGTATGCTTACAATTTTAACATGTCCAGCATATACATATGCCTCTTCTGATCATGATTTCGAGGATAAAAATACAGACACCGGCTATCAGCTTATAATTGATGATGAAGCAGATTTTCTGACATCTGACGAGGAAGAAAGCCTTTCTGAGGTTATGTATGAAACAGCCGGATATTGCAATGCAATGGTTGTGACAACAACTTACCACACATTTTCAAGCACTGAAGATTTTGCAGTTTCAACATACGAAAACTATTTTGGGAAAAATTCTTCCGGTATCGTGTTTGTTATCGACCGTGATCTAAACGAAATATATCTTGCTTCCGAGGGTGATGCCAGAAAGAAGATCACTGATTCCAAGTGTGATGTAATATGTGATAATACATATGTTTATGCAACAAAAGATCACGGATATGATTATTACACCTGTGCCGTAGAAACATTTGATCAGATAAATACATCTCTCGCAGGTGGCAGAATTGCCCAGCCAATGAAATATGTTTCAAATATTTTCCTTGCCGTGGCTCTTGGCATGTTTGTATGTTTTATATACACACTTTTTGTTTCAAAATCAAGGCGCCCTTCAAGACGTGAGCTCTTAAGTGGAAGCTTTACTAAAGTCGATGTACAAAATCCTAATGCACAATTTATGTATCAGGATAAAAAATACAGTCCACAAAGTTCCGGCAGCTCCGGTGGACATAGCGGAGGTCACAGTAGTGGTGGACACAGCGGTGGCGGACATAGTGGCGGCGGACATCATATTTAAAAGACCAATAGCATTTTAATCAGAGAAAATGGCAGGTACAAGTACGAACCTGCCATTTTTTATGCCATTAAGCTATACTAAACCGTACCTGATACAACAAGAGTACTTGTTCCCGGAACGATAGTCCATTCCCCTGTCTGGGCATTTTGTGTGTACGTTGCCGCAGGAACCGTTATCGCTCCCGCTGTTGTGGCAAATACGCCGGTTGTTTCATCATAACTATAGTTAGTCTGTGCCCATGCCGCATTATTATAGGTCACAGAAAGATTTGCCAGACGTGGATTAAATGTATCTGTAAGTGTGACAAGATCTGCCGCATCAGCTGGTGCGTTTCCAGTATTCTGTATAAGAAAAGTATACGTCAGTGTTCCATTCTCCGATACCGGCACAGGGCTTATCGACTTTGTTATATTAAGTGCAGGAGCATCCGCAACAGCGATCGATGCACTTGCTGTAAGATCTGTTGTTCCCACACCACTGATAGTTGCAGTGTTGTTTATAGAAGAGCCTGCTGCAAGCGGGGCAAAATTATTTGCAGTTGTCTCATATACGATCGTTGCGTTTCCTTTCGCTGGAACCGATATCCCTGTTACTGTAAGAGGCTGTGTGACTGTCACTGCCGGTGTAGTCTGTAATACCCCATTTGTATAATATTTTATTGTATTTGCGCTGAAACTAAGCGGATATACCGTAACAGCCGGCTCCCCCACCTGATATGCTCCGAGATTATCAGAAAGTGTAAGGCCTGTATATGCTGTATCTCCTGTATTCACAAGGTTTACTATATAAGTTATCGTATCACCGTTTGTATAATCCGGATTCAATACCGTTTTTTCTGCTGATAAAACAGATACAAGTTCTCCGACAGCCACATTGGAGCTTGCAGTTGAATTATTATATGAAAGCTGGGCCTGATTAGTAAATGTTGCCATATATTATTCCTTTAACTGTCCGGTTTAAATATCAGCCTGACAGTTGTTATTTCCTTTATTTTTTCTTCAATAATATTTTATGTCCTTTCTGCAAAAAGGTTACTGATTCGTACTATTGGCTTATTGATTTTTTTTTATAAATTATATAATATATAGCTGATAAAATAACAAAGCAGGGACATATTCAGATGGCACGCAGAAAATACATGAGAACAAGACAATTAAAGCCTGGAATGAAAATAGACCAGGTTATAGAAGACAGCATGGGACGAAACCTCGTAGTGTGCGGTTCAATACTGGATGATTATATAATAGAATCGCTTCTAAAGCTTGGCATAATGTCCGTATATATTCAGGATGGTGATGATACACCAGAAGACAATATCCTCTCCCCTGCTGCTGCCCAAAAGGTCGAAAAGCTGCGTACAAGTGATCCTTCAAAGGTCACATTGTCAGACAGTGTTAAAAAACGTGTTTCCGAAGGCATCCAGTTTGTATACAATAATACCGGATCGGATAAATTTGTTGAGGCTGCTGATTCTATTACAGAAGATCTCATGCACGCAATAACCCAGAACAATGCCATAGCCATTGATATAAGCTCCTTAAAGACAAGCGATGAGTATACATTTAAACACAGTGTTGATGTTGCTACCATATCCATGATCCTCGCCAAGCATCTTAATATGTCAAAACAGGAAATATATGAAATAGGGATAACCGGTCTGCTGCACGATATCGGCAAGACACAGATACCTCCTGATATTTTAAACAAGCCGGGACAGCTTGACGATGCAGAATTTGATATCATGAAGCGCCACGCATTATACGGCTACAGAATGTTAAATTCCCGCAATGAATTTAATAACGCTATATGCCTTGGGGTATTGCAGCACCATGAAAAAGTAAATGGAGCCGGATATCCTCTAGGCTTTGAAAGCAATCAGATATGCCCTTATGCAAAGATTTTATCTGTTGCTGATATATATGATGCCCTTGTAACAGAACGTCCTTATAAGGCCGCATATACGCAGCGTGAAGCTGTTGAGATGATAATGTCGATGACAGGTGAGCTGGACATAACTGCCATGAAAGCTTTTCTGGAAAGCATGATACTTTATCCTGTCGATTCCATTGTGGAATTAAGCAATGGTGAGAAAGCCCGTGTAGTAAAAAACAATTTTCATTATATACTGCGCCCTACAGTCGTAGGAATAAAATCAGGAAAAGTATATGATCTCAGCAAAGATTTAAATTGTGCCAATATTATAATAAACAATTAACTCCGGTTTTTATCCAAAACCGGAGTTAATTTTAAATTTCGTCATATTGATATATAGTGGCACAGTAGCCTTCTGTTTTCTTGCTTGTATACATAGCTGTATCTGCCTCCTTATACAGCTGGTCAAAGCTTATCTCCTCTCCATCATAGCAAAATGATGCACCGAGACTTATATATATTTTTTTATTGTCCATCTCAGGTATATTTATCTGCTCAAGCTTTGAAAAAACTCTATTTACAAACGCATCTGCCTGCTTTTTTTCAAACATCCCCGGTATATACAGGGCAAACTCATCCCCTCCAAGTCTCATTACTACATCATTTTCACGGCATGACTCCTGAAGTGCATCTGCCACCGCAATTATAACCTTATCTCCCACTGCATGTCCATAAGTGTCATTTACAAGTTTAAATTTATCGCAATCAAGCAGGCATAAAAGACCTCCCACATGCTCTTCCAGCAATTTTGTTATTTTATGCTCCCCGCTTCCACGATTACATATCCCGGTCATAAGATCAGTCTCAGACAAATATAAAAGCATATTTTCACGGCGCTTTTCCTCGTCTATAACTTCCACACAATAAAGGACATGGCAAAGCTTTCCCTCTGCATCCTCGTCCACCTTTATAAAACGTTCCCTGCACCAGCCTGATATGCTTCCAACAAACTCATGTGCTATAGTATCTTTTCCATCCATTCTTTCCTGGAGTGTATCAAGCTTTATAAAATCGAACACGCTGTCCTTATATTTGTCAACACACAGTATATTCATAATATGCATCATATGATCTTCAAAGTCAGTATCATACAATTCTCTTGTAATCGTATCTACATGTCTGGCTGCTTTTATGACTTTATGGCTTCCATTTTTCACATTTACGAGATGCATCGACAGATATATCTGTGCCAGTGCAGAGTAACTGCTTATCTTTGCCTGTTCATTAGATCTGACAAATGAGTTTCTGAGCTTAAGCAATGAAATAAGAAGTGTTCCTATCATGTCTAAAAAAATGGATAATCCCTTATAATCCACTTCTGGCGGATTATCAACACCAAAAAAGCCCTTTATCTCATCCTTATACCGAAGCGGACTTACCGCAATAGTGTGTATGTTTTGTCCTTTAAGCAGTTCATAAGAAGACATGTGTTTTTCTTTTATATCTTCAATATCATTTACTATGATACTTTCTCCCCTGTCGAAGTGTTCGTACCACCAGTCAATAATATCCATATTAACTGCCTGAAGCTTGTGGATCTGCGGTTCTATGCCATTTCTGCACCATTCGTATGTATTTTTTGTCATCCCATCCTTATCTTCAAAAATATATATACGATCCGATCCTATATGTTTTCCAAAAAAACGTATGAATTCATTTATCTCATCTTCCGGCATATCATAATTTAATGCTGATCGAAGTGCTTCATTTATTATAAGTTCATATTTCATTATTGTTTTCATATATTCACCACCCATTAACATACGAATACTTGTTACTTTTATACTATAATACTCCTCATTTTAAATATCTTCAAACACATTTTTATAAAAATAAAAAAAACATCGCTAATGCGATGTTTTTAGCAGTCCGTACGGGAATCGAACCCGTGTTTCCGCCGTGAGAGGGCGGCGTCTTAACCGCTTGACCAACGAACCGTGTATTATAATATCATGGTCCATATAATAATGCAAGCTTTTTTTTGATTTTTTTTATTTTATTTTTTATTTTTTCTGGAAAGCTTATTTCTAAGGCTTTCTGAGAATTCCTCAAGATATCTTTTTTCAATCTTTGGATTTCTAAATCCCTGCGCTCTTGCAAGTGCAGACTTCTTTAATGTTCCCATTGAATCAATGGCTCTCTCCGTACTTGCCTTGATGCTTCTTTTTCTGTCCTCAAATGACATTCCCGATTTTAGGCGTTCCTCGATCGATAATCCTTCACGCTTTCTCTCCTGTGCTTTCTCATCAGCCTCACGTTTCTTCTCCTGAACCTCATTCACAAACTCACTCATATAGTTATTAAAACTGTTTTGTACGTTTATTATAGTTCTGCTAAAGTCAGTAAGCGCTGAAACAGTTATAGCTGTATCGACTGCAACAAGTCCCATAAATATCAGAGAAAATAGTTCATACATTATAGGGGAGATCCAGCCTGTTATAAATTTAGTAAAAGGTGCAATCCCATATACTACCAGAAGCCCGGCCAGCCCAAAGCACACTGAATACGGAAAACATACTCTTCCGTTTACATTGAGCGGCATTTCACTGTAATCCCACCAGTATGCATGAAATAATTTTTCCAATGTCCATGATGTGCCATACTCAAGGACAATGCTTCCGAAAAAGGCCACAATGAATATCTGCCACCATGTAAATGCCGTATCAGTATGTATGCTTATCACATCGGCTATTGCAGTTATCCCTACTCCGCCAGCCCCATAGATTGGGCATAATGGTCCATATAAAAACCCCCTGTTTTCCCACCTTTTTGATTTTATCGTGCAGTATATGCTCTCATATATCCAGCCAAAGAAGCTGAATATGACAAAATACACGAAATACCTTGATATCCACATTTTACACCTCATCCAGATAGACATCGTACCATTTTATACACTCATCTGTCCATTTCTTACATATTTCCTCATAGCTTTCTTTTAATTTATTATATTCGATTTTGATTAAGGTGTCATCATAATTATCCATGCCCTGGCTCTCATCATATGTACCTGCCTGCATAAGCTGTTCACAAGCGAGAGCATATCCGGCTTCATCCAGTTTTTTCCGGGCACCTTCTGCCTTATCCGCAAGCTTTAAAACCGGCTCCGCTGCAAGTCCGAGCTTCCATTCCAGATACGCCTCTTCTGTTGAAAGCTGCCTTGTCTGGTGTCTCTCAGGTTTTGGAACAGCCGCAAGTGCTTCTACCATAGCCTGATCTTTTGCCTGCATAAGTGCCGGAAGATTTCCATCCTGCGATGCCTTAAGTCTTGAAACATAATGATCGTAACCAAATGGATAGTACATTACGGAATCCTTTTCAAATACGAGTATGGCATCCGCAACCTGTTTTATAAAATATCTGTCATGCGATACAAAAAGCATTGTTCCCCTATATTTTTTAAAGGCTGACTCTAAAGTCTCCTTCGCCGGAATGTCCATATGATTAGTCGGTTCGTCCAGTATTAAAAGATTTGGCCTTCCGCATAAAAGTTCAGCCAGAATAAGTCTTGATTTTTCTCCACCCGACAGCGAATTAATACGTTTTGATGCATTCGCACCTCCAAAAAGATACATTCCAAGCGTCCTTCGCAAATCCTTTTCATTTAAAGCCGGAAAAATCTCATGGAAATGATCCCTGACTGTTTTTTCGCTGTCTATAAGTGCACTCTGCTGGTCAAAATAACCTAAAAGCAGATTATTTCCAAGCTGGCTTATCCCCTTTACTGGTGGTATCATTCCCGCCACAGTCTTTAAAAATATTGATTTTCCTATTCCATTATCACCGATAACAGCAATCTTTTGTCCACGTCTTATACGAAGTGAAAGCTCAAGCAGCGCTTTTCCGTCATACCCTATCTTTAATTCTTTCGCTTCATATACCCATTTTCCACCCGGAAACTGTGGATCAATGTTTTCTGTAAATATATGTGCTTCGTCCTCCACAGGCTTTTCTATACGCTGCATCCGTGAAAGCATAGTCTTTCTTGATCTGGCAAATGCAGCCTTCTTCGGCTTATGTTTGAACTTTTCAATAAGCTCCTGCGTATGGGCGATTTCTTCCTGCTGACGTTCATATGCTTTGCGCTGTATCTGCATGTTTTTAAGCTTCTGTGCACGATACTGTGTGTAATTCCCGGCATATCTGTGCAGTGTGCCATTTTCAAGCTCATACACTGCTGTGGAAACCTTATCCAGAAATGCCCTGTCATGTGAAACCATTACAACTGCTTTTGGATAATTTATCAGATAATCCTCAAGCCATTCAACCGTTTTCATATCAAGATGATTAGTCGGCTCATCAAGAAGTAACAGATCAGGTTTTTCAAGAAGCAGCTTTATAAGCGATATCTTCGTCTGCTCTCCTCCTGAAAAACTGCCAAATTTACGCTGTTTTTCATCTTTTGCAAAACCAAATCCTGTAAAAAGGCGGTCGTACTCCATCTCATAATCAAATCTGCCTTTCGAATAAGTATCCCTGTACGGACAACTCTCAAGCAGAATCTCTTCTATCGTTTTATCCTGATCTGACTTATCGGCCTGTCTTAGCATTCCTATTGTGATATTTCTTGATGTCATGATCCCGGCATTGTTTCTGATATCTTTGTTTCCGTTATCTTTGTTTCTGATATTTTTCTTTTTGTTATTATTGTTTTTTCCGGCAGCTTTGACATAGCTTTCACTGCGCCGGCTGCCATTTCCTCTGCGGTCGTCCCTGTCAAGAGTCAGTTCTCCTGCCAGAAGCTTAAGAAGTGTGGTCTTTCCTGCTCCGTTTTTGCCGACAACAGCCAGCTTTTCTTTTTCTTTTATATAAAATTCAATATGGGACAGAATCGTATGGCCTCCTGCCGAAACTGTCCCATCTTTAATCTGGTATAACATATTTTACCTCTATTTTAAGTCCTTAAGGCTCTCGAGAAGTTCAAGATCCGACTGTAAGACCCTGATATTTGATGTAACAGGCTCCTGTCCCGGCTTAGTAACTGTAATCTCTATAACAGAATCTGCCGGGATGCCGCTGCCGAATGCATACTGTAAAAATGATATAAACTTTGGGTGGTTTGCCGTAAATGTATTTTTTGCTTTCATCATTTTCATTATGCTTGCTGGGTTCATGTATTTTCTCCAATCTTATCTATATGATATCTCTTTCGACGCACATATCTTTACGTTCGTTATATTATACCATGAGTCAATTCTATAATCTATCATTTTAGAATTATTTACGTTATTTAATCACGCTGTGCTTTGTGCCTCTTTTTAGCCTGATACATGAGATCATCTGCTTGATTTATGTAATCATCAAGTGATCTGCTATTGTCAACGGCAATTACAAAACCGCTGCTTGCCTCTATGCCGAATGGAAGTTGCTTAGCTGATGTCATGTCTTTTAAAGTCTTGTGAAAACTTTTCTCCATATTCTTTGCCTTTTGCTCATTGCAATCCGGGATAAGCACTACAAATTCATCTCCTCCATATCTCATGGCAACGGCTTCATGCGGGAAACTTCTCTTTATTGCATCTGCTACACCTTCGATTACGACATTTCCCATATCATGTCCATATTTATCATTGACCATTTTCAAATGATCTGCATCAAAAAACATAATTGCAAGCGGCTTATTCTCATCAATACAGCTATTGTAAAGTGGTATTGCAAGCTGATTATAAGCCATACGATTGTACAGTCCGGTAAAGGAATCCTGTATATATAATATCGAAAGCTTCTGATTAGCTTTTTCTAACTCAATTTTACCATAAAAATATTCAAGTGATTTTGAAAATGATGCAATTATCTCATATATGAACTGGTTTTCAAACATATAATCGCAGTTTACCAGCACAAAATATCCTATCTCCCTCTCCCTTATGTGAAGAGGTACAAAAACTCTTATATCTCCTTTTTTCCTGTTACAAAGCTTAGGAACCATATCCTCCACGTTCATTTGAACATCCGTGTGTATTTTACCATCCTTGAATGCAATGACAGCTTCCATCTCAGGCGGATATCCTTCTACACGCTGCTCTTCCTCTATCTCATCCATAACCCCACAATTCTGTGCATTGACTATGTCCCTGTTCATTATAAGATACATTTCTTTACACCTTAATGCATCGAAACATTTTACCAGTTGCTCTCCCATTTTCTCATATGACTCACATTCAACCAGTTTACGGTTCATTACCATAGTCTCATTGTACAAATCAATCTGTCTTACCTCTGAGAAGATCCGTTCTTTTATATAATCGCTTCTATGCTTATGTTTTATGTTATTACAGCCGCAACTTTCCTGAAACACCGGTTTGGCTTTGGAATATACTATTTTCTGTACATTTTCTCCATTCCATATCCTGTGCAGCACTCCCATTGCCTGATATGCAACATCCATCCTGCTATAGCTGATTGTAGTGATACGTGGTTCAAAATATGAAGCCTTATCAAAATCATCAAAACCTGTTATACAGAAGTCGTCAGGTACTCTGTATCCGGCTTCAAAAGCTCTCTGGCAAAGTCCGACCGCAATATTTTCATTGGCACATACAAATGCATCAGGTATCATACCGATACTATTAAAATGATCAAACGCATTTATACCTGTATATACTTCATAATTTTGCTGAAAAATCCTTTTTTGCTCCAGTTTTATTCCGTATTCACGCAGCACATCTTCATATGCACGCTGTCTGGATTTATTTTCATAGCTTGAAGCCGGACCACCAACATAATTAATCTTCCTGCATCCATGTCTTACTATAAGGTGTTCTACTACTTCACGCATCGAACCATAATTATCAATAACTGCACTGTATAGTCCCGGAATTGTCTCAAGGAGAGAAACCGCAGGGACATCTGACTCTATCACTTTCCTTACAATGCGGTCATATTGATCTTTCATAATCGTGTTTGTAATCTCAAGTATTATGCCATCATATTTTTTTAAATCCGGCAATTCTATTATGTTATATTCACCTATATTGTGTTTATCATCCATATTAAAATTGCCAAAAATTTGGAAAATATCTATTTCAACATCAAGATTTTGTTCCTGTATATAATCCTTGCACCCCAAAATCCATGAATAATTAACATATCTTTTCCATGCATCTGCTATAATTGCTATCCTCTTCATACACCTCTCTGCCTTTCAACAGCCTTTAATTATTGAAGTGCTCTGCCTGCGCATTAAGCATATCAGCTACCTTCTTATTCTGTGCTACCTGCTTTGAAATAGTATTTATATCGTTTGAAAGTTCCAAGGTGTTGGATGCCGCAAGGTTGATACCATCGTAGCCTTCTTTTACCACATTAGTAATATTGCTGATATAGTCCATAATGTGCTCCGTGCTCTGCTTGAGCTCAAACGACATCTTATTGAAATTACCTACAATATCATTTATATGAACTGCATCGTTATTGTACTGTTCTCCTGCTTTGACAAAATTATCATAATCCGGCAGGATATTTGACTGGATATATTCGGCAAGTTCTGCTGCATTATTTATAAGCTCCTGAACCGTTTCTATAACTGTATTGTTGATGTTTTGTATATTTACAGCTGCCTGTCTGCTGGACTCGGAAAGCTGTCCTATTTCAGATGCCACCACAGCGAAGCCTTTTCCTGCTTCACCGGCTCTTGCAGCCTCAATTGAAGCATTGAGGGCAAGCAGATTAGTCTGTCCTGCTATACTCAGGATATCATTCGTCAGCTCACTTACCTTTTCCACCTGCTTGCTGTCCTCGATTGTCTGTTGAAGCTTTGCAATGATTTCTGAAGCAACTTTACCGGTATTTTCCTTATTGGAAACAGCTTCTTTTTTAAGCTCCTGGGCATTCTTATCCATTGTATCAGAATACTCTAACAGCCCATTTGAGTTCTCGGCAAGCTCCTGCGCCTTATTCTCTATTTCCTGCATATCGTCTGTAATGCCTGAAATAGTCTCTGTAACCGACTCCATGGAAGCAGATAATTCTTCCATGGCTGATGATATATCATTGGAATTGTCATTAGAAAGACACACCTTATTGTCCACTTCGAGAATAACCCTGTTCATCTCTGCTGCACTATCTGTAATGCTTGTCATGATATCCTGCAATGTATTGATAAAGGCATTTACGTTCCTTCCAACACTTCCTATCTCATCGCCACCTGTAACCTCAAGTCTCATAGAAAGATCACCCTTATTTGCCTTGATATCATCGACCATTTTCTGCATTTTTCTGCTAATATACTGCATAGGTGCCACAATGCTTCTGAAACATGTGATAAGTGCAAATGCAATAACAAGTATTGACACTACTATAAATACTATAGCCGATGTTATTGCAAAATTGTACTCTTTTTTCTGCTGGCTTAAAGCATCTTCCATTGCAGTCTTTCTCATATTAATAAGGCTGTCTATTTTCTTTATCAAATAGTCCTCTGCCGGCTTCTGCTGTACATTCATAGCTTCTATTGATTTATCAGCATCCCCTTTTGAGCTTGCATCTAAGACAGCATTCATTCCATCACGGTATTTGTCAAATTTCTTTACAAATGCACCAAAATATTCCTGTTCCTTGTCTGTGAGTGGCTGCTTTTCGTATTCCTCAAAATAGCCCTGCATCTCTTCCATTTTGTCGTTTATTGCTGTTGCAAAGCTGTCCTTTGTGATAGATGTATCCGCATCACAATGGCCGTACATACTCTTTCCCATAGACTCAATATCCAGTGACATATCCATAAGAATCTCTATGCTCTTTGAACAGTCATCAGATATCACAACCCCCGCATCGAGAAGTCTTCTTGAATTTGTAAGGCTTAATACACATGCTAACAATACTACGATTGCAAGCAAAACCATCGGAATCATTACTTTTATCTTTATGCTCACGTTACTTAATAATTTCATATTGCCGTACCTCCCTGTACTAGTGTGTAAGCTCCGGATCAAGCTCTTTCATACGATTGTAGAAATCCTCCATTGCTTCGTCATACGATATATCACCATCGAAATAAGGATGAAATGCCTTCTGTATCTGCTCATTACAGTCTTTATCATAATCACAGATATTACTCATATCAATCTTCTTTGCAGCCTCGGCAAAAAGTGCGATATGATTCTGTCCGCCAAGAAAATCCGAGCTGTAATCACTGCCTGCGATTTCTTCCATAGCAGTCTGGTTATTTGTGTAGTCCTGGGTATCAAGTGTGATCTGCTTCATTGTATCTGCATCACATGTCAGACGATACATCAGGTCGTGAATGAATGGTACATTGTCTGTTCCCTTTGCAGCACATATCCATGTACCACCCCAGTAATATGCCTGTGGTCCCTCACATACCGCATAGTCTCCATATATTCCGTTTCCAGCCTTTGCCGGTGCATTAGGATCAGCAAGTGAATTTCCCATCAGTGTGAAGTTTATTCCCCACGTAGAATAGAAAAATCCAAATACGTTTCCATCCGGTCCCTGATCCCCACTCCACTGCGGACTCCAGAGCGTTGTTCTATTGTTATAGCCTTTTTCAGAATAATCCTTTGTCTGGTCAATCCATTTCTGTATACTTGGATCTATAACTATTTTTCCATCCTGTACCCATTTTCCAGATACATTATTTGAAAATGTCCTGTATGAATCATCATAACCGGAGAGCATATAATATCCCGCATCATGCATCTGCGCTGCCACATTGTCAAAATCACTCCATGTGCCAAGCTTCTTTTGCACTTCATCGGGATCATCTGTTCCTAAAACCTGCTTTGCGATAGATCTGCGATAGGCAAAAAGTCCCGGTGTTGCCTGCCATGTCGTGCCTTTAAGTTTTCCATCATCTGACACGATATCCTTTGTATACTGATACTGTGCTGACATATCATCATCAGTCAGCCCGATATCCTTTTTTACATCCAGTGACACATCTGATTTTACATATTTTCCCGCGTAGTCTGCCTCAATCATAAACAAATCTACTTTATCATCGTCTATAGCTTCATCCTGATCCGCAAGTGCCTCATCAAGATTTGTCTGATATGCATTGTTGTCGCTTGTTATAATGACAAAATTCACATCTACTCCATGCTGCTTTGCTATATCCGCTGCATATTTCTCATAGATTCCTTTAAATTCATCATTCCAGCAATATATATTTACTACACCGCCTTCATTAGTTGCAGCGGTGGAATTTTCTGTATCCGTGTTTGTGGTCATACCACAACCAGCCAGTAATACCGATCACAAGGTCATCAGACTTGTGATCTTTATGATTTTCTTTTTCATATGGCGCTCCTTTTTCTTCTTTTTTCTTCTTTTTTCTTCTTTTTTCTTCTTTTTTCTTCTTTTTCTGTTATTATAATCTGTTAGTTGGTTTTGTGTCAAGATTTAGCACAAAATAAAACGAGAAGTTAGATGCTAACACTAAGTTGATTTATTTCCTAAATAAAAAATATGCTGTACCTCATATTTCAATATACTCAAAAACAGATGACCCACATAACATATATGCAAGCCATCTGCTCTGATGCTAAAACTAATTAAATCGTTTACTCCTTCACGCCTCCAAGTGTGACACCGGCAATAATATATTTTGATAAGAGGAGATATACAACAATAATAGGCACGATAGCTACTGTTATCATCATATAGATTTTTCCCATATCGAAATTCATATAGTCCGCTCCTCGAAGTGTGGCAATCAAAATTGGTACTGTCATCTTGCTCTTTGACTGGATGATCAGGGCCGGTGTGAAGTAGTTGTTCCATGAACCTACAAATGTAAAGATTGCCTGTACTGCAATTGCAGGTTTCATGATCGGCATTACTATATGGTTGAATGTCCTAAACTCATTCGAACCATCAATTCGTGCAGCTTCTACAAGTGATAGAGGAAGTGATGACTGTAGATAGCTGTACATGAAATAGAATACCGCCGGCGATGCTATTGATGGGATGATAAGTGGAGCCCACGAATCATACATTCCCATCTTTGTTATTAAACGCAGGAAGCCCATCGCAGTAACCTGTGTCGGCATAACCAATATCGCCATGATAAATGTAAATGCAGCTTTCTTTAATTTGAAATCGTAAGCATAAAGTCCATATGCTGTAAGCGATGAAAAATATGTACATAAAGCTGCACATGAGCCCGATATAATAAGGCTGTTTACTATTCCCCTAAACATAGGGAAGGTTCCGTCATTAGCTACAGATTTCAGATTATCCAGGAAATGCCCGCCCGGAATAAATGAAAAGCCCTTCTGCAGCTGTGCATGCGACCTTGTAGCATTGATTATAAGTATTATAAAGAAGAACAGGCATAAAAATGATAATAATATCAAAACTATATGCGCTATAACACTGCGGACATTAATTTTATGTTTTGGTTTCATTATTTAGCCGCCTCCTTTTTCT
The DNA here is from genome assembly GCA_905209075.1 of uncultured Lachnospiraceae bacterium. Lineage (GTDB taxonomy): Bacteria > Bacillota > Clostridia > Lachnospirales > Lachnospiraceae > Roseburia. The sequence goes on along the minus strand of CAJLRL010000001.1, from coordinate 108,339 downwards.
CTCTTCTAGCTTGTTTTGCAGCTTTCTTTGCTGCTGCCTTTGATCCATCAGGATCGTTGTCATTTGTCATTCTGTATACGATGAAGCACAGAATTGCGCTGACTATAAACAGATATACTGACAATGTTCCGGCCATACCATAGTTCTTACTCTTTAAGTGGTTGTTTAAGAACATGATAAGTGTCATTGACGTTCTGTCAGGATTTCCCTGTCCATTTGTCAGAATCTGAGGTACATCGAACATCTGGAGTCCACCGATGATTGATGTGATGAGTGTATATGCAAGTATTGGCCGTATGCTAGGTAAAGTTATATAGAAGAATCTCTGCAATGCATTACATCCATCCAGATCTGCCGCCTCAAATACTTCTGTACTGATACCCATGACTGCTGCCATGAGCATAATAGTCGTATTACCGAACCACATAAGGAAGTTCATGAAGCCGATGAGCGATCTGGTTCCAAATACACTTCCCATAAAATCAATAGGTTTGCTTATGACACCCATAGATTGAAGAATTGAATTCACAGGTCCACTGTTTGAAAACAGTGTAAAAAATAAAAGTGCAAATGCTGATGCCATGATCAGGTTTGGCAGATAAATCACAACCTTGAAAAACTGTAATTTATGAATTTTTAATCTGGCATCAGTAAACCAGTTTGCTAAAATAAGTGCAACTACGATCTGTGGAATAAATCCGATAATCCAAAGGATAAGAGTATTCTTACCATATGTAATCATATCCGATTTAAGAAGCTCGGCATAGTTAGCCAATCCCACAAAATTCGGTCCTATTTGTTTGATTCCGGATCTATAGTATTCATAAAAACTAAACCTTACCGTATCTACTAACGGAATCAGAGAAAAAATTAAATATGTTATGAAAAACGGAAGAATAAAGACATATCCCCATTTTGCATAGCTTACGCTCTTTCTTTTCTTCTTCATGAGCCAAATTCCTTTCTACCAGAGTCACTTCTGCGAAGCCCGAAGGCTCCGCATAGTGTTTTATTTATCTTATTCTGGCCATGTAACCTGCTTGATATCCGGATAACGCTCTTCAATAGCTGTCTCGAAGTTTGTCTTAGCCTTATCGTAATCAACATTTCCCTGTAAGTAATCGCTAAATGAGTTCTGGATGAGCTCTACGCATCCCTGATCGTATGCTGAAAGAGGTGCGATCTTGATGTTCTCAGCTACAGGTGCAAAGTAAGCAAATGGATTCTGTCCGCCAAGGAATTTTGATGCGAATGAATCATCTTTTGCTGCTTCCTGCATTCCTGATTTTGTATTTGTGAAATCAGAGTAATCCTTAGAGATCTTGAGTAAGTTGTCTTTGTTTGCTGTTAAAGCAAGGATGATATCCTTAACATGCTCAGGGTTATCTGTTCCTGTTGCTGCGTGGATGTAAGATCCGCCCCAGTTGTACTCCTGTGGTGGTGTTGTAACAGCCCATGATCCTTCTGCTCCATCCCAGTTTGGTGCAAGTGTGAAATCGATTCCCCATGCTGGGAAAAGGAATGCAAATACCTTTGACTGAGAACCCATTGCTTTGTTCCAGTCATCATTCCACTGACCTTTAATGTTAGCATCAAGATATCCTGCATCAAGCCACTCTTTTGAATCATCTACCCACTTTGTGATCTTCTTATCCACTACAACCTCATCTGATCCAGGCTGTACCCATGAGTTGTCGATTGAGTTTCCATATAAACGGAATGTATCAGCGTAAGAAGAGAATGTGTAATATCCCTTTGCCTTAAGCTCCGCTGCTGTAGCCTTTAATGTATCCCAGTCCTTTGTCTTCTCACCGATCACTTCAGGATCATCTGTTCCGAATACATCCTTTGCAATATCACGACGGTAAACTAAAAGTCCAGGACAGCACTGCCATGTTGAACCTCTCTGTACTCCGTCTGAATCAGAAGCTGTTGTTCTTGTGAAATCGTACTGATCAGCGAACTCTTTGTCACAATCAATTCCAAGATCCTTAAGAGGCATTGCCACGTCTGCATCTTTATCTGTATATTTGAATACATAATCTGTCTCTGATAAGAAAAGATCGATTTTGTCATCTGCTGCTGCATCTGCCTGATTTGAAAGAGCTTCGTCAAGCTTCTGCTGGTAAACTCCATCCTGGTTAGGATTTACTATCCAATGGATCTCTGTTCCATCTTTGAGATATGTAACCGTTCCATCTTCAGAAGTCTCTTTAACCTCAGGATAAACTGCTTCAACTCTTGTACGGAATTCATCGTTCCATGAATATACGTTGATAACTTTTCCTTCTTCGGAATTAGATGCGCTTGCCCCGCCTTCTGTTCCGTTCCCTGTTGTTGATCCACATCCTGCAAGGAGTGTTGCCCCCATAGACAATAACAGCATTGTGCTAATCACTTTCTGTTTCATTTTTCATTTCCTCCCTTGAAACTATTTTGATATCTTCTTATGAATTAATTTGATATCTCGTTTACAGTTGTAATATTACTCCTTAATCGTTTTCGTTTATATTAAATCAATTGTAAAAATATCAGATTCATGTCATAATGATAAAAATATGACATAAGTATGATATACTAACTTTTCATACAAGTAAAGGAGATTACATATGGCACTTTCAAAAGAATGGTATAATGCAGAATTTATAGACAGCGAAAAAGAAACACTGCATCGTGCCCCAAGTATTGAATATAGTTTTTATAATGCTGTAAAAACCGGAGACATGGATTTTGTAATAAAAAACTGTAAAGAAGACGCATTTATACATCTCGAGGGAACCGGCGTTTTATCCAGAAATCCTCTGAATAATATCAAATACCATTTTGTTGTCACAACAGCAATGGTTACCCGCTACTGCATAGATGGAGGTCTTGAGCCTGAACAGGCATACCGGCTGAGTGATTTTTATATACTGAAAATGGATAGCTGTACTACAGTAAGACAAGTCGCAGATCTACACGATGAAATGGCAAAGGATTTTACAGGTAAGATGATACTCCAGAAGAAAGCATCCATCCTTTCAAAGCCAGTCACCCAGTGTGTGGACTATATTTACAGTCATATAAAAGAACGCATAACTATCGCTGATCTAGCCGCATACACAGGGCTATCTGAGAGTTATCTTTCGAGAGTTTTTAAACAAAATCTGGGTGTTTCGATAAGTGATTATATCCGTGAAAAGAAAATAGAAAAAGCGACTCATATGCTGAAGTACTCCGACAAGCCTATCGTAGATATTGCGAACTACCTGTCGTTTTCTTCGCAGAGCCACTTTATACAGATTTTTGAAGGCTTTACGGGGCTTACCCCGAAAAAATATCGCGATAAATACTACAAATCTATGTGGTAAAATAAAGGCTTCCTATATGCTGTTAAACACATAGGAAGCTTTATATACTTTTAAATATAAATTTCTATTACATGACGCTTTTCCCTCGAGAGTTTGTCTATATCCTCTTTTGATATCCTGACACTCATTTTTTCTATGTTCTCTATATTTTTTCCATCGCAGAGAGCACTCTTTATCTTTGCATCGTCAGGCATAATTTTATCCGGATTATGTATCATAACATAAAATCCATGGCCTGCAAACATAAGTGAAATCTTCGCATCACCTTTTTCGTTATACTGTTCAGGCATAAGTGCCGGCGAGATTATCAGATCTCCAAGTTCTCCATGTACACCATATACGGATGTTATCATTGTAAGCATATACCAGCTTGCTGCTCCAGTAAGGTAAGAATAAAGACCTCTTCCGTCATTATCAAAATACTCAGGAACTCCCGGATACATTTTACTTCTGTCAAAATCCATCGCAGTATCAAGTAATGTCTTTAAAACTTTATATCCTTCCTTTACAAATCCCTGTTTATACAAAGCATATGAATACATTACTGCCATATGTGAGAATACTGCTCCATTTTCTTTCTCACCATATGCAAATCCAAACATTCTTCCCAAATCAAACTTTTCCTCTTTAAAGTCTGTATTTAACCTGTATCCACCTGCCTTTTCTTCATACAGATATTTATCGGCACTCCTGCAGATTAATTTAATCTGATCCTTTCGTGCTGTTCCACTCATTATGGAAAATACCTGACTTGTAAGCATCATGCGGACATCCCCTTGCCTGCAATATTCCACCTGCTGACCGTGATTATCATAATAGCCATTAAACCAGCCGCCATCAGCACCATCACTGATCCATTCTCTTTCACGGATATTTTTCATCATCCATGCTGCTTTATGTTCCAAATTTTCACAAATTTTGTCTATAGATATAAGTACTGTATTTCCACTTGTACAGTTTTCACACTCTCTTGCATAATTTTTGAGAAGTTCCTGCTTTTTCGCCGGATTGTTATAAAGCATCTCATCATCAGCAAAAAGAATTTCTAATTCCTTTAACACCTCAACTTTATTTACTCCGCTTAATCTCTCCACGTTTCTTAAGCATTTTGCGATATCAAGCAGATTTCCTGCATATGCACATGTAAATGCCACACTTTCACCTTTATCCCATGCCATATCAAGTGCGTCATTCCAATCTGCACCGTGCAGTCTCATTTCATTGTGGTCTCCCACATCATAAAATGCACAAAGATTCTGAAGCAATATGTGCTCTAAAACAGTTCCAAAGTAGATCTGTCCCCCAGTTGTTCTTTGTTTATTGCCATATGTAGTATTCCATGCCTCATCGTGGTCCGTTCCACGCATTGACTGATAATCTTTAAAGTAGGTAACACGTTCAAAGAGCACATCCATATCACCAGTCTGATCAATATAAAGTTTAGTCGTCACAAACGGCCAGAACGCATGATCCATCCAGACTCTGGTAATATTGTTTCTATCAGCAACAAATTCTCCCGGTTTGCTTCCAATGATAGTTGCATTAGTTCCATCTATTCTGACACCGCCATAGTTGTTTACTATCATACGGCGTACATCAGTTGGTTCCATGATAAGAAGAGCAAGACAATCCTGCCACAGATCTCTCCAGCCTCTTCCGCCTTTGCCATAATCGTGATGCGGCAGAAATGAACATCCATAAATCCGCCTTAGGATGGGCTGAAAACATATCCATTTTAAATAATTGTCCTCATCAGGATTTCCTGTTTCAAAATCTATATTTACTTTATTGATCCAATAGTTTTTGACTTTTTCTAAAGCTTCTTTTACCTGTACTGTTTTGCGGTAATCATCCACAAGTTCTTCTATATTAGTAGTCCTATCCGCAATTCCCGCAAGCATTATGTAACTTACAGTCTCACCAGGCTTTAACATTTTATTTTCAAACCGGATTGCGCCTACAGCTTCTTTTCCCTGAATATACTCACCTGATTTTCTTCCAGCTTTATCAGTTCTTACAGCTTCAGGAATCAGGTATGAGCCGCCCTCGCCGATAAATTCCTCTACGGATGGATAAAATTCCAACGGTTTTTTCCCTTGGCCGGTCGATCCGTATACAAAATAACTTATATCATTCTTCTGATGACCACGCTCATCAAATGAAAGAACCGGTGTCACCTCTACACCATAATCTGTTGTCTTTATTCTGTGTAAAAGTGATGTCACATGTCTGTGATCCCTGATATTATCTGCACTTCTGCCATAGATTGGAATTGCACCGAGCGGTGCAATCTCCATATCGTCTTCTGTCTTGTTAGTGATCTCGACAAGCATTACTTCCATGCTTCCATCAATTGTTACAAATGATGTTGTGTCAGCCTCTAACCCATATATTTTTGAAACGCGATGCAGCTTCTGCCACATCAATCCAGCTTCAAGTTCACTTTCATCCTGCTCATCTGTAAATTTTGCGGCTTCCTGTTTTGCAGATGAACCGCACACTGACCAATATCCTTTCCCCACGATCCGGCACCAGAAGTTTCTGGTGCTGCGATTATTGTGGAGATTTTCTATACTAACAGGTTCCAGAAGAAAGGTATTCTGGCTTGTTTTGCTATCGCCTCCAAGATTTGGGGTGATACTTGATTTTAATCCTTTTTCTCCCGCTATCGGAAGGTAAAGGCCGTTATAGTTTTCAGAATTTTTCAGCCTGAAAGTTCCGTTTTTATCTATAAATTTGATTTTTGTCATGATATTTCCTCATACTTGCTCAGATAATTATGCTTATATCAATAGATACATAAATGCTACATGGTAAGCTCTATCTGTGTCTGCTCTGTAAGAAGCTCTTCTGGGATATAATCGCCATCAACCTTCTGTCCATTTACGATAAGCTGTGTGCAGCCCGCCTCTGTGTGGTTTGGATTCTTAACTGTTATATGCAGATGTTTTCCTCTGAAATCTTTCTCGATCTCAAATCCATCCCACTCTTTTGGAATTGATGGAGCAACATGCAATCCGTAGAAATCAGGACGCATTCCAAGAATTCCCTCTACACAGCCTACCATAACTGTTGAGGCTGTTCCTGTAAGCCAGTGTACGTGCGAACGTCCGAAATTCGGGCTCGCTTTTCCTTCTGTAAACTGTCCATAGCAGTATGGCTCAAGTCTTCTGATCTCTGCCCTGTCATTTTGTGCTGCCGGAGCATTCTCAATAAAATACTGGAAAGCTCTGTCTCCATGTCCTCTTAATGCCTCTGCAAGGATTATCCAGCCCTGTGACTGTGAGAAAATTCCTGCATTTTCCTTTGTTCCGGCATTGTATATTACTGCAAGTGCGCCCTCAAAGGCATGTGCATGATATGGCGGATCCATAAGGATTGCTCCATACTCTGTATTTAATCTGTCATATACCTGCTGCAATGCTTTATCAGCCTGCTCATCACTGGCAAAACCGCTGATTACTGCCCAGCTTTGTGGATTTAACCACATGTTTGCCTCAGGATCATCTCTTTTTCCTATAACTTCGCCATTTTCAGTAAATCCGCGGATAAATCTGTCCTCGTTCCAGCAGAGCTCCTGAATGAGTTTTCCGAGTTTCTCCTGACTTTCATCAAGGTATTTGATGTAATCATCATCCTTTTTGTATGCTGCAAATTCTTTTAAGATGGTCATAGCATAGTAGAACTGAAGTGCTACGAATGTTGACTCTCCGTCTGCTCCAAGTCTTAAGCAGTCATTCCAGTCTGCGTAAAGACCTGCCGGCATTCCATGCTTTCCAAGATGATTCATTGAGAAATCGATTGCTCTCTTTAAGTGCTCGTAAACCGTTCCCTCGTCCTTATTTGCAAATGGGATCACCTCATCTATAAAAGCGACATTTCCAGTCTCTGATACATATTTGTATACGGTCGGGAAAAGCCATAACGCATCATCTGCCCTGTAAGCAGGGTGTCCTGTTTCCTGTACATATGAAGCATCATCCGGTGTATCCTCATGTCCCGGATTGTGCGTAAATTTTACAAGTGGAAGTCCGCCACCATTATCAACCTGTGCTGAGAGCATGAATTTTATCTTTTCAACAGCCATCTCCGGTGCAAGATGTATGACACCCTGAATATCCTGAACAGTATCACGATAACCGTAACCATTTCTCAGTCCGCAGTATGTAAATGATGCAGCCCTTGACCAGATAAACGTCATGAAACAGTTGTATGCATTCCATGTATTTATCATTGTGTTAAATTCATCACTTGGAGTCTTGATCTGGAAATGTGATAACTGTCCATGCCAGTATGTGATGAGTTCTTCAAGTTCTCTGTCGCATACTGCCTTGGTATCTGCGTATAAATTTACTATTTTTCCTGCCTCTTTGTTATCTATCATTCCGACGATAAATGCGATTGTCCTTGACTCACCCGGTGCAAGTTCGATTGTTGTAGTAATTGCCCCGCAGCCGTTTTCGTTATAATTTCCGTGGTTGTTAAGCTCTCCTGTCTCAACTCCCGTTGGATTGCCATATCCATGATATCTTCCGAGGAACTCTTCCCTGTCACCGCACCAGCTTGATACCTTTGAGCCTGCAAGACCAAGGAATCTGTTTACCACATCCTTGTTGTCAACTTCCTTGCCTTCCTCAATCTGGTCAAGGTTTGCATGAATCATCTGACGAACACGGTTTTCAACAAAAACAGTCTGTGTGATGTACTGCGAATACTGTAAATTTACCTGATCCTGTTCATAGTTGCTGTTGTTAGTAAACTCAGCATATCCCGTCACATTAAGGCTTCTTGCCTGTTTAGAATTGTTTGTCAGTATAAGATTCCACACTTCATATGTCTTATTAAGTGGAACATAGTATCTGACCTCGGAGTGAATATCGCTGTAATCAGCTATCATCTTTGTATATGCTGTTCCGTGATGGCACTCGCTCTTATATTCGCTTAAATCCTTTCCTACAGGCTGCCATGACGCTGACCAGTAATCCCGGCTCTCATTATCCCTGATATAGATATATCTTCCCGGCTCATCAAACTGGTTGAATACATATCTTAAGATTCGTCCATTGGCTCCTGATTTTGCAAAACTGTATCCGCCGGCATTGTTTGATATAATAGCTCCGTACTCCGGCGATCCAAGGTAATTTACCCATGGTGCCGGCGTGTCCGGCCTTGTAATAACATATTCTTTTTTTGATTCATCAAAATATCCGTAATTCATTTTCAAGCTCCTATCTTCAATTTTTTATTATTCTTGTAGTTTCTACATTTTATCTTCAATGATATATCAATATAATAGAGCTTTACAAAATTGCTTTATACAAAAATGTTCGTCAAAATATCAGATTCATGACATAGTACATTGCGTAAATAAAAAACCGGACAATGCTGTCCGGTTTTTATAAATCATTATTTTAATTTTCTCTTTCTGATAAGTTCTGTTCCTACGGCAAATATTCCTGCAAGGCCTGCTAACAGAAAAATTGCTATTGGTGAATTGTCCCCTGTAGCTATTGCTTTTTTCCCTGCTGCTACTGGCGGCTTTTTAGGCGATGCCTTTGATTTACCTGTTTTGGACATATCTGTCTTTGATGTATCGGACTTTGATGCATCCGATTTTGACTCATCGAACTTTGGCATATCTGACTTTGATACATCTGATTTTAGCTCATCTGATTTTGACTCATCTGGCTTTGGTTCATCTGACTTTGGTTCATCTGACTTTGGTGCGTCTTTGGCGTCATCCTTCTTAATTTCTTCCTCTGCAAATACATATTTACTGAAATGATCTGTCTCAAATATAACCTTGCCGTTTTCTACAGTCGTATTACACTTTACAAGTGTTCCATCATCGTTTACACGATAAACCACTATTGTCTTATCAGCAGACACTTCAAGCCCTTCCGGAATTGGGAGCGTTACCTTGATCATACCATCTGGCTGCTTTGTTATCTTATTATTATCTGAATCTAACAGATTTAATTCAAATGCAACAAATTTACCTTTTATATCATTTTTCTCAAGTATATCTGCAATCTTTTTGTATGTTTCTGATGTTTTTTCAATTTTTGTACTCTCAATATTTGTTCCTGCTGGAAGCACTTTATTTTCATCTACAATAGCTGCGCCTGCATCATTATCAAAATCACTCTTTGAGTCATCCTTCACGTCACTGTCAGAGTCACCCTTTGGATCTTCCTTCACGTCACTGTCAGAATCACCCTTTGGATCTTCCTTCACGTCACTGTCAGAGTCACCCTTTGGATCTTCCTTCACATCACTGTCAGAGTCACCCTTTGGATCTTCCTTCACGTCATCTTTCGAGTCAGCCTTTATTTCTTCAAGTGAAATATCATCTATACGCACTTCATGCTGCTTTGTTATCTGATCATCTCCGATTTTTCCAAGACATGCACTTAAAAAAGCTGCTTTGTCAGTATCTTCTTTCATTGTAAATGTATCCTCAAATGTCTGATATTCATTCGTAAGATCTATAATGTTATCATCTGAGTATACTGACCAGTCTCTATCCTCCTGCCCCTGCATTACAACACGGATCTGTCTTTCGAGACTTGATTTAGCTTTGAATTTAAGCTTGTATGTCTTTCCTTTTTCAAGCATTATATTTTCCTGCTTAATCTGTACTTTCCAGTCCTGATCTCCTGTATCATCTATTGTAACAGCTAAAGCATTATCATCTTTTAAACTATCTACAACATAAGAGGCTTTTGCCGAAGAATCAACATACACCGTATAACCTGTTGTTCCGGCATTAAATGAGCCATTTTTTATAAGTGCATTCTCTACAAGGCTTACATTATCAAGCCATGTTGTTCCGTTCATGCCCAAAGTAATTGAAATATTTTTATTTACATACTCCGCATTTGCCGGAATATCAAAAGCAAATTCTTTCATTTCGCCTGCTTTGATATCAGCTGTATATTCATAGCCGCCTACATTTACTGTAATCGTATTATCCATGTCTGATTCAGCTGAAAAACTAAATCTATATGGTGTACCTGCCGCAAAAGCCAGATCTTCCTGTGAAATAACAACTGCTGACTTTGCATCTTTATTCATTGTAACTTTAAATCTTCGGTTATCAGCAAATGATGTCACGCCTGCCTGTGCGTTTTCATCATTCACAATTGTCCAGTATCCCAGATGCTTATCTCCCTCCTGAAAACTTCCATTATATACATAGTTTCCATTTGCAAGAACCGTTTTTACTTCTTTTGCGTTCGGATCGGCATCTTTTATTTTCTTTACTGACACATTGCTGATATAAATATCTGCAGTCGAACCCTTTGCGCCCATATTGTATTCAAGACGTCCATTTGCGTCACTTGATTCGCCCATCTTAAAAGTATATGTATATGTCTGTTTTTTTGTTGTAAGCTTTGCATCCTGATGTGGCATATAACTCATATATCCATGATCTGGAGCTTTTACATCAATTCCTATTTCTCTGTCTGCAGATGCATATGCATCAAACTGAACCTGATACGTAGCGCCTTTTTCAAATGGAAGGTTTGGCTGTACAAGCTGTACACTGTAATCTACAGTTCCCTCCTTTGTAGTCTTAATAGTCATTGTATTGTCATCAATAGAAGCTGCTGCCTCACCCTCAAGCGCAGTAACGAACTTCCAGCCTGTCTCATCGGTAAGATCCTCTTTTACAGAAAAATCACCATTGTTGATGTAGTTGCCGTTTGCATCAGGTTCACGAAGTGTAACCTGTTTTACAGGCCGCTTAACATCCTCATTGTAGCTGTCTTTTTTATATACACGCACATAATCAATCTCATATGGATTGTTATCAAAACTTGTCTCTTCATTTGGGTTTCCTACCCAGCTTCCGCCTACCGCAAGGTTTAAAATAATATAAAACGGCTGATCAAATGGTGCCGGATACGTAAGAGTTCCCTGCCCCTGCGTAGTTGAATGCCAGTCGCTTTCTTCATGATATAGTTTTCCATCTACATACCATTTGATCACCCCCGGTTCCCAATCACATGTAAATGTGTGGAAATCATCTGAGAAATCAGCCTCACCATCACTTGTATAATATGTTCCCTGTGACTCTGCGTGGGGATTTCCGTAATGGATTGTTCCGTATGCCTTATTTGTCTCCTGTCCCATTACTTCCATACAGTCGATCTCACCGCAGCGAGGCCACTGACCATAAATATTCTCATCGTTTGCCATAAGCCAGAATGCCGGAAGATAGCCCTGCCCCTTTGGCACCTTTGCACGGCACTCAAAACGACCATATGTAAATGTCTGCTTGTTCTGAGTTGAAATTCTGCCGGAGGTGTAGGAAACGGCTTCATTGGATGCATTTAAATCGATCATTTTAATATCTGAAATCGTAACATCAGAAGCCAATGTATCGTCATTTATATCGTATTTTCCAAGTGATATATAAAAATCAGCCACAGTTTCTTTATCCATTTCAAAATCGAAACTTACTTCCTGCTCTTTTTCCGCTTCAAGTTCAGGATCGCAGCCACCATACCATTCATAGGAATCACTCATAACACCTGTTTTAAATTTACGATTTCCAGTAGATAAAACATTAAAACTTACTTTATACTTATGACCCTTTTGTAATTTGATATCTGTCTGTTTTAACTGAACATTCCAATCCTGTGTTCCTGGATTTTTGATATTATAAATAATTTTGCCATCTGAAGTAGTTCTTTCTGCATCAGCACTTCCATCACTGCCGCCCCAATTGGCGATAGTCTCTGTCCATCCTTCCATTTCAGAAGAGAAATCAGCATTTTTTATAAGATTTATTTCCTCATTATTTTCCACTGACGTAACTTTTTTTACAGGATTTATTAACAATTTTCCATCTTTGACCTGAATATTTTCCTCAGAGTCCACATACTCCTGCAGCTCGCTGTTGACCCATCCCTTTTTGTGAGTCTCAACATTCCAGTCATCACGATTAAGTGAATCACCGTTAAACTCATCACCCCAGACTTGTGTGTAACCCTCGTAGCTTAACCCGCCATTATCTGCACTGTCCGCATTACTGCCTGCAAAAGTAACGCCTGGCATGGCAGTAAGTGTCATCGCCGATACAAGTAAAGCTAATAATACTCTTTTTTTCATAAAGTACCCCTTTCACTAAATATTTTTTTACCTTACCAAGTAACTATAACGATTAAATGCCTTTGAAATATACTACAATTTATCTTAAAATATCAGATTCATGACATAATAAAAACCAGACATAATTCTGTCTGGTTCTATATATCTTCTATTTAATACAACGTATTCTATATTTTTGAGATTACAATATATCCAACACACTCCCTGCACGCTTTGAAAAAACCGGGTTATCTGATTCTCGTGCAATCTGCGCTATTCTTATGACTTCATCCCTATACGGCATGCAATATTTCACGGCATCCGTTAAGAGACGATCAGATTCAAGTGTGCTGTCAAGCGCATGGTCAAAATCATATAGTGGCGCCATTCCCACGTAAGCTCCTGTATCAGCATCCCGCATCCAGCCGAAATTTCCGGCATGCCTGTCACCATTTCCGATAATCGCATCGATAATGAGCATCTGCGCCCCATTTTTTCCAAAAAGGTCTATAATCGTCTGCTCATCAAAATCATCCGGATCAAGTCTTCCCGACTGATCTGCCTGTTCGAGCATAAGATTTTGCGAGGTAATGTTTTCGATGGCAATTCCATCCTTTATTGCAAAAGCATTTTCTACTAAAATACCACAATTCTTACACAACTTAATACATTGCAGTTCAACAGATACATCACCGTATTTATAAAGTCTGCCATCATTCTTCCACTCTTTGGATAAGGCTCCTCCCACATATAGTGTCGGAACCGCCTGTCCTGTCTTATATTCATCCATTCCTTCCCAGAATGGTTTATAGTATGGACTTATATCCTCAAATAACACCAGATCATTTTCGTCTTTAATCCAATAACAATCGCTAAAACTGAGAGCTCTTGTTTCCCTGTTGATGCGGATTCTTGCTCCCTGCCCAAAGGTAATCCCCTTAAGCTTTCTAGCCAGCGTATTCGTGCCAGAAGAGTATCTATATTTCATCCATCTGGTAAATGTGTGCATATTCGCAGATTTTTCTCTCATAAGTCCCGGCAAAAGAGCATTGTTTAGCACAGTTTCACTGCCAATATCGTAAACCGGTATATTTTTACACATCAGAAGCATTGTTTTCCTCCTCTTTTATCGTATACTCTGTCTAATCAAACAAGTAATCTCGATTTTTTATGAGCTGTTTTTGCACGAATTTACGATTTCTTCTCAATTATTTTTCTTATAACATATTGACATGATTTTTATATTCCTTATATCTTCGAAAAAAAGTTGAGGTGCTGATTCCAAGCATATGTGCAGCCTCAGCGCTATTAATTTTTTTGTTCTCATAATCCGTAAAAATTTCCATTTCAGCAAGCTTGTCGATCTTTATTCTCGTGCGTCCCTTGAACTTTCCCTGTCTGATAGAAGATTGAATGCCTGTATTCCTTTGAGAATTCAGATATTTTCGTTCCGTACTATATAACGCAGTTAACAGATCAAAATATTGCCTTCGATTTTTATCATCTATTATGATTGATTCCGCTCTCACATCATTTCCATAACAAATTGTATCTAATAATTTATGGCAAATGACTGCACTACGATTTCCTAACTGACGAATCGAATCTATATCTATCGTTTTATCCTCATGTCGTTGTACAAATAATTTATCACCGGAATACTGCGTGTCCGTTCTGATCAACCATTCCAACTGATTCAGATATTGCATACCACATTCTTCCAGCAAATCCCACAAATCTTCTCTATTCTTTGAAGGTGCCCGTTCGCTGATAAAAACCGGAACTATATTTTCTCTTATATAAACTTCTTTTCTCAAATCTAAATCTAATCCGGGAATTCCTTGAAAGTCGGTCACTTTTAAGAGACTGATCACGCTATAATTTGGCCTGATTTCATATATAAAGCTTTCATCTTCCCGTTCTCTATAAGTGATTTCAGCAATCTTATAGACAAGATTATATTCATCTTTTAAGCAAATATCTCCAGATGTTACCCATTCTCTCATCTTTAACTCCTTATCCTAATTTTTCAAATGATGCCAGAAGAATTTTATTATATCGAGCATTTAACATATGTTTGTAAAACGCTCGCTGCACCTCTGAGATAAGCGGTGTCTCATTTATTAGTTTTTCAACCTTATTCATATCTAATTTTGAAATTACATATTTCAAAGCGTCATTGCATTCATCAAATTGAAGGCTATTTATTACCTCGAAATAGGAACTCTTTTTTCCACTAAGTTTTACCTGTGATGTTGGAAATTTATAAATTCTCTTATCTGTCTCCTCCTCAGACTCCATAATTTCCTGCATTTCTTCTTCATCTACCAAATTAGGAAATAAACAAGAGCCATTATCAAACACCGGAGCCATTGTATAGTAATTATTTTCCTTTATAAATCCCCAATTTGCTCCATGCCGATCAAAGTTTCCCAGTAAAGCATCCATTACACAGATCCGCCAGAACATTGAAATTGTCTCATCAACATTCGTAAGTTTTGAATTGTCACTTAACATCTGCATGATGTCTTCATAATCATACTGATATGCTTCTTTGTCATGATCTAATGTACTTTCACCAACATCATTAAATGGAACAAATTGTCTTCCCGGTACATTAAAATCCTTACAGGCTACCACTTCTTCACCATCTCTGTATCCCAGATATGTTTTGTGTGTCTCAAGTTCACATATTTCAAATATATGCGATCCAAGAAACTCTGATATATGATTATTTCTCATTCCAAACGCTGTCTTCTTTTGGAATTTGAGCATATAATCTTCTCCATTAATCGAAATTCCCTCTTTTCGTTCTGATCCACCATAGTATTTTTCATTACGTGCGTATTTAGAAAAATCTATTGCCGTTAACATTCTGCTTCACTCCCCATATATTAATATATGTAATTATAAATACTTTACTTTTGTTGTGTCAATAGAGTTCCATTTTATTTTTGACACCTTTGTTTTTTTGATAGTACTGTATTTTACTGCTTTCTCAAGAATAAAACCCGCAGCCGTAATGAGTGGTACATACACACTCCAATCACAAAAGTCACCTGAATATAATGTTCTGACCAGAACTACTACAAACTGTCCTGCCAAAGCCATCATCTCTTTCATCCATTATTTTCTCCTAACACACGCACCATATCTATCACATCGTCAATCGTCATACCGGCATTCTCACACTCAGCCAGCAGATCTGACATGCGGCTTTCTATGTTCATCATCTGTTTTTCACGTAAATGATCATTTTTCTGTTCACAGACGTAAAAGCCTCTTCCTGGCACCGATTCTATCACGCCCTCTTTTTCAAGCTCTTCATAGGCACGCTTGGTCGTGATTACGCTGACAGCCAGATCCTTTGCAAGCACACGTATCGAGGGCATACCCTCTTTTTCTTTCAGCTCTCCGCTTATTACGGCATCACGTATCTGGTTGACTATTTGCTCATATATCGGCATATTTACCGTTGTTGAAATAACTATCTTCATAGAATCTTCACCGCTTTCAAACATCTGATATTCAATTTTTCCAATATTATTTTGAAAATATTCATGGCACAAACTTAGCATATTCTGCCGTGATATATCTGAGTCATCACATATTCCTATTCTCATCATCCGTTTTCCATTTTAATATTATGATTATTCTATTTAAATAAAATTATAATAAAACCATCCTGTTTGTTCAAGTACTATAGTTTGCGCAATTCTCTCGGTGTCATGCCATACTGTGCCTTAAACATGCGGCTGAAAACCTTGTAATTCGTAAACCCGTTACGCTCCAATATGTCCGTAATGGAGTCGCCTGTTGTCAGCAGTTCCTCATGTATATGATCAATTCTTACCAGATTGACATACTCAAGAAATGTAACACCCATACATTTTTTAAACATACGGCAGAAATACTCCTGATTGAGAGAGGCTATGTCCGCAGCATCCTTTAATGCTATTGGCTCCTGATAGTTTTTCGCCACATATCTAAGGACATCCTTAAGGCGCGCTATCTGTCTGGATTCTTTTTCCAAATTCATCTCTTTGTACGAATAATTTGTAAACAAAATATATAAGAATTCATTCACTTTTGCCATAAGTCGAAGTTCATAGCCCTTGCCCTTTTTACGGTATATATATGCTATCGACTTAAGAAGAGACTTCATCTGCTCATATTTCCTGCTGCCTCGCTCGGTCTCGTAGCACTCCCGGAACCTTATATGTCCGTAATCGTCTATGTAGCTGTCCAGATACGCATATGGTATCTGTACCAGAAGCACCTTGACTCTTTCATAGCTTTGCGTGCCATGTATCTTATTTGAGTTTATGACAAAAAATTCGTTTTCTTGCAATGTATATTCGTTTTCACCGCAAACAACCTGCAGTGAACCGGAAACTACATAGATTATCTCTATATGGTCATGCCAGTGCCTCGGTGAAAACTGCCTGTAGTCCTCGTACCTGTCGCAGTAGATTGGAAGATGTGGTATTAATCTGACGTTTTCGTGTGTGTATTGCTGCATGATTTTCTCCTATAACATACCGACTCAATTTGTTTAAAAGTTTATTAATGATTCTACCTTCAAACTATACTATTCCCACACAAAAAGTCAATATCGACCTAAAATAATGTCAGTATCACAATTGTATATATCTCTTATATAATTTACAATCATCTTATACAAAAAACAAACTTCCCTCATATTAATGTATGGGAAGTTCTTTAAATAATCATAACTGTTCTTAACAATTACAAATAATCAAACATAAAGAAAGGTAATCTACTATGAACAAATGGTCAAGAATCAAATTCACTCCTAATCTTCCACTTGGTGCAAACGGTGAAAGAGTTACAGGAAGCAAGGCTCACATCGAGCTTTCAAAGGAAGCTGCCAAAGAAGGCATGGTTCTTCTCAAAAACGAAAACAACGTCCTCCCTCTTTCAGCGGGTTCTAAGGTAGCCCTATTTGGAAAGGGTACTTTCGACTATGTAAAGGGTGGTGGCGGAAGCGGAGATGTCACCGTTGCATACACACGCAATCTCTACGAGGGACTTTCCCTGCAAAAAGATAAAATCAGCATATTTGAGGAGCTGTGCGATTACTATCGCAAGGACATCGAGGAGCAGTACAAAAACGGAAATGTGCCGGGTATGACTATCGAGCCGGATGTTCCTAATGAGCTTTTACAAAAGGCTAAAGCATACACAGATACCGCTATCATCACTATCTGCCGATATTCCGGTGAGGGCTGGGACAGAAAGAGTGTCATCGATCCTAACAACAAGGCTCTGTGGGATTATGAGCGTAAGATGACAGAAAAGTCTGCTGAGATCTTCAAAGATGGCGATTTCTGCCTTTCTGTCAAGGAAAAAGAGATGGTTGATGCTGTGAAAACAAATTTCAAAAATGTAATCGTGATTTTAAATGTAGGCGGAATGGTTGACACATCATGGTTTGCTTACGACCCAAAGATCCAGTCAGCACTCCTTGCACTTCAGGGTGGAATGGAAGGCGGACTTGCAGCCGCAGAGCTTCTGGTAGGAGATGGAAACCCGTCTGGAAAAACTGTTGATACATTTGCCCGTACACTTGATGACTATCCATCTACACACAATTTCCATGAGTCAAGAGATTATGTAGACTATACAGATGATATATACGTTGGATACCGCTATTTTGAGACAATTCCGGGTGCCGCAGAAAAGGTAGTATATCCATTCGGATATGGTCTTTCATATACTACTTTTAATGTAGAGACAGTATCTGCCGGCATACTGCAGCCACCACATACAGCGAATAGCCAGTCTGCTCCACATGATGCCGTCTCCCACACAGATACTCTCTATGTCAGGGTACGTGTAACAAATACCGGCAAGAGAGCCGGAAAAGAGGTCGTTCAGGTATATGCCGCAAAGCCTCAGGGAAAACTCGGCAAACCGGCAAAAGAACTTGTTGCTTTTGAAAAGACAAGAGAACTGTTTTCAGGCGAATCCCAGATTGTGACTCTTACATGGAACATAAATGACATGGCATCATATGATGACCTTGGAAAAATCCAGAAATCCGCTTATGTCCTCGAGGCCGGCTCCTACGATATCTATGTCGGAACAAGTGTACGTGACGTACAAAAGGCTGATTACTCATATATCTTAGATGAGGACATAATAACAGAACAGCTTTCTGCAAAGCTCGTTCCTACAAGCCTTGCCAAGAGAATGCTCTCCGATGGAAGCTTTGAAGAACTTCCACAGAGTGAACCTGTTGATACAGACGCATCTGTTGTCGGCAATATCGATCCAAGCCTCACAGAAGGTGTTGCCCCTGGTCAGAGAGCTATTCCTTATTTCCGTTTTGCAGATGGTATGGTCAAAAACGGAAAATACGATATCATGGATGTTGTCGAAGGGCAGATTTCATTAGATGAATTTATATCTGAGCTTTCTGTTGATGATCTCATTCACCTTCTCGGAGGACAGCCGAATATCGGAGCTGCAAACACTTTTGGTATCGGAAATATGCCTGAGTATGGCATCCCATCAGTTATGACAGCAGATGGTCCTGCCGGTGTCCGTATAAACCCTGAGGTCGGTGTATGCACAACAGCATTTCCTTGTTCTACCCTGCTTGCATGCACATGGAATCCTGATATAGTTGAAGCTGTAGGTCATGCCGGTGGAAAGGAGCTTAAGGAAAACAACCTCGGACTGTGGCTTACCCCGGCAATAAATATACACAGAAGTCCTCTTTGCGGACGTAATTTTGAATACTACTCAGAAGACCCATTTGTTACCGGAAAACTCGCCGGTGCAATGGTTCGCGGAATCCAGTCCAACAACGTAGGTGCAACGCTCAAGCATTTTGCCCTCAATAATAAAGAGACAAACCGCAAGAACAGCGATTCGAGAGTTTCTGAAAGAGCTGCCCGTGAAATTTACCTTAAAGCTTTTGAGATGATAATAAAAGCAGAAAATCCATGGGCTGTAATGTCATCATATAATATAATAAACGGATACAGAGCTTCTGAAAACAAAGATCTGCTTACCGGAATTCTCCGTGATGAATGGGGCTACACAGGAATGGTAACAACCGACTGGTGGACCTGTGGTGAGCACTATAAGGAAACAAAGGCCGGAAATGATCTGAAAATGGGAAATGGATATCCTAAACGTGTAAAAGAAGCCTACGAAAAAGGTGCTATTTCCCGCGACGAAATAGAAATCTGTGTTAAAAGGATACTCAATTTTATATTAAAGCTTGATTAAAGATTATTATTTAATACTTATATTAAAAGAATCCGCATGGTAAATAAGAATACCATGCGGATTCTATATTAATCCTTTAAACTTTCTAATCCTATTGTGGCAAGGTGCTTATTTCACAAAAATCTGATACTGTGGATTTCCGTAGTCCGCTTCATAATCCATGTATGATAGCCCCAGTTCTGTTATATCATTTTTATAAAATACCAGATTTAATGTATCAGAATACTCTGTTACATCTTTTTTAGAAAACGAATATCCTACTTCAATTCCATCTTTTCCTTTTATATAACTTTTGGGTATTTTAGCCAAAAAGACACGCTGCTCTTTTGCATAATCATTTATTTCAACTGCATCTGTCCATGTAAATTGCTCCGGATCATCATTCTCATAAGAATCTTCATCTTTATATCCGAGCCTTATATTTTTAACTCGAGGATGGAGGTACTATAACATTTCACAGATAAAACAAATGACAGTTATCGTGACACAAAAACACCGGTATCATGCAACACATAATACCGGCACTTTTTTCAAATCTTTTTCCCAATTTACATTATTTTCCTAAGCAAAACTTCACACATTCTATTGTGGGAAGTTTTAGTTCCTAATAAGACTACTGACGTACATTAAATGCCGCAATGCCCGGATAAACTGCACTGTCTCCAAGCTCTTCCTCGATGCGCAGCAGCTGATTATATTTTGCGACACGCTCCGAACGTGATGGAGCTCCTGTCTTGATCTGGCATGTATTGAGTGCCACTGCAAGATCAGCGATCGTTGTATCGGCAGTCTCTCCTGAACGATGTGAGCTTATTGCAGTGTATCCTGCTTTATGAGCCATCTTTATGGCCTCAAGCGTCTCTGATACAGAACCGATCTGATTTAATTTAATAAGGATCGCATTTCCTGCTCCAAGCTCGATTCCCTTTGCAAGTCTCTTAGTATTTGTAACAAACAGATCATCCCCGACAAGCTGAACTTTGTCACCGAGTCTTGCAGTAAGCTTCTGCCATCCTTCCCAGTCCTCCTCATCAAGTCCGTCTTCGATCGATATGATAGGATATTTCTCACAAAGCTTAACCCAATGCTCAATAAGCTCCTCTGCTGTGTATTCTGTACCTGCCTTTGGCAGTCTGTAATATCCTTTTCCTTTTTCACTCTTCCACTCTGATGAAGCTGCATCCATAGCAATCATAAAATCTTTGCCCGGCTCATATCCAGCTTTCTTTACAGCCTCAAGAATAGTCTCAATAGCTTCCTCGTCAGACTTGAGTGCAGGTGCAAATCCTCCCTCATCACCTACTGATGTGGCAAGTCCGCGCTCTTTAAGTATAGATGCAAGTGCATGGAATACTTCTGCACACCATCTTAAACACTCTTTGAAAGAAGGAGCACCTACAGGCATGATCATAAACTCCTGCACATCAAGACCTGATGAAAGTGCATGGCATCCACCATTTACGATGTTCATCATAGGTACAGGAAGTCTGTTCCCGGAAATTCCACCAAGGAATCTGTAAAGCGGAATGTCAAGTGAAACAGATGCTGCTCTTGCACATGCGATAGAAACCGCAAGGATTGCATTTGCGCCCAATTTTGACTTGTCAGATGTACCATCGGCTTTTATCATAGCTGCATCTATTGCATAAATATCACTTGCATCCATGCCTGTTAATGTATCGTTTATTACTGTATTTATATTTTCCACAGCTTTTGAAACACCTTTTCCAAGATATCTGCCCTTGTCACCATCACGCAGTTCAAGTGCCTCAAATTCTCCTGTTGAAGCTCCCGATGGTGCAGTTCCTCTTGCAGTTGTTCCATCCACAAGATACACCTCTGCTTCTACAGTTGGATTTCCTCTTGAATCAAGGATTTCTCTGCCCACTACTTTTTCAATTTCTAAATAATTCATTATGAACCTCCTTATGTTCTTCTGATTCAAAACTGTGTTCCTAAAAAATGCTACATTAGTTAGTTTAATCTAACTAA
This sequence comes from uncultured Lachnospiraceae bacterium, assembly GCA_905209075.1. Classification (GTDB taxonomy): domain Bacteria; phylum Bacillota; class Clostridia; order Lachnospirales; family Lachnospiraceae; genus Roseburia. The sequence goes on along the minus strand of CAJLRL010000001.1, from coordinate 86,635 downwards.
TGTAGCATTTCAATAGTTCATAATGATAAGTTTTCCCATTTACCCAAACATTATGTTTATATTTACTTTTTTAAAAGTATTTCATATTATAATTTTATTTTGCGGCTTCTATTTCACGGGCTACATATACACCGCTTGCTGAAGCGTGGGAAAGTGAATGCGTAACTCCACTTCCATCTCCTATGATATAAAGTCCTTTATATTTGCTCTCAAGATGCTCGTCTAATTCTACCTCCATATTGTAGAACTTAACTTCCACACCATAGAGCAATGTATCATCATTTGCTGTTCCCGGTGCAATCTTATCAAGCGCATAGATCATCTCTATAATTCCATCTAAAATACGCTTTGGAAGTACGAGGCTTAAATCTCCCGGTGTAGCTGAAAGTGTAGGTGTCACAAGTCCCTCTTCTATACGCTTCTCATTACTCCGGCGTCCTCTGACAAGATCACCGAAACGCTGTACGATAACACCTCCGCCAAGCATGTTTGAAAGGCGTGCAATACTTTCTCCATATCCGTTGCTATCCTTGAACGGCTCTGAAAAATGCTTTGCCACAAGAAGAGCAAAGTTCGTATTTTCTGTCTGCTTGTCTGCTCCTTCATAACTATGTCCGTTTACGGTAACAATGCCATTCGTGTTCTCATTTACAACAATTCCATGAGGGTTCATACAAAATGTACGGACATTATCCTCAAAAAGTTGTGTTCTGTATACAATCTTGCTCTCATATAGTTCATCTGTCAGATGTGAGAAAATCATAGCTGGAAGCTCTACACGCACACCTATATCAACACGGTTTGATTTCGTAGGTATATCCAGTTCACTACATACATGTTCCATCCATTTGCTTCCGCTTCGTCCTACTGAGATTATGCAGTATCTGCTCTCATATGTGCCATCCTCTGTTTTGACAGAATAGCCTGTGACCGCATTATTATCTGCGGCATTATTATCTGCAGCATCAATATCCGTTTTTTGAAGTTTCCCATCATAAATAACTCCGACAGACTCAACAGGTGTATCAAAGTAAAAATCGACCTTATCCTTAAGATGTGTATACATATTTTCAAGAACAACATAATTTATATCTGTTCCGAGATGTCTTACAGAGGCATCAAGAAGCTTCAGTTTATTCTGCATACAGATTTTTTTCAGATCTGTCCCAGCTGTCGAATACAGTTTTGTGCCTTCTCCACCATATTTCATATTTATATCGTCTACATATTTCATCAGGTCGATTGCCTGCTGTTTTCCGATGTACTCGAAAAGAGTGCCACCGAAATCATTTGTTATATTGTATTTACCATCCGAAAAAGCTCCTGCTCCTCCAAAACCACTCATTATAGAGCAGCTTTTGCATGAGATACAGCTTTTTACTTTTTTTCCATCTATCGGACATTTTCTCTTTGCGAGCTCATGTCCGGCCTCAAAAACAGCTATTTTACAATCCGGATTTCTCTCAATAAGCTCGTATGCCCCGAAAATCCCACCGGGACCTGCACCTATTATTATAACGTCATATTTATCCATATATTATATTATACCTCCCATTATAATGGTCCTTTACTACATGTTACAAGCACAGTTCTGTACATATGTCCGTCATTATACTCTGTTACATGTGCCGTTATAGTTACTGTCCAAACGCAAGCTTGACACCGATTTTTTACTATATTATACTTCCACTTCTCCTGCAAGCACTTTTTTATAGTCATCATAATTTTTCTCCAAAAGTGCCGGTGTATCAAGCTCATAAGGACATTTTTTTATGCATGCACCACAATGTTTACAATTTTCTATCTTTTTCATTTCTTCCTGCATCTGTGGAGTAAGCCATTCCTTTGATGGTGCACGGCGCAGCATAAGTGACATACGTGCGCATTGATTTATCATAATTCCTGCCGGACATGGCATACAGTATCCACATCCACGGCAGAAATCTCCAACAAGTTCCTGTTTTTCTTTCTCTATGTATGCAGTTATTTCATCATCCATCCGAGGCGTTTCATCCATGAATGACAGCCACTCATCAAGTTCTTTCTCCCTCTGTATCCCCCATATTGGAATAACATTGTCAAACTGCGTCATAAATGCCATGGCAGGCTTTGACTGGTTTATAAGACCTCCTGCAAGACCCTTCATAGCTATGAAGCCCATGTTGTGTTCTTTGCACTCTTTTACAAGTTCGATCTCCTGAGGTGTTGAAATATAGCTGAATGGAAACTGCAATGTCTCATAGTAGCCGCATCCGATACTCTCTCTGGCGACTCCTATCTTGTGTGCTGTGATTCCTATATGCCTGATCTTCCCCTGTTTCTTTGCCTCGAGCATCGCCTCATACATGCCGGTTCCGTCTCCCGGAACATAACACTGGTCTGCACAATGAAACTGATATATATCTATATAATCCGTCCTAAGATTTTTTAGAGATATCTCCAGCTGTTTCCAGAATTCCTCTGGTGTCTTTGCAGCAGTTTTAGTAGCTATATAAATATTTTCACGTATTCCCTCAAATGCTGCACCAACTTTTTCCTCACTGTCAGAATAAGCTCTTGCTGTGTCAAAAAAGCGCATACCTCCCTCGTATGCTTTTCTAAGAAGCTTTACTGCTGTTTCCTCATTTACCCTCTGCACCGGAAGTGCCCCAAATCCATTCTGTGGCACAGTTATTCCTGTGCTTCCAAGTGTAATCTCTCTCATTTTATCTCTCCTGTTCCATATAACATATTTTATCTATTCCAATTTTCTACATTAAATATCCATCATCATCGACCGGTCTGTACTCCAATATATCTCCCGACTGGCAGTCGAGCGCCTCACAAAGCTTTGCAAGCGTTGTCACCTTAAGAGCCTTCGCCTTGCCATTTTTCTAATTCCTTCTGTCTCATATATCCCTCGGTTTCTATCTGTTTATTTTTGTATCCATAAGGCTTTATTTAGGTAATCAGCTATAATTGATCTATGTTTAAGCATACCGGGCTGCTGCTATAATATATCCGTCCAGATCATAAAATACCACACCTTTTTCATAAGTTTTCATGATTTCATCATCAAGTTTAACTGCAAGCCCCGTACCATTAAGTTTCATTATGGCTTCATATTGTGTCCAGTACCTTGTAAATTCATATTGAAGTCTGTCAGGCTTATCCTTATAACTTTCAAGTCTCTGAAGCTGATCCGGGCGTAATATCCGCCGTGCTACCTTCCAGTTCATACGATCTGTCCGCTCAATATCAATTCCGACAGGTTCATCTGAAATTGCGAGAACCACATATGAGCCACTATGAGCCAGATTAAAATGTAATGATATGTTCTTTTTATATCCAGGTGCTATATCCGGTTTACCATGTTCATTTCTTACGATCTGCTCATCAGATGTGATACCTAAATATCTATACAGCATGTATCCCGCCAGAAGCTCCTGATATGCCGCCGTATAACATTTTCCATTCTGTCTTCCAGCTATACGCCTATATTTTTCTGCATAATATGAAGGTATAAGTGGAATTATTTCGTCCTCATTTTCTTTGACATTTATGATATCTTCGATAATTATTTTAATATTATTAATATAAACTTTCTTCATCATTCAGACTTCTTCAATACGACGTCAGAAACAAGTCCATTCTCTCTTAGAAGCTTATCCTGATATTCATTATCTTCCAGTGATTTCTTTAAATCCTCAAATCTTCCCTCTGCCACAAGCAGTTGATTTAATCGATTTATCTTTTCTCTACCTTCTTCTCTACCTTCTTCCCTGCCTTCTTCTCTGCCTTCTTCTCTGCCTTCTTTTCTGCCTTCTTCCCTGCCTTCTTCCCTCGCATCTGCTCTTTCAAGTTCAAGCTGTCTGTCAAATTCATAATTCAACTGCATACTCTTAGTCACCTCACTTCTATGAGTCCTCAAAAAATCTTTCAGAATATCATTATCAATACAATAATCTATTGCTCTTTCAATGTCATTTCCAAGTTCTTCAAATGAACTGTCTGCATGGTACTCTTTAACTTTATTTACAAACATCATGTACTCATTAAGCCAGCCACATGCTTCCATTATTTTACGATTTTTTCCAGTATTTATATTGTATACCTTACATTTAAGTTCTAAATTCGGATTGTCTGTAGGCTTCTCAAATGCATCTGAAAGCTTAAGCTCCTGAACTTCCGGCTGTTCCTCCTCACCATTATAAAAAACAATAAAATTTGGAGTCGGTATCTTTACCAGTCTTTTTCCATAAATATTCCGACCGATCATCTTCTTATTTTTCTTGTCACTAAGCATATCTGACAATATCACACTAAAATAAATAAGACTTCTTATTGGCATATTAGGACAAACAGTAGACTGATGTTCATATATGCTGAGCCTTGCATCTACTACAAATGATGCATCATTTCTGACAGACAACGATATTCCACCATCAAGTGTTGTCATTTCAACATCCTCCGGATTCTGATAATTCGAATCATTCATAACATTATATAGCTGCAATGCCCTTTCCTTGTCCTGCATCAGCATGCTGAACACATCACTTTTATACTCTCTGTTACCACTCATATAAAACCCTCCTTAATAAAATTTAAGCAGGAAATATATATGATAATCCTAAATTGAAATTTCCTGCTTTAACTAATTGGTGAAAATAATTGAAAGCAGAAATTTCAGGAATAAATGATAGAATAAAATTAAAGATATTAACGTCACTGCACACCCTTACCGCCAAACGACATTTTCCATGTCTCATATTCCAGATTTATCTGATCCATATGTCAGCGGCTGTACAGGTAATATAGAAAAACTGCTTTGCCTATATTTTAACATATGTTTCAAGAATTACAATTCAAACTTTTATGATATCTGAAGCTCATAAAGCTTTCTGTATACTCCATCCTGCTCTAAGAGTTCCTGATGTGTGCCACGCTCACATATACAGCCCTTATGCATGACCATTATACAGTCTGCATGCTGTATTGTAGAAAGGCGATGTGCAACCATTATTGTCGTCCTGCCATCCATAAGCTTTTCCAGAGCCTCCTGGATCAGTATTTCCGTCTCTGTGTCGATATTTGCTGTTGCCTCATCCATAACAAGTATGCTGGGATTATGTGCCAATGTTCTGGCAAATGATAAAAGCTGGCGCTCTCCTGCTGAAAATGTAGCCCCCCGTTCTGTAACCGGCTCATGATAACCATTTGGAAGCTTTTCAATAAAATGTGATGCATTTACATATTCAGCCGCTTTTTTTATCTGTTCATCCGTAATCTCATTATCATTAAGCCGGATATTGCCAGCCACATCGCCCTCAAATATAAATACATCCTGCTGCATCTGTCCAATTGCACTTCGAAGCTGCTTTTTACTAAGCTTCCTGATATCAATCCCATCAATATAAATATGTCCCTTCTGAATGTCATAATAACGTCCTATCAGGTTTAAAATAGACGATTTTCCGGCTCCTGTTGCACCTACAAAGGCCACTTTTTCACCGGGATTTATCACGAACGAAACATCCCTTAGCACATAATTTTTACCATCATATGCAAACCACACATGGTCAAATTCAATTTTGCCGATGATCCTATCCGGTTTTTGAGGATTTTCGATCTCTGGTATAAACTCATCTTCATCCATAACAGAAAATATTTTCTCAGCCGAAGCAACTGATGACTGAAGCGTAGAAAACTGCTCTGCCAGTTCCTGTATAGGATCAAAAAAAGATCTTATATAGTTTGAAAAAATATACAATGTTCCTATCGATATAGCTGAATCAAACACATTTTTGCTTCCAAACCAAAGTACTATCATAAGGGATAAAATACTTAAAATATAAATAAGCGGACGAAATACGGCATACATAAGCATTTCCCTGTAAAACGCCCTGTACAGCTTTGTATTTTTGTCATGAAATTCCTCAAATTTACGTTCCTGCCTGCCAAATATCTGTATTATCTTCATTCCTGAAAGATGCTCAGAAAGAAACGTGTTAAGATCTGTAAGACGTGTCCTGTAAAGTCTGTAAATATTTCTGGCAATCCTTTGGCAGAGTACTGTAAGCCCTATCACAACCGGCATGAGCACAAACGACACGGCAGCAAGCTTAACATCCAGTGCGATCATGACACCTGCCAGACCTGCTATTTTTACAATGTTTCTGAAAAGCTGCACTAATATACCTGAATACATTTCATTTAGTGCTTCTACATCATTTGTTACGCGTGTCACCAGTTTTCCGACCGGAGTAATATCAAAATATCTGCTGCCTAATGACTGGATATGTCTGTATAGATCTTTTCTGATTTCAAGTATTATATTTTGTCCTGCTTTTTGTAGTATCCATGTCTGTGCAATATTAAAAATCACACTAAGTGCAAGAACAACCGCATACTTTATTGCAGTATCAATAATAATATCATAATCCCCATCTGCACCAAATGTATCGATAGCATCTCCGACAAGCATTGGGCGATACAGATCAAAACCAGTCAGGCATAAAACAAGAAAAAGCGCAAAAATAACCCAATGAGCATATGGTTTCATATAAGTTATAAGCCTGACAACTGAACTGCCGGTTCTTCTTTTCTCTGATCGTAAAGCGTCTTCATGTCCCTTTATATAATTTTCTTTTGTGTTATCTACTCTTTTATTATTCATATTTTTATCCCAATTCATTCTCGAGCTGCTGTTTATGACTGATATCAGAATAAAATCCGCCCAGTTTCAACAGCTCATCCGGTGTACCATATTCAGCAATCACACCATCCAGAAGTACAGCTACATTATCAGCTTTTTGGAGTGTTGAAATCCTATGTGCGATCACTATCGTTGTCTTGCCTTTGCGGATTTCAACAAGATTTTCCAGTATCTTCTCTTCCGTATCTGTGTCTACAGCCGAAAGCGAATCGTCAAGTATAAGAACAGGTGAATCCTTTAGAAGGGCACGCGCTATTGAACTTCTCTGCTTTTGTCCGCCTGAAAGAGTCACTCCCCTCTCACCTACCATTGTTTTATACTCATCCGGAAATCCCATGATATTATCATGTATACATGCATTCTTTGCCGCCTGTTTTACCTCATCCGATATGACAGGATTATCCGATATCCTGTCTTCAAGACCAAATGCAATATTCTCCTCAAGTGTATCAGAAAACAAAAAATTTTCCTGCGGCACATACGATATATCCCGGTGCAATACTGAAAGCGGATAATCTGTTATAGGTTTTCCATCTAAAAGTATCATTCCTTTTTTACAGTCATATACGCGGAGAAGCAGATCAGCGAGAGATGATTTTCCACTTCCAGTACGCCCTAATATGCCAAGCATTTCACCTTTTTTTACATGGATATTTACATCCCGGAGAACAGGTTTTGTCCCATCGGGATATGTAAACGTCAGATGATCAAGCTTTATATCTCCACTTATCCCAAGATCTGGATTTTCAGGCACCATATCCACAATGTCAGGTTTTTCCTCAAAGATGGTTTTTATCCTTCCCCATGCCGCAACGGCCTGGCTGAATGTATTTATACAATCACCTGCTGCTATCATAGGCCAGACAAGCATATCGATATATGAATTAAATGCCACAAACTGTCCTATCGACACCTGACCATCTAATACCATTTTTCCACCGGCAATAAGTGTCACGATCACACTTATTCCTATTACTGCATCAAGTGCCGGGCCGAAAAACGCACGGAGTTTTACTACATCAAGATTCTTTTCCCTGCTGTTTTCACATGCTTTTTCAAATGTCTTAAAATCCTCATCTTCCTGTACAAACGCTTTTACAACACGGATTCCTGCTATGCTCTCCTGTACTTTATCTGATAAAAATGAAAATGCATCCTGCCTTTTTACCTGGCGTTTTTTAGATTCCATCCCATAAAAATAACATCCTACCGCTATAAATATAAGCGGGACAAAAGCAAACATCGTAAGCTTAAAGTCAACATAGACTATCATCTTTACAAGGACCATGATCGTCATAATAACAGCATCGAATGTTGTGATCACGGCCATTCCTGTTCCCATACGCACTGCCTGAAGATCATTTGTAAAATAAGCCATGAGATCTCCCGTTTTATGGCTATTATAATAACGTGCTGATAGAGTTTCCATATGGGAAAACATATCATCCCTAAGCCTGTACTCTATCCCTCTTGATGCGCCAATAATAAAATACCTCCATCCAAAACGGCCTATCATTATTATAATCCCGGCTATAAAGATTTTAAGTATGACCCATTCCACACCTCTTATATCAAGTATTCCCGATGTGATACCATCTATTATCTCACCGATAAACTGAGGTATATACAGATTTGCGAGATCTACCATCATAAGAACAAATACACCTATCGCATAATGCCATTTATATTTTAATATATAGGGTAATAACGTATATTTATTCTGCCTCATAAAAATTTGCTCCCATTTAAATTTCTTACTTAAACCTCCCACATTCTATTATGTCAAGATGCCATCAACATTCTGTATGTAGAAAGTTATAGTTCATTATTATTCTGCCTGCAGATCAAATGAAAAAATATAAACCGGATTATTAGCCTGCATAAGGTGATATCCGCCAATTTTTTTTGCCTTGCCCACATTTATGCAGACAGCCTCAAAATCTGAAATATTAAAATCATCTGCTATGTCTGAAACCTCTGCTATAGTTTCAAGACTTACGGCATTTATCACTATACGCATTCCGGACTTTTTATCTGCAAGTGACTGGATTATTTCCCTGAGATTTCCTTTGCTTCCACCTATAAATACATTAGTCGGTACCGGAAGGTTATCAAATCCCGATGGCGCAAGATTTTCTATTACTTTAACATTTGTAAGATTTTGTTTTTTACAATTTTGTTTTGTAAGATTTACCGCATCCGGATTAGTCTCTATTGCGTATACCTTTATATCTGGCGACATAGCGGCTGCCTCGATCGATATTGAACCTGTTCCACATCCGATGTCAAAAACCACAGAGTTTTCCACAAGCTTAAGCTTGCAGATCGACAAATGCCTTATCTCTTCCTTTGTCATAGGCACCTTATCCCGGATAAAATCATCATCCCTAAATGATGGTGCCAGTTTCCTTGGGACTGCCTTTTCATTTCGTATCATACCAACATAAAGTCCCGGTTTAAATAGTGTACTGCCAGTAAGTTCCTGCGGCCTTAAGCTGATCATTTTTTCATCATCATACGATAATTGATATCCGATATCCATTTTAATGTCTGGAATATCACTGACAAGTTCTGCTATCTGTATTATATCCTCACCGCCAGAAGTAATAAAGATTATTTTTTTTGAATGCAGTGCATGAAACCTCAGCTTTGGCACCCATATTTCTCTTTCAATTCCATGTGTTGAAATGATAACTGCATCCTCCCAGCTTTCACCGGTCCTTGCGGCTAATGCCTGCACCGAAGATATCCCCGGCATCATTGATACATTTACACCCGGCAGCTTCTCCATCTGTTTCCTAAGGTTCTTCGCTCCACTGAAAAATCCTGTATCACCTGAAAATAATACAACTGCCTTTATATCACGTCCGGCATTTTCATTTATAACCGGAATGATATCCTTTGCAAGATAATACTGATACACCTTTGCATTATTACTTATAAATCCGTAAGCACTCTCTATCATACGTTTTGCGCCAAATATTAAATCAGCATTTGCTATTGCATTTTTCACATTTTCTGTAATACCACACTTATCTCCCGTACCAATCCCGGCGAGAACTACATTTATGATACTTTTTGGTAATATAAGTTTTAAAATTTCTTCAAGACTGTATTCTGTATCATATATTTTTTTTGATGGCTTTTTTATCATAAAGATCCTTGTTCCAGTCTGTTCTGCTGCCGCTATCTTTTCATCTACTCCTCCGGTTTTTCCACTCTCTTTTGTGACTATATTTTTTATATTGTACTGATGGATAATGCCCATATTCATTTCTCTGGTAAATGGTCCCTGCATTGCAATTATCTGACGCCCCTCGAGACCATTTTCATAACATAAAGAAAGGCTTTCCATCCCTGGAAGGACACGGACTACAAGCCTTTTCTTTAACTCTTCATAATGGCAGAAAACACCAAGTTCCTTGCTTCCTGTAGTAAGAAGGATATTTCCTTTTGTATTAACGAGAGCTTTAGCACACTCCGCAGAATTTTCATACTCATAAATAGAGGTTCTATTTTTATCCGGACTGCTATCTGCACTGTCATCTATAATACTGCCTGACACATTTCTTGCCAGACGATACAGCATAATATGGTTCTTTGCAGTTTTATTATATTTTTCTACGCTATCTTTAATATTTTGGGACACAATCTGTGCGAACGGATGGGTTGCATCAATTATTAAATCATAATTATTTTTTTCATAAAGCCTCATCATCTGCTCAAGATCAAGCCGCCCCTGCAGAACATGGATAAACTCTGATTCTTCCATAACCTGGTTTCCATATTCTGTTGCTACTGACACATCAGATTTTATCCCACGCTCTGCAAGTTTTTCTGCAAGCGTGCGGCCTTCTGTGGTACCGGCATATATTAGAATTTTTTCAAACTTTTCATTCATATATCATAGCCTCTTTTTGTAACCAGTTTTCCATTTATTATTTCAGAGTGTGAATTTCCGACAAATACTGTCGTAAACATGTTGACCTGTTCTTTCTCAAGCTCAGACAATGTACATACCTTACAGCTTGTACCATTGCGTCCGATATTCTCTACATAGCCACACTTTCTGTCAGGCGATGCTCCCGATGCAAGCATAATATCACACGCCCTCTTTAAATAATCATGTCTCTTATGGCTTGACGGATTATATATCGCTATTGCAAAATCCCCATCTATTGCTGCTTTTAGTCTCTTTTCTATAATCTCCCATGGTGTTAAAAGATCACTTAAGCTTATGACACAATAATCATGGTTTAAAGGACAGCCTAAAACGGCAGCCCCACTGTTTGCCGCTGTTATACCTGGTATCACACATATTTCTATGTCAGCATCATATTCTGGTGATAATTCATATACCGGTGCTGCCATTCCGTAAACACCGGAGTCCCCGCTGCAGATCATTGAAACCGTCTTTCCCTCTTCTGCCAGTTCAAAGCACATTCTGCACCGCTCTATTTCCTTACGCATAGGGGTTGTTTTAAATTCCTTGTCAGGAAAATGGTCTTTTACAAGATCCACATATACTGTGTATCCTACAATAACATCGCTTTTTTCTACGGCCTGTATTGCCTGATCTGTCATCATATCAAAGTTTCCCGGTCCCATTCCAACCAGATAAATAATTTTTTTATCGCCCTTCATTTTGTTTCCTTCCTGTTAATTTCATTCCCCTGTTAAATTCATTTCTCCCTTATGCTGTATAACCTGCGCCGCCGAAAATGTCATACCATCATGTGCGGTCTTTTTTACCAGAAGTTTTCCTCCTTCTGCTGCGCACATAGCCGCCCTCTCACAGACATTTGAAACCCCTGTTATTTTCTTTACAAATTCGGATTCTGAAAATCCGCAATCATCGTTTACTTCGTATTTCATATCCGCATTTGCAAGTTCTTCACTTGTAAACACCATAAACGCAACATTATAAAACTGAGCCAGTTCCATAAGCCCTATTTCATTTTTCTTTATATCGATTGATGCTATTGCAAAGACATCTTTCGAAATATTAATTTGCGATTTAACACACATTTCTTCTACAAATGTCTTTAATTCCTCAAATGTTTTTCCTCTTTTACAGCCTATCCCAATGGCAACCTTCTTCGGCCGCAGTTCTACAAGCGTTTTCTTTGGATATTTATCATCTCCTATAGAAATATCTGCGTCAGCCATTCCATATGTAACCATTTCAAATTTTGTATTTCCCGGCTCACTTTGAATTTTAATGTAGTCTTCTTCATAAGCCGCCACCTTAAGGGTTTCCCCTCTTAATGCCTTTGCCGAAACCTTTGCTATTCCATCCCTATTTACTATATAAAGTCTGTTTTTCTTTGCAAACAGATCAACAGCAAATCTGTCATTTATATCTGTAGATGTAGTTATAACTGCAGATGCACCTATCGCCTGCGCTATATTCTCTGCCAGTTCATTCGCACCACCAATGTGCCCGGAAAGAACAGGTATCACAAATTCACCTTTGTCATCAATTACTATAACAGGGCTGTCCGTCAATTTGTCTTTTATAAACGGAGCTATAGAGCGCACTGCTATCCCACATGCTCCTATAAAAATAATTGGAAGCCTTTTATTAAAAGCATCCTCTGTCCACTTGCCCAGATCATCATCCTTATCCCTGTAAATGGGTATAAGATCTAAGCTGTCAGCTTTTGCAAGACGCTTTAAAGCAAGATCTTTTCCTTTTTCTGTAAAAAAACAAACTTTTACTATCATATTCTTTTCCTGAATTCTGTTTCAAAATCAGCAGCATACAACCTTGATTTCTCATAGTCATTGTGCGCAATGGCATCTCCGACTAAAACGATCGCCGTTTTTGTTATGTTATTTTTCTTTGCAATATCTGCAAGTGTGGATATTGTACCTACAAACTTCTTTTCATCATCCCATGTTGCTTTGTATACAAGAGCTGCCGGTGTATCTCTGTCATATCCACCATTTATAAGCCTTTTGGATAATTCCTCGAGCATTCCTGTACTTAAATATATTGCCATGCTTGCCCTATGAGCAGCAAAACTCTCGATGCTTTCTTTCTCTGGCACCGCCGTGCGCCCTGCCATTCTCGTAATGATAAGAGACTGCGATACATCTGGCAGTGTATATTCGATATCAAGACTTGACGCCGCACCAAAACATGCACTGACCCCCGGTGTACTGTCATATTCTATTTCAAGTTTATCAAGCATATCCATCTGCTCTCTGACCGCACCATATATACTCGGCTCACCGGTGTGAAGCCTTACGACATCAAGATTTCTTTCCCAGGCATCCTTCATCACTTCTATCACTTCCTCAAGCGTCATATATGCACTGTTATGTATTTCACATTCTTTCTTTGCATTATCAAGAAGCTGTGGATTTACGAGTGATCCCGCATATATTATGACATCTGCCTGTTCAAGCAGATTTTTTCCCCTTACTGTAATAAGATCTACTGCGCCGCTTCCGGCTCCAACAAAATGTACCATTTTCCTTTTCCTTATAATTATAATAATCTCTCAAGCAGTTCCCTTGCACCAGCACTCTGCGCCAGCAGTCCAAAGTCATTAGAATACATAATGCATTCTATCCTAAGGTTGTCTCCAGCTCTTTTGCGAAGATAAAACATGATTTTATTTATAACCTCATCCATTGTTATCTCCTGCATTCCGGCTTCTCTTAATATTCTTATACCTTCCTCTGTTGTAACGGCTTCAAGCACCTGTGATACTGCTTTAAATTGTTTTTCGCATTCCATGAAATCTGCATTCCCATGATGTATATTCTGATTCAAAGCTGTCTTGTACAGAGCTCTCATCGCTGCTGCCGATAGCAGCTCCATCCGGCAATCAGCTTCCTTTGAATGAGTATTCATTATTCCACCTGATACCTTGATAAGCTTTCCTACATGCCCTGTCAAAAGCATACTGCTAAATCCAAGCTGCTTTGCCATATCTATTGTATCACCGATAAAATTGCTGCATTTCACACTCTTGTCAAGGTCATATCCGTAATGTGCTTTCATAAAATCAAGTCCATAATTTCCAGGAGATACCGCTGCTATGTCAAACCCAAGTGCTTTTTTTTGTTTAAGTTCTACCATAATTGTGTCAAGAAGTGCTTTAGAACTCATAGGTTCAACAATACCACTCGTCCCAAGTATTGATATTCCGCCTACTATCCCAAGTCTTGGATTAAATGTTTTTTCCGCAAGCTCCATTTCCTCCGCAACCGATATCTCAACATAAAGATCATCCGTGCAGTCACAAAGTTTCATTACTTTTTTTACTTCTTCTTCTATCATCTGCCTTGGTACATGGTTTATAGCTGCATTGCCTACTGGCTGGTCAAGTCCCGGCTTTGTCACTCTTCCGACACCATCCCCTCCATCTATTATCACCTGCGGAAACCCATTTTTTTTATTATAACACTTATGTCCACTTTTCTCATCAAGATATGTTACAGACGCTGTAATATGTGCTCCCGTTGTAACATCCGGATCATCCCCTCCATCTTTTATGACAGAGCAGCTTACACACTTTTCCGAAATATTTATATCTGTTATCGAAGCTTTAAATTCAATTTTTTTCGGAGTAATAATCGTTATATCATGTTTTCTTTTTCCGGTAAGAAGCATGTAGCATGCCGCTTTTGCAGCGGCTGCCGCACAACTTCCCGTTGTAAAACCATATCTCATGTAAATTCTCCTTATCAAGCCTCACAGTCTATATTTTGTGATAGCGGGTTGCGGCGCGTTGATTTTTTGTGCCGTAATAAACAATACGTCTATGCGGCATTTACACCTGCTAGGCGAAGTAACTATGAAAGTCCATTGGACAGCTGCACACCACGGCGCCGCCCGGCTTTTTTCCGACAATCCCATAGAATGTTTAAAGCAGTTAATTATATTCCATATATAAGTGCATTACAGATAGCGGCAGCAACATTGCTGCCCCCTTTTCTGCCTCGGTTTACTATATGCGGCACACCGCTTTCTATTATAAGTTCTTTTGCAGCCTCTACATTTACAAAGCCTACCGGAACTCCAATCACAAATGCCGGTGTAAAAATTTCTTTTACCATAAGTTCATGCAGGCTTATAAGTGCAGTCGGTGCATTTCCAACAGCAAATATAACAGGCTTTTTTATTGCTGCAGCATGTTCCATACTTACCGATGCACGCGTGATTTTACGCTCTTTTGCCTCTTTCGCCACGTCTTCATCCGCCATAAAGCAATGAACACATCCTCCATATTCAGCAAGACGCTTTTTGTTTATTCCGGCCTTTGCCATGTTTGTATCCGTAACAATATCTGCACCGGATCTTATAAGATTTCTGGCTATCTGTATGGCATTTTCTGAATAAGTCATTGTCGTGGCATATTCAAAGTCTGCCGTTGTATGGATAACTCGTTTTGTCACCGGTTCCTGCATCTTATCCAGAACAATATGGCGCATTTTTAATTCTTCTCCGATGATTTCAAAGCTTCTTTTTTCTATATCGCCCGGAAGGACATACTCTATTTCTTTTTTTAAATTTTCTTTTAATATTTCACTCATGATCCATATATCCTTTTATGCACGTAATTTAAATGTTTTCGGTGCAATTTTATACACCAGAACACATGCTGTAACACAATACAACATACTAAATCCTATTGCTGCCATGCCAAATACAAATGTCGGGATCTTTATCTGTATCATTGCATAACAGACAACATATGTAAGCGCAGTTACCACCTGATACATTCCACTTTTAATCTCGGTTCCTGCATTATACGGCTGAAGCAGGTAATATATCACCAGATAATGAACTGAAAAGAAAATGCTCTCTGCCGGAAATGTAACAAGAACTACAAGATAATTAATAGGATTTATATGTGGTGCCACCAAAAACAAAGTCATCGCAAAACCACATCCAAGCATAACTGCAGGAACAAGATTTATTTTTATTATTCCTTTAAGTCTTATCTTAAAAAGTTCGAGTATCGCATTCGGCTTTCTATAAAATGTATAAGTCAGCAGACTGTGATCACAGTTCATAAAAAGTGCCTGCGTAAAGCTTGCTCCACGATTGATAAAATACATTATAAAAAGAGATATGGGCAGTTCTTTCATCAAAAGCTCTTTTGTTCCAGCTTTTACATCAGAAAACATAAATGGAGAAACTATGGCTGCTATAACAACCATAAGACATATAACAGAAATTCTCATCACCGGTTTCCACAATATTTTCTTGTGCCGGTTTACAAACAGTAAGTTCAGGTATTCAAAACCTTTTTTATTGCAGGCTATTTCATCTGAATCATCAATTTGTATTGCTTTCCTGCTTTCTTCAAGTTTAACATTATCTGCCTTTTCGATCTGTACATCAGCCTCTTTCAGCATTTTTCCATAAACTGTGCGGTACTGATCAAATGTCAGTATTTTTCTTATTGACAATATTCCTGTAAAGATCATCACTATCATTATGACTACAGACACCGGTACCGGTATTATGAGCTTTAATGCCGGAAGTCCATATGCTGCAAGTAAGAGCAGCAGCGTTGAAATAACCTTAATTTTATCTGCTGAATTTTCATTCGGATCATACTGCCACTTCTCATATCTGTAAAGTCCGGCAGCTGAGGATGTGAGCTTTGCACCGACCACAAAAAACGGAATTATTATATTTACATAAGCCGGCACTCCTGATACCCCACCTAAGATACATCCAAAAAGCATAAATCCAACAAATACTTTTATAAGCTCATATCCATAATTTACGATCGCATACTCTTTTGCGTTCATGCGCAGAAGAACTATTGCATAATATTTATCCCTTGAAGGGTTAAACAGATATGTATTTATCATCGCACCCACAAAAGTTAGCAGAAATAATATGTGTATATAAGCATCTGACTGCTCCACACCCTTGTATAACCCTGATACCATAAAAATCATAACTGCAATATAAAGCAGTTTCCCAATAAAGGCTCCTGTTATCTCTTTGAACAGAGCCAGTATATTAAAAAGTACTTTCAGATTTCCCATTCCGTATGCCGATTCCGGAATGATCTTTTTTATGAGAAAAATCTGTTTTAAAGCATATATGACCGAATTAACATTGTAAGCATTTCTCAGTTCAAATGAAATCCGAAGAGTTTTAGCCATTGAATTTTGCCTTTGGGTCTGTTTTTTGATATTATGCCTATCTCTCATCTGCCGCACCTTCTTCCTTAAGTGCAGTGATTATTTTACTCTTAAACTCTTTTTCATCCATGTTTTCCTTATCTACGATCTCAAGCTCCCCATTGCTAAGGAGTACGATCACATCACACAGATCAAGTGCAAGATCCATGATATGCGTAGAAAAAATGGTTATTCTCCCATCTTTATGGCTGCGTAAAAGCTGTTTCATCTCTTCCGCTACAACCACATCCAATGATGTAAGCGGTTCATCGAGCAAAAGTATATCTGGCTCTGCTATCATATTGATAAGCATCTGCATTTTATTTTTCATGCCATGCGAATAGTCCTTCATAAGGCGGTCGCGATCTTCTTTTGCAAGACTTACTATATCAAAATATTCATCGAGAGGTCTTATATTCGATATATAAGATTCGTTTATATCTATAAAAAACCTTAAAAACTCTCGTCCTGTCAAAAATTCCGGTACTGTCGGTGTCGAAAGAACATATCCGATATTTTCCGGTGTCACCTGTATTTTACTGCCATCCTTCAACAAATAAAACTCTCCGCCGTCAACAGATATGTCAGAATTTATACAATTAAACAGTGTTGTTTTTCCTGCACCATTCCTTCCAAGCAGCCCATATATCCGGCCTTCCTCAAACACAAAATCGATATCCTTTAATACTCTCTTTTTTTCAAAGCTTTTTGCTACATGTTCAATACAAAATTCCATATTCTTCTCCCTTTATTTTGACTATGAAACTATTTTAGCATAGTTCACTTTTCACTACAACTTATGATTTTCTTAACTATGCATGGTGTTCTTGAACAGCAGGGATCACTTTGTCCATGGCACTTTGTCCGTGGCATCTTGCCACAATAAAATGCGCCAAGCTTGAGTTATATATTTAATTCTGCCAGCAGATCTTCCCCTCCGTAATAGCAGGGTAACGTATTATTTTCTGCGAATCAAGGTTCTCCCTGTGCATATCAACCGCTGTGATCTGGCTGTTGTCATATGTTTTGTAATAATATATTCCTTTATCGCAGTTACAGCATGAAGTATATAATGTTATCTCATATTTTCCATCATTTACCTCACAGCATCCCCTCTGCTGATCCACCGAGCCTAATATATGGAAAAACTGGCTTATGCTCTCGTTCTCCCCGTCTCCTGATTTTGAGTTTAATTTTGTAAACGCCACTCTTATAAACCGTGACTGTGATGAAAGATCCCCCGGAAGCCCTATCGCTCCCATTCCACGGCTGTATGCTGTAAGTTCTATCCCCTGTCCAAATGTATTCTCCGGCTGCTTTGGTGATAATGCCCTGTAGTTTGAAAGGGCTGCCATCTGAAACTCAAAAGGAGGATTATTTGTCAGTACACCAACCGGATTATCATATACATGAAGACCATCCTGCATCGATTCAACCGTTATTGCCCCTGTCTTATCTGCAATTATCCAGTGAAGCTGTGCAAGCGGAAACTGGCTGTTAAAAGGTGTATCAACCAGCTTTACATGTTTTATTTTTTCTTTTGCTTCCTGTACATTTTTACACAATGACAATACCCATGGGATAAATTCAAACTGCGCCACCTGTGTTTTATCTGATCCACATCCAGCTTCCAGGGCCGCCTTCCCATAAAATGCATTGCCTACAAAATTAAGCCCTGCCATCCCAAGGCCTGCTTCGTTTACAGCATCATAATAAAGTGGATAGTTCTCAGCAACATGTGCCATTCCAATGATCGCATAATGTTTTTCAAGTTTTCCCGCATGGCGGAAATCAAACTCATAATTGTGCGGAGTCACGACTATCTCATCACCATATGAAAATTCGTAATCCAATGTTCTGCCAAAATAAAAATCTTTTGTTTTATATGTTGCTGCTGTACACATAATCATTCCTCCCGTTCCTGATCAAAATATTTTGACCACAATATAGTATTTATTATATAATAATTTTTATAAAAATGAAAATTTATTTAAAACAGGTGCAAGCTATGAAAAATGATACTCTTAGAAAAAATCCATCACGAAAAACATGTGAAGATACAATAAAGCGGATACTTACTGCAGAAATAAACGAAACAGGTCACAATACACACTTTAAAAATGCTTCGGATTTTATGTCTTATTTCGAATCTCTTTATCCTGCCTCCGATGGACTTAAAAGACAGGTCCAGCGTGCCCTAAAATCCCTTGATCTTCCACGCGATGATTCCGGATATTTTATTATAAACAAAACTAAAGGACAATATTCAAAGGAACAGGAACTTCTTTGCGCTCTTTCTCTTGGATGTGCCCGGATTTCATCAATAGAAAAAGTGCAGGTTCTGTTCATCGAACTAAAACCTGCACTCATACAATATGTGATTTCACTTATTTCAGAAAATGAATCATTAAACGAGTCCTGCATAACGATCGTTCCATCCTGCAACGGAATTATTGTTTACACAAAAGATGCTGATGCTTTTAAAGCTCTCTTAAAAGAGTTCTGGATCGGGTGATCATTTTACCCTGTATCCTCCATCAACATTGACAATAAAATTCAAATCATTCTGCACATAAACACAGTATTTACCGGAAGTCTTTGCTACAAATGAATGTGACAGATTCTCTCCGTAAACAAATCTCTGTACACTATCCGGCTGTACGATTCCCACTCTTACATATCTGTCTGCTGCGACGGACACATTTATTCTCTGCCCCTTTTTCACGTAAAATAAAGATGTCCTTTTCTGGCATTTAGCCTTTAGCGTCCATGAAATATTCCCACCTGCTCTGGAGAATGTGCTCATTCCGTCATCATATTCAACTGTTATATCATCATCCAGATGTTCCTGAATATATTCTGTCTGCCCATCTGCAGCCAGATCTTCCCTCACTGACACCTGTGTATCCCAGTATAAATCCTCTATACAATCTGCTGCTTTTACAGATGTAACCGACACTGACACAATGCTTACTGCCATGATCACTGCAATGATCGCCTTTGCCTTAGATTTTGATTTGTTTTGCACTTTGTAACTTTTCATAACATGCTCCATCCTTTCCCTTAACTTACTTTTATCTTCATAAAGCATTGATACCAAAGCTATCCCTACTTCATGCTCCATTGATATATCAAGTATGTGCTGATAATATTCCTTTATCCGCCGGTCTCGTATACATATTTCATAATCGCATGCAAACTCGCTCCACTTTTCAAGCTGTTTGTCCATCCACCATATTATCGGATTAAAGAAATGTATCGCACATAAGATTTTTAAAAGATTCTTAAAAATAAGATCCCCATGCTTTATATGCATCAGTTCATGTTTAAAAATTATTTTGTAACTTTGCTTTTCCAATTTATCTATAGGAATAAATATAACCGGTCTGATACAAAATGCAACCTTCGGAATACTGTCCGCATACGAATATCTTATGCGTACTCTTTTCGGATTGATCTTATATTCACCACATATGGTATCAACCAGTTCTTTTATTTCCACATCACATTCGATTGATTTTTTCAGTCTGAAAAAAATAGCTATATTATTTAAAATATACCTAACTGCCCCGATCATGATAGCCAGTACCCATAATATAAAGATTATCTTTGATATCCGGTCTAAAGCAGGCGTCCGCATAAATAAAACACCATGCCACATGCCAAATTTCTTTTCAACCACTATCAATGAAATATATGCGACCGGAAGTATCCAGAATATAGTTGTAACCTTTAATAATGTATATACGATATTAAGGAAGCCCGCTTTTTCAAGCAGCCTTCCTAATAAATACCATATGATAGATATAACTCCACCGGTAATGGATGTCAGACAAATACAATATTGTATACTAACAATCGATTCCATCCAATAATTCCTTTATCTTGTCAACTTCTTCTTTTGTAAGCTTCTTTTCTGAACAAAGAGCCGACATTAATTTAAAGGAATCTCCATCAAACCAGAAATCTGCATCATGCTTGATAATACCGCGTGTGTATACAGCCTCATCACATATTGGATGAACGAATGCCTGTCTTCCTTTACGGTATGTATTCAAATACCCCTTATCAGCCATTTTGCCAAGGAATGTAACTACAGTTGTACGTGCATAATCTTTTTGAAATCTCTCATTTAACTGTGTTATAACATCCTGAACTGCAATATCCTGCGGTGCATCCCATACAATTTTCATTATTAATGACTCGCATGGACTTAATTCATTTGTTGTTTTTTTCTTTCTCATAGTTAATTCCAGCCTCCACATCTATTTATTAGCTATGTACTATAGTATAATCATAAATCTAAACTTTTTCAACCACATCTTTCATTTATTCTAAACTTAGTAACTGATTTAACAAAGTTATGTTCTCTTCATGAGTTTTTACTGCGATTCTGTAGTACCCGGGTACCAACCCTTCGTAATCACTACAATCCCTGATCAGTATACCTTTGTCAATCATCCTGTCATACAGTCTTCTATCACCTCCTGTAAACCCCCTCCCTGTAGTCTCTGACACATCCTCGAACAATATGAAGTTTGCATCTGAGCTAAATACATTATATTTATTTTTAATCAGCCCATCACTTAAAAACTTTCTTTCCTTTGCAATAAGCTTCGCTGATCTTTTAACAAACTCTGTTTCATTTAAGCAGGCTTTTGCAGCACTTTGTGCTATGACTGATACATTCCACTCCGGAATATTAGATCTTACCTTTTCTGCCAATGCTTTTGATGAAAACAATGCATAACCTATCCTTACCCCGGGTATCGCAAAGCTCTTTGTAAATGCCCTTAAAATAATCACATTGTTCTCTTCGTCCTGCTGCTTTATATCCTGTACCGATGAATATTCATCCGGTCTGCCTGTCAGTTCAATAAAACACTCATCTATAAGAAGCGTACTTCCTGCTGCACAAGCCTTCTTTATCTTTTTTACCGTATCATGGCTGATAAGCTGCCCCGTCGGATTATTCGGATTAGTGATAAATACAATATCCGGCTTTTCGTCAGCTATTGTCTCCTCCATCTGTCTATAATCATAGCAGTTTATTATGCCGCAGTCAACTGTTTTTAATGCATATCTGTAACCACTAAATCCCGGTGCATAGAGTACTGCCCTCTTTGGCCTGATCGCATGGCACACTGCCATTATAAGCTCAGATGCACCATTTCCACATACTATCTGACCATTTTCACATGAAAACTTCTCAGTAAGCATATTAATAAGTTCCTCACATCTTATATCCGGATACCTCTGAACATTATTAAGTGCCTCCTGCATGGCTTCCATAACACTTTTGGGAATACCATATGGATTAATGTTTACTGAGTAATCCATATTTATTTTCTTCCGGTATATATCTCCTCCATGCATTTTTAACATTTCCTTTCTTAGTCACTTAGCAGAGGCTTACTGCTATGAGTATGATCACACAGAACAACTCACACTGTATAGCAGATGCGTACAGGAGACGATCTGCCCTTTTTATGTCCTGTGTATTTATCTTTCTTATATCGTCACCAATGTATGGTTTTTTTACCGTTTTTCCAAAATAACTTGCATCGCCGGCTAATTTTATCCCTAACGCTCCGGCACATACAGCCTCCGTCTGCGCAGAATTTGGGCTTGCATGGTTATACCTGTCACGCCTGTAGATCTTTGCCGCTCTCTTTCTATCATATTCCTCCCCCAGAAATGAACATGCGTTTATCATAAGATATGCGCTTATTCTTGCTGGTAAATAATTTACAACATCATCGAGTTTTGCCGCACACCTCCCAAAATTGATAAACTTATCATTTTTGTAACCGATCATAGAATCCATTGTGTTTATTGTTTTATATAAAAATCCAAGCACCGGTCCGCCTATCGCAAGGTAGATCATTGGTGCGATCTCACCATCAGATGTATTTTCAGCCACTGTCTCCACAGCTGCTTTTGCAATCTGCTCTTTTGTAAGGTTTTCTGTGTCACGTCCGACTATCATTGAAACTGCATATCTTGCATCCTCTATTGTACCGCTTTCCAATGCATCATATACTTTCATGCTCTCGGTTTTAAGGCATTTTGCCGCCAGCATATAATAAGTCATTACAAGTTCCACAGCACAGCCAACATATGCTGATATATAGTAGCTTCCCACAATCACGATAATCACACAGGCTTCAACTATAGCACAGACAGCAATAACCATAATGCACCCTCTTTTTTGCGCTGACTTTTCAGAAACATCTTTTTTATTTAGTTTTCTCTCCAGATATCCTATAAGGCTTCCTATCCATCTTATCGGATGTGGCAGGGAATACGGATCCCCCAGGATCAGATCCAATATAAATCCTCCCACAAAGGCTATAATATGATAAATCATATTAAATCCTCCTTAAATTTTTGTATAAATAGCTATTTTTTTGCCCGTTGCAGCATACACCTTCCACTTCAAAGCAATAGCCTTCAAGATTTTTTATATGGTAATCATAAAAATCACCGCCAAAATTTCTTTCAAGCACTGCCATTATCGTTCCTCCATGTACAACCGCTGTGATATACTTTTTCTGTCGGTTAAATGATGTTTTAATAAGTTCATTGAATGCATTATTTGTGCGTTTTATAAAGCATTCCCTGCTTTCTCCATCTGGAAAAGGAAGTGTCCCGTTACTATCTATCCACTTCTGGTAATATGGTTCTCCAGAAAGTTCCCTGTAATTTTTTCCTTCAAATCTTCCGAAATCAGTCTCTCTGAAGTCTTCTATAATCTCAATTTTATTTTCCGGATAAATAAGCCTGGCGGTGGACACACAGCGCTTAAGCGGGCTCGACACAACAAGATCAGCATCCGGGTATGCTTTTTGTATTTTATTATCATACAATGGCTCATCTGTTGTTCCTATATATCTGCCTTCAAGATTTCCCTTTGTGATCCCATGTCTTATAAGACAGACCGTAATTTTATCGTTTTCCATTTTTTATTTTTTCTCCAGGCTATTTGATTTTTTGTGGCAGCCCGCATATTATGCGTTCTACAATATCTGCCCTGTCAGCAAGCTTTATAAGCATCCTTCCACAACATTCACGGTATCCGCGCTCAAGCTTTTCCATCGGAACTATACCGCAGCCTATCTCATCACTTATTATAACAAGCTTATATTTATACTTTTCTTCTGAGCAAATAAGCCATTCTGTCAATCTTTCTGCATTACATACGGCATTTTCAAGTTCACTCTCAAATAGATTTCTAATTATATCATTGAAATGATCTAAAATAACAATTTTTTCTGTGATCATTTTATTTTCTACATTTTGAATCAGATTTTTATAATTTTTCCCATCATATACTTTTGCACAATTGTATTTATTTGTCACATATTCAAGTTTTCCCTGCGCAAAACCGCCTATATATAATTCCATATTGATTTCTCCTAAGATCAACCTGCTGATATTATTGCCGCCAAAGATACAGACATGACAGCAGCCAGTTCAGCCACACATACAAAAAATCCTGCCAGATCTCCGGTTATTCCTCCAAATTGCTTTATGCTCATATGCTTATAATATAAAAACACCAGAAATTCAAAAAGCACAGCTACCAATGTATAAAGAGGTGATATAAAAAACATAAATGCGATGGCAGCAATAAGCTCAAGCACCAGAAATATTGTAACTATGCGCTTTTCAGCAGTTGTTGAAAATACATTTAACATTCCGTTTTTCTTTGCCGCCTGAAATGTCATAACTGAAATGCCACTGAGACATCTGCTTACAAAGAAGCTGCAGCAGATAACCCCAAAAGCTTTAACATCTCTTATCTCAGATAAAAAGCCTGTATACATAAGCCCATACACTGCTGCCATAATGACCGAAAATGCACCTATGTGCGGATCCTTAAGTATTTCCAGCTTCTTTTCTTTTTTCTGATATGAATGAAGAGCATCCATCGTATCCATGTATCCATCCAGATGAAATCCACCAGTCACAAGAAGCGGGATTGACGCTGCCATGAGTGGATACAAAATTCCTTCTATCTCATTCCACACACAAAACCGGTTCCATAAATATAAGATCATTCCTATAACGGCACCAACCCATGGGAAAAAACACATATGATATTTCATGTCTTCTGAATCCCACTCAAATCTCGGCATCGGGATCTTACTGTATATTGAGAATGCCACATCTATTGATTTAAATATCGTCTTTATAACTTTCATTTATTTCTCCCGGTTATTTTATCTGTATCGGAATTCCGGCTACAACCTCATGAACCTCATCTGCATTTTGGGCGAGAAATCTGTTTATTTCTCCCATTGCAGATATATAGGCTGTCGTAGTATCATCATAATCTATCCCGTCATCAAATACATTGTTGCTTACTATCACTATATCATTAAATTCCGATATCATTTTCCAAAGATCAGATTTAACTTTTCCTGCCACAGTGTCACGATCGTATATCACATCTTCCTTAAACATTTCGTTTGCCACAAGATTTGATATACACTCGAGTATAGCTGCGCTGTCCTTCTTTTTTATATCAGCTTTTATACAATTTTTATGTACATCAGTCTGACTTTCTATTGTAAAAAATCCCTTTTCTTTTCTTATTCTTCTATGCCTTTCTACTTTTTTCTTTCCTTCTTCGTCATATATCTGCATCGTTGCTATATAGTATTTTCTGCTCTCAGGAAATTTTTCTAATACATCTTCTGCAAAACTGCTCTTTCCACTGCCGCTTCCACCTATAACAAGTACCGTCATTTTATTCTTCTCCTGTTTTGTAACGCTCATACTGGCCTACTCCGGCCTCGTCAAAAGAGTAGCTTTCTTTATATACATGATTTGCTGTATCGATTAGCGACATCATCATGACAGCTCCTGTTCCCTCACCAAGTGCCATATCTGCCATTATTACCGGCTCTATTGCAAGTTCTTTTGCAAGAAGTGCTGCTCCTGGCTCACGGCTTATGTGTGATGGTATCATGCATCCTGCTGCTGCCGGATTTATTATTTTTGCTGCAAGTGCAGCAACCATACTTATAAATCCATCTATAACTATAGGCATACCATATTCAATCCCGCCAAGAAAGATCCCACACATTCCGGCAATGTCATATCCTCCAACACAGCTGAGCACAGAAAAGACATATTCTTTATCTGCTCTTTCTTTTTGTTTTCTGTTTTTCAGATTATATTTTTCCAGCGCAGCATCTATTATTTTTACCTTATGTTTGATTTTATCATTTGGAAGACCCGCACCTTTTCCAGTGACCACCTCTGCCTCACATCCCAACAGGGCGGCCGCAACAGCACTGCTTGTTGTCGTGTTTCCAATCCCCATCTCTCCGGTCGCTATCATCCCATAGCCCGCATCCTTGCATTTTTTCACAAGCTGTATTCCTGTATGTATAGCCTGCTCTACCTGTTTTACAGTCATTGCCGGCTCTTTTGCAAAATTTTTTGTACCAGGTGATATCTTTTTATCCTCGACTCCGTCAAACTGTTCTTTTGAATTGATCCCTATATCTACCACTGCCACATCTGCTCCGACAGAATCCGCCATTATGCCAACAGTCGAGCGTCCTTTTGCAATATTCTCCGCACATACCGCAGTAACACTCTGGTCTGACTGGCTTATCCCTTCTTCTACGATCCCATTATCTGCACATAACACAACCACGATATTCTTGTCAGTGACCGGCATATCTGTCTGTTGCAGCTGACCGATTTTTGCAGTTATGTGCTCAAAAATTCCCATGCCATCAAGAGGTTTTGCAATACGATCCCAGTTTTTTCTTATCTGTCTATAATATTTATCTTCCATATCTTCTTTATCTTCCATTTAGTTACTATTTTTACCTCATTCCCATCATTTTATAAATTGCTTCCATGTCCATATTCTCTCTTATCATATCAGCAAGTATGTCATACTGCATTTCCTTGAACTGTCTGTAGTCAGGTACATCTTCGTTTTTACCAAGTGATACTCCTTTTCTTTCTGCAAGAACATCAATTATCCTGTGAGCTATACCGCCACTGTCAAATATGCCATGGATATATGTTCCATACACATTTCCATTCCATGCACTTATGCCCTTTTCTATATGATCCTGCCCGTTTGGGCTTATTATTTTTTCTATAAAAGTACCATTTCTTCCGCCAACAATACTTTCTCCCATATGGATTTCGTAGCCGTCTACCATACAGCCATTGATCTTTGAAAGTGCGCCTCCGGCACCTTTAACCTGTGCTCTGATGCGGGTGCGGATCTTTTCTTTTTTCAGAGTTGTCTCCATATCGATAAGCTCAAGCCCCCTTATCTTTCCGCCAGCTTCCACTCCATACGGATCATTTACAGTATTTCCCAGCATCTGGTAACCACCACACACACCGAAAACAATTCCTGTCTTTGAATATTTTTTTATTGCTGCCTCAAGCCCGCTTTCCCGAAGCCACCTCAGATCATCTATCGTATTTTTACTTCCCGGAAGTATCACCATATCGGCATTTTCTATCTCCTGCGGCTTATCTGTATAGATCACTTTCACTCCTTCAACCTGCTCAAATGCAGAAAAATCTGTAAAATTAGATAATCTTGGCAGTCTTATAACAACTATATTTATAATTCCTTTTTGTGATGACGTAAGTCTGCCGCTTAAACTGTCCTCATCATCAATTGAAACCCTTATATATGGCAGCACCCCGACCACCGGAATCTCTGCTCTTTCTGTAAGCATTTCAACTCCCGGATCAAGTATTGTTTTATCACCTCTGAACTTATTTATCACAAGCCCTTTTATACGTGCTCTCTCATCATCCGATACAAGCATTATCGTTCCAAGAAGCTGCGCAAAAACGCCTCCCCTGTCTATGTCTCCTACAAGTATAACAGGTGCATCAAGCATTTCGGCAAGCCCCATATTTACAATATCATTGTCACGCAGGTTTATCTCTGCGGGACTTCCCGCTCCCTCCACAACTATGATATCTGCCTGTTCTTCGAGCTTTCTGTAGGCTTTCATAATGTCCGGTATAAGTTTTGTCTTATATTTGAAATATTCTCTGGCTGGCATATTTCCAAGGACCTCACCATTTACTATGACCTGTGAACCAATGTCATTTGTCGGCTTTAAAAGTATCGGATTCATGCACACCTGTGGCTCTATTCCGGCGGCTTCTGCCTGCACGACTTGTGCGCGCCCCATCTCCAGTCCTTCTTTTGTAATGTACGAATTAAGTGCCATATTTTGTGACTTAAACGGAGCCACCCTGTATCCATCCTGTCTGAACACACGGCAAAGTCCTGCTGCCACAAGACTTTTCCCTGCATTCGACATTGTTCCCTGAACCATTATTACTTTTGCCATATCCGTATCTCTCCATCAAATAAATCTTCTTTATATATCATCCATGCTTTTGAGTTTGTTATGCTGTGCTGCATATTCCATGAGTTTTCTGTTATATTCTCCGAATTGCCCGAACTCATCTATGGTACATATGCACATTTCACATGCATCTATACATTCTTTTGACTTTTCGTAATTTTCTTTTGAAAATGGAGTGAATGCTTTTTGTGATACAACCTTTACGGCAGCCGCATGTGCCGCAGCGTATTCCAGATCATTTTCCTGCAGTATCCCGGCTGCAAACGGAATATTTAATCTGAAAAGCCTGTTATACACCGGGATCCCAGTGCCTGCACCGCCTATCACAAACACATCAAATCTATCTGTCTTTGACTTATTCTGTATAAAAAGCTGTGTAGTTTTCGGTTCAAAACAATCATCATCCACACCATAAAGCCTTTGTATATAGTTTCCTGCAAAAATCCGCTCCGGTATATCAATTTTATCAATATGGCCTTCCTTTACGCAGGCAATCTTATCTGAAACTTTGTATGCAAGATCCAGTTCATGAAGAGACATTATTATCGCCATCCCACGACTAAGCGCAAGTTTTCTTATGCTTGATAATAAATCAAGCTTGTATCTCATATCAAGATATGACGTAGGTTCATCAAGGACAAGTATACCTGTCTCCTGGCATATAGCCCTTGCAAGCATTATACGTTGCCTCTGTCCATCACTGACCCTTGAAAAATCATGATCCGATACCTCTTCTGCATGGACCATTGCTATCGCTTCATCAACCTTTTCCCAGTCATTATCAGAAAGTACTCCAAACCTCCCTGTATATGGATACCTGCCTGTTGCCACGATATCCCTGCAGGTCATAAGCTCGCTCTTTATTGCTGATGTCATGACCATTGATACCTGCTTTGAAAGCCCCGCATCTGAGAGTCTTGAAATTTCCTCATCAAAGACACAGATATCTCCATGCAGCTTCTTAAGCTGGCGTGTTATCGTCTTTAATATTGTCGATTTTCCCGCCCCGTTTGGTCCGATGAGTGTAAATACCTCACCTGCCCCGACAGAAAAC
The DNA here is from genome assembly GCA_905209075.1 of uncultured Lachnospiraceae bacterium. GTDB lineage: Bacteria > Bacillota > Clostridia > Lachnospirales > Lachnospiraceae > Roseburia. Next base: position 57,348 of record CAJLRL010000001.1, on the reverse strand, counting down.
GATATATCGTCTATTATTATTTTTTTACCATAACCTACAGCAAGATTTTCTGTGTTTAAAACTGACTGTATATTGTTTTTATTCATGTTATTTTCCATTCTTTTTTAACATAGCCATTAGCACGACCGGAACCAGAAATATTGCTGTTACCGAGCTTATGCTGATTTCTGTTGGTGCAAATACCCATCTTGCGATTCCATCACAAAACAGTGTTATTACCGCCCCTCCCAGAAAACATCCCGGTATAAGGACTATCGGTTTTGCAGTTTTCATGATTATCTTTACAAGGTGTGGTACTGCAATCCCGACGAACGATATAGGGCCGGCGAACGCTGTCACACATGCCGACAAAAGGCTTGATAATAATATGAGAAGTATACGCAGTATCTGGACATTCACACCCATATTGCGCGCATATGCCTCCCCAAGCTGGTATGCACTTATCGGTTTCGAAAGAAAGAATGTTGCTGTGACAGTTATCACCACGATCACGCTCATCACTTTTATATTATCCCAGCTCATCCCTGAGAAACTTCCCATAGACCAGTTGTGCAGATTTACTATATTTGAATCACTTGCAAATGTCACACAAAAATCTGTTATCGCAGAGCATATATATCCTATCATTATTCCGCAGACTACCAGTATCGACATATTCTTGATCTTAAATGATATGACGAGCACAAATGCCATTGCCAGCAGCGAACCTGTAAACGCTGCGATCACCATTCCAAGCGAACTTATCATAATCCCTTTTTCCAGCAAAAAAATCATCACCAGTGCCACAACAAGTTTTGCCCCGGAAGAAATTCCAAGCACATATGGTCCTGCTATTGGATTCTGGAAAAAACTCTGAAGCAGAAATCCCGACACTGACAATGCCCCTCCTAACAATATTGCCGCTATAAGCCTTGGCATTCTTATCTGCCAGATTATCTTAGAAAGAGTCGACTCATCACGCAAAAACAATGCATTTGTTATATCCCGGAATTTCATATCAACGCTTCCATAACTTATGTTCCATATAATAAGTACCAGCAGTACCGCTATAATAATCGTAAATGCTGTTATATATCTTTTTATTTTTCTGTTTTTTCCCATTTGTCCTTATCCTGGCTGTATTTTTACAATAGTTATCACTTCAGCTTTGTGAGAAACCGGTAATCTGTATCATTTCCCTGTAAAATCTGATTTAAGTCCTTTATGAAATCACATGTCCCTGTCGTCTGCTGGTAAAAACTACTGTCCGTAGTATACACCTGTCCATCCTTTACCGCCTTAAAATCCGCAAATAATTCATTTTTTGAGGTCAGTTCTTCTATTGATCCCAGTTCTCCCTCTATCGTTCCATTATAAATGAGGATATCCGCATCTTTTGCCGCCGCATAGAAGTCCTCCATCTGCATATTCATTGTAGATAAAGCATTTTCCTCCTCAGGGACATAATCAGAAAGAGCATATTTTCCTCCGGCAAGGCTTATCATTTTAGACACATAATCATTAGGTTTTCTGACAGTTATTGATCCATTTGATGTAACCGCACATATAGCAACTGATTTTGCATCCGCCTTTTCATCTGCTGTATCCGCAGCTTTTAATATAGGCTCTATTTCTTTTACCTGTGCGTCAAAAAATCCAGCTGCCTCATCCTCTTTTCCTAATAATACTCCAAAAAGCTTTATCCATTCAAGTCTTCCGAGCGGATGGCTCTCATAACTTGACATTTCCACCAAAACAGGTATCCCAAGCTCTTCAAGCTTTTCTTTTACTTCCGGGTTATGGTTTATCATTGTATTTTCAATCGCAAGATCACACCCACTGTTCAAAAGCAGCTCATAATCCGGTGCGCTGTATTTTCCGGCATAGGTAAGGCTCCCACTCTCCATTGCATCCACTGCATCCTGAACATACCAGTCTTTTTGCTTCGTCCCTGTAAATTTTACGGAAGATGTACCATCAACTTTGCATATCAGATCCATGCAGGCACTTGCTACAAGGTATATATTATCCAACGGCTGCTTTAAAACAGTTACGTCCTCCGGCACATTATCCGGCACCTGCTCATTTTCATTAACCACAAGAAATTTTCCACTGTTTTCTATGGTGATCAGTTTGTAATCATGGCTATTTTTATCACTGTATTCATCAACCGAAAACTGTGCAGCATACTTAAGTTCCATGCTCCCTGTTTTTTTCAGATCTGCATAATTTACTGCCGCCTGCACATTCTCACTTGGATTTTCTTTATCTGCGCATGCACATGCAAATATCATTACAACGATTATAGCTATTACTGCTGCAAATTTTTTCATCATTCTCTCCTACTCGTTTATCTGTGAAAATGTGAGTGTATAATCGATCTCATGCGGTGTGCTCATTGCCGTTGTATCTCCCACAACATTTATCTCACACGGAAGTGATGGAAGTGGAAATGTGAATGTCGAACTGCCACCATTATTCTCGTTCATATATTTCTCATCATCCACTATCATATAATCATAATTTTTACTGCTCCATACTATTGTAGCATATGCAATACCTTCTTTTATAGTAATCTTTGCAGGTGACTCAACCGTGGCTTTTCCTGTTCCGCCTTCCAAGCTTACATCCGCTGTATATTCACCATCTGCCGGCATATCAGCTACAGCTTCAGGCTCCTCCACAAGTGAATTGTCCACATCACTTATCTCTGAGCCTGCATCTGCCTGTTTACTTGTGCCAGAATCTTTTGCTTCTTCTGTCTGACTGCTTTTGTCAGAAGAACTATCAGCAGCCTTACTTCCGCAGCCTGTCATTACTGCCGCACATACAAGTACAGCTGCCATTGCTGTAACTATTTTTCTTTTCATTATTTTGTCCTCACTTATTTTACTTTTTACTAAATTGTTAAATGGAATCCGTGTGGTTCCGTCCGGGGTGCGGGCTTACGCTTCTTCCGATAGCGGAACTCGTCAGGATTGCTAATTTGTCGATGCCTGTTTCCAGCTCTTTCAATTATTTATGTTCATTCTACAGCTGTACACCCACGCCACGGTGTCCGTCTATGGCACACACTCGATTTCTGACGTGTCGTGTGGGAGTTAATGCCGATTTACAGCTAAAGATTGCACGGGCGCACACACGTCCAAGCTTGTAGTCTAAATCAACTTCACAACGTAAATAGCGCGTTTGGAGCACCCGTGCATAATAAACTTAGCTGGAAACGGCATTTACTCCCACTAGACTAAGGAGTATGAGAGTGTGTGCCATAGACGGACACCGTGGCGTGGGTGTGCATCTGGAGAATGTACACAAACTTCGAGCTGGAAACAGGCACCTGACAAATTTACGCAATCCGGACGAAATGTTCCGCTATCGGAAGAAGCGTAAGCCCGCACCCCGGACGGTACCATCAACATTATGCATGTGGGAAGTTTGAGTTATTTAATAAAAATTTCCAAAACGCATAATGCATTTTGGAAATTTTCTATAACATATAAAGACCTACACTCTTCTGTTTAAGCTGTAATGTATAAACAGTGTCATTAAATCTAATTCTGTGCCTGTGGATCAGATACACTTACTTTATGATCATACCACTCACCTTTTGTTCCAAGGACCGCAAGATCAAATTCTTTATCTAATGACTCTACAGGTACATCAAACCCGTAAACTTCTTCGACTGTTCCATCCTCGTATGTAACCTTATCTGTTGTCGGTTCAAGTACTGCTGCACCGTCTTTTGCTGCATCTGCTGCTGTTCCTGCAAAAAGATTAACGATCTTTTTTGAAACAAGACTTATGTGGATCGTCATTTTTCCGTCTTTTACTGTAAGCACTCCGCGTCCATTATTTGCTTCGTTTACATGAAACATGCTGCTGTCTGTATTAAATGCAACGCTGTAAGTTCCATCTGTAAGTGATGATGAATCTGATACTTCTGCTGTTGCAGAAGTACTTACTGAATCTCCAAGTGATTCGATTGCTGCCTTTGTGTGATCTACATATATCTGCTGGATCGCATCAATTTCTCCAAGGCCGGCTATCTGTGTATCGATTTTATCGAATGCACCGCTGGCTTCAAACTGGCTCTTCCATGAATCCTCATCATCACCTGCCATGTCATTGTTCGCATGATCTCCTGCTACTACCATGAGTGGACGAAGGACAACTTTTTTGTAGCCTGCTTCTTTTACGTTATTTATAACATTCTCACATGCAGTTTCCTCTGGCTCACCCTCAACAGTTCCGATAAATACGTTTTCGTAACCAAGCTCTGACATCTGTGCAGCCATCTGGCTGTAGCTTACCTTTGCTGAATGTGATGTTCCATGCCCCATGAATACGAATGCTGTTCCATCTTCTTTTGCTGCATCAAGGGAATCATATCCGGCTGTCTTTACTGCCTCCGCTGTGATCGCCTCGGCAACATTCTTCTTATCATCATTTACAGCTGCTGCATCGCTTCCAACTTCACCGAGAAGAGGCTCTGCAACTGTAACTGTCTCGAATTTATCTTTGTAGTTATTTACTGCATCTACAAGTTCATCATACTCTGCACCATGCATAAGGTGTGTAGGCTGTACAACAAGATTCTTTACTCCGTTTGAAACCGCACGCTCAAGTGCCTGCTCCATATTATCTATCTTTTCATCATCTCTTGCCTGTACATGATTTATTATTATCTGTGCTGTGAAAGCTCTGCGCACTGACCAGTCAGGATAAGCTTCCTGAAGTTTTTTCTCAACTCCGCTGATATCTGCCACACGGCTGTCATTAAATGATGTTCCAAAGCTTACAACAAGAAGTTCATTTTCTCCGATATCATCCTGATTGAGCGGATCATCTTTTGATGCATCACCTGTATCTCTTCCAAAATAATCAGGGTCAGCATTATTTCCTTCTACGAGTGCCTTCTGGGCATCTGTAAGCTTGTCCCATGCCTCTTTTGCAGCTTTACACTGCTCATCAGTTTTATCATTACGCTCCTGGACATAAATTGCATCGATTAAATCTGCAACTTCGTCAGCAGCTTTCTGATCATCCACTTCTGCCTTATCTGACTTGCTTACCTGCGTATTCTCCGAATTTTCTTTTTTCCCATCACCACATCCTGCAAGCATTCCGGCTGCAAGTGTAAGCGACATAACGATTGCTAATGTTCTCTTTTTCATCTTTGTCTCCTTTACCGATCTGTACAATTTACGGTGGAAATTCCTATATCAGGATCTACCTGGTCTTACATGCACTGACATCTGCCAAAACCGCATACTATATCTGTATACAGACATTAACAAAAAAACCGCAGTCATAAGACAGCGGAGTAATTTCGATAAAAAGACAGATAAAAAATATCTATCATGCAGTACGACCAATTACTCGTGATCTGGGAATATCCCTGTACCAACATATGGCAGGTTTCCTGGCTGAAAGATCATCACTGCGGTTTTGCCTTCCCAGTGTATACTATACACACCAGTGACATACATAAAACCGCAATTCCCTTATCACAGTGACGAGATCGTACAGGAATCACACCTGTTTCCCTTTTAACCGACGTAAGCTTTATCCATCCTGATAGAATTATTATGTAAGCCAGCCGGCACCAAATGTTTTCATATAAATTTGTATCGTAGCAATATTAACACAACCTCTAAACATTTACAACCTTAATGTCTGATAATTATGATCGAATAATATCCGGCATTTTCTGGAATTTTGTCTGCACCACTATATATCTTTTCATCCGGCATACCGCAGTTTTCTATCATATAACAATCCGTTATGCCTTTTTTTATAAGCATGGCTTTTACATCTGCAAGTTTTTTACCTGCTTTCATAAATACTTTTGTTCCCGGAAACTCCAGTGCCTGCTCTATGTCATATGAGGATGGGATTATATGTATCTGCTCATTTCTGTCTGCAAGACTTTCATTCATTCTTGATGCTGCTGCGCAGAATGATGGTATGCCATTTATAATGCGGGTTTCATAGCCGAGTGATCTTACTTTTCGTTCTATATACATATATGTAGAATACACACATGGATCTCCCAGTGTAAGATATGCAATACTTTTTCCCTCTGCCAGATAACCGGCTATACGTGATGCGGCTTTTTCATATGCCAGGTTTAACACTTCCTTGTCCTTTGTCATAGGTGTACCCAGGTCTATGCATATTTTTTTATCAATATCATGTATTATTCCTGCTGCAATTCTATAACTTACCGATTTCTCCCTGTTTACGTTTGGCACAGCTATGATTTCACAATCCTCTATAGTTTTTATTGCTTTATATGTCATAAGCTCAGGATCCCCCGGTCCTACTCCGACACCATACAATATACCTCTTTCTTTCATTATATCTGTCTCCCATCTCGTATACAATATCAGCCGCACTCATAGTCGATGTCCTATGCGATACTAATATTATAGTTTTTTCTTCTGCGCTCTGCCTTAATGCCTTAAGAATTATCGGTGGCAGCCACTTTCATGGCTATATTTCCTATAAACCTTTTCTCATTTTTATGTATCTGCGCACTACAGGGCGGATTGGATCAGATATATCTTCTGGTATGTCATCGACGTCAAAGAATTCTAAGACCTCCATCTCTTCCTCCTGACGTTTTATATTTCCATGATATTTGCGGCATATGTATATGATCTCCACATTATATACCTCATCCCCATTTGGATATGTATAATGGGTTTCCTCACCGGAGTTTATCATAAAAAATTCGAGTTCATCCGCTATAAGTCCCATCTCCTCAAACAGTTCTCTTTTTGCGGCCTCCTCGACTGTCTCGCCTAATTCTATGGAACCGCCGGAATACCCCCACTGGTGATTGTCTGTTCTCCTTCCGAGAAGCACCTGTCCCTTTTCATTTTCTATTATGATGCTTGCGGCGGCCTGAAGAAGAGGCCTGTGTCCTACGATTTTCCGCAGATCCATTATATAATCACTCATGTTTTATTCTGCTTTTCCTGCCTCTTTTTCATTATCAAGCGCTATAAGTTTTGCAATTATTTCCTCGCATATCTGTGTAACATTCTTGCCGTCTGTTGCGACTGTAACATCCGCAACTGCTTCATAGCGTTCTCTGCGCTTTTCCATAAGGCTGCTGATATACGCAACATTCATGTTGCCATTTAATATAGGACGCTCATCACTATCCTTTACACGCTCATAAATAGTCTCAGGCTTTGCTGTAAGAAGAACTACACGGCCGTTTTTCTTCATATGGTCTGCATTTTCCTCTCTCATTACAACACCACCACCGCATGAAACGATCGTCTGCTTTCTCTTCTGAAGCTCTATAAGTGTGTTGCTCTCTAAATTTCTGAAATATGCCTCGCCGAATTCATCAAATATCTCTGAGATTGACATGCCACGATTCTCCACGATCATCTGATCCATCTCAACACGATCCATCTCGAGCTTATCCTTAAGCTCTCCTGCAACTGTACTCTTTCCGGCACCCATAAAACCTATAAGGAAAATATTGTAATCGAAAAGGCTCTTTGCCTGGATACGACGGCTGTTCTTCATGATATACTTGAAAATATCAAGTATCTCTTCCTCAAATTCATTGTCGCCAAGCTTTGCCGCAAGTGCATCTGTCTGCTTTTTCTCCTGCTCCGGCTGTAAGATTGGAATTCCTGTTGCCTTCTTGTATGATATGATCTCCTGAATGTGTGACATTCTGGCTGCAAGCTGCTCTATTATTATATCGTCACATTCCCCGATCTTTGCGCGGATTTCCTCAATTTTGTCCATGGTATGTCTCCTTATTTCCGTGTGGATTTTCAATTTTTATTTTGCAAAATTATATTTGTTATAATTTTAAGTTATAATATTTCATATTTTTGATAACCACTAATTTTCTTAGTCATAGTATAGCAAGACTTTACCAATTTATCAAGCAAAACATTTTAGCACTTTAAAGCAACATTGTGGCAGGGTGGGAGGTTTTAGTAATTTATATCGTCCGCCAGTTCTCCGAGGTATGCATCCACTATATCAGATGATACATTTTCCTCAATCGACTCATATATCGGCTGACATTCACTACGGATCTGCTCATGTACATCATCGCTTAATGTGATGATCTGCGTACCGCTACCCTCGATAGTCTTGATCTTTGAGGCAATCCGCTCGTCAGACTGCTCTCTGGCATACTGCTTTGCTGTCTCTGCAGCCGTGCGTATAATCTGCTGCTGTTCATCTGTAAGGCCATTCATAAACTCCTCACTGACTATAAGCGAGATCAGATGCGGCAGATGATTTGTCTCGACAACATAATCCTGCTGTTCATAGAGCTTATTAGAAACTATAACCTCATACGGATTTTCCTGTGCATCTATTGTTCCCTGCTGTAATCCTATATACACCTCCGAAAATGTCATAGGTGTAGGGCTTGCTCCTATGGCTTTCCAATATGCCATATGATAAGAATTTTCCATTGTACGGATTTTCTGTCCTTTAAAATCGCTGAGCTTTGTGACCTCTTTATTTGTCGTCATAACACGGAATCCCTGATCCGCATAGCCTAAAAGATCATATCCGCCATCATTATATACCTTCTGCATAAGCTCCATGAACTCAGGATTATCCACATGTTCCCTGACATCATCAATCGTCTCGAAAAGCGCCGGCATGTCAAACACAGCTGTGTCCTTCATAAACGTAACCTGTGGTGCCGTATTCTGTACTACAAACGGAATATCTCCATCCTTGCATGATTCCAAAAGTTCACGGTCACCGCCTAATACACTGTTTGGATAGACGCTTATTTTCATTTTTCCTTCGCTTAATCTGTCAACCTCATCTGCAAATTTTTCAGCATATATCTGTGTTACAGTATCCTCAGGACTTGAGCTTCCAAGAGGCCATGCATATCTTTGTACCTCGTCATCCGATGTACTTTTGCTGCCACATGCTGTAAGTCCGGCGGTCATTGCTGCCACCAATATCACTGAGATGATTTTCTTTTTTATCTTATCCTTGTTTTTTCCTGCAAATACATCAGATTTTCCCATATGTCATCTCCATCCTACAATAAAAATAAACTGATCGCCGGTATAAATGTTATGAGCAGCAATGCGATAATAAAATATCCTATCATCGGCATTGCTTTTTTAGCTATGTGCATCACCGGAACATCCGTCAGTGAACTTGCCACAAAAAGATTTACACCTATTGGCGGTGTGATAAATCCAATTGCAAGGTTTACTATTATGATAACACCAAAATGTACCGGATCCATACCGATGCTTTGTACAATAGGCATGAGGATAGGGCTTAATATAAGTATCGCCGGTGTTGTATCCATTACCATTCCTACTATGAGAAGGAAAATATTTATAACAACAAGAAGGATTATCTCGTTGCTGAAATGTCCTAGTATCCATCCGCTGACCGCCTGCGGTACCTGCATAAGTGTAAGCACCCGTGAAAACGCTGTCGATGCTGCAAGAATAAAAAGTATCGGCGCATATGTTTTCATAGCTTCAACCATTATTCCCCATATTTCTTTTACTTTTATCGATCTATAAATAAAAATACTTACAAACAGGGCATAAAATACAGAAATAACTGCGGCCTCTGTAGGTGAGGCAATCCCGGCGTAAATACATCCAAGCACTATCACAGGACTTAAAAGCGCCCATATACTTTCTTTTAAAATATTTAGTAATCCTTTTTGACGTAATCCGTTTACGCGGGCATTTATTTTTTCCTTGTCCTCACCGTATCTCTTACAGTGATAAAATGCATAAAACATAAGAAGTGCACCTATCATTATTCCAGGGACAATGCCTGCAAGAAACAGATCACTTACTGATTCACCTGTTGCCATAGCATACATGATAAACGGTATACTTGGCGGGATTATAACTCCGAGTCCTCCTGCAACCGCCACGATAGCTGTTGCGAAATCTTTTTTGTATCCCAGTTCAATAAGAAGAGGTATCGTCATGCTTCCGACTGCTGCAACAGTTGCAGGTGCCGATCCCGAGATAGCACCGTAAAACAGGCATGTTATTATTACAGCACATGGGATTCCGGCTGTACGTTTTCCTATGAAATATACGAACACGTCAAATAGCTTTTCTGATATCTTTCCGTGCGCCATGACAATTCCTGCAAGCACAAACATAGGTACCGCAAGAAGTGGAAAACTATCTATCCCGCCAAGCATCGAACGGACAACATAGCTTGCACTCGCCGTAAATGATGGATCAAATGCTCCCGGCAGCACGGACACTATTCCAAGCGAAATAGACACAGGAATAGCGATTATCAGACATATAACAAATAAAATAAATACTACTACTGCTGACATCTATTTCTCCTTTCTATCCTTAGTCACATTTTGTATATCTTCTAATGCCTCTGCTAGTTCTTTTTCCCTGTATGTGTCCTCCAGAACCGCCTCTTCTATTACTGAGGCGATATTTCCTTCCTCGAGAGATTTGTTTTCCTTATTCAATACTATTTTCCATTCGCCGCCCCATCTTTGCACAATCCGGAATGCTGTTATTATAAAACATATAAACGGTGCAGACTGCACATAGTACATAGGAAGCCCCATCGCAGGGCTTACCTGTCCGCTTTCTACCGTTGATCTTAAATAAATGAATGAAAATGGTATGAGATACACAAAAAATATAAACTCGATGGTCAGGTTCAGCAGCTTAAATAATGATTTCCCACGTTTAGGAAACAGTTGTATAAACTGATCGATCTTTATTGATATACATTTTTTTGTACATAGGCTGACGCTTAAAAATGCTGACCATATAAAAAGATATCTTGTTATCTCCTCCGACCATGAGAGTGATATTCCAAGTATATACCTCGAAAAAACCTGTATTCCCATTATGATTGTCATAGCTGCTAAAAAAAGCACCATAAGAAATTCTTCAAAATACTCATCCAGCCAATGAATTGCTTTTTTCATTTCTACCTTCCCTTCTGTTTGTTAAATAGTTTCCAAAAAACACAAACTCTGCCTTTATATTCTTTGCAAGCTCTTTATGAAAAAGCTCCACAACCATATTATATAGTTATGGAGCCCTTTTTTTACATACTTTTATGGAGTAATCCAAGTACAGTCGAGAGATCATCAACTCCCATCTGACCAGGCGCAGAAGCCTTCTTTGCTGCTCCGAATGTCATTGATGAGCCAAATACCTCACCACAGAGACGGCTTATAACACCTGTTCCTGCCATAGACATTGTGATAATAGGTCTGTCAGCATAGTCTGTAACCATTTCCTCTGTAGCAGAAAGAAGTGTGAGTACGTCACGCTTATTCTGTGGCATAACTGCGATCTTAGGGATATCTGCTCCCATATCCTGCATCTTTCTGAGACGATAGATAATGTCTGATTTTGCAGGTGTCTTGAAGAAGTCATGGTTAGATGCTACTACCTTAACGCCTGCAGCATGTACTCCATCTATGATCTTCTTTACGATCTCATCACCTGTGAAGATCTCTACATCTACGAAATCAACATAGCCTGTCTGTGCTGCTTTGATGTTAAGCTCTGCATATGCCTCGGGCTCGATTGCTTTCTCTCCGCCCTCTTTTGAAGTACGGAATGTCATAAGGATCGGGATATTTCCGAGAGCATCACGAAGCTCCTTTAATACTTCCTCAACCTTGTCAAACTCGAATACGTTCTCGAACCAGTCAACACGCCACTCTACAACATCTACAGGAATAGAATCAAATGTCTTTGCCTCTTCGATGATGGCGTTTTTTGTAACACCTACGATAGGAACGATGATCTTTGGTGCACCTGCACCGATTTCTACATCTCTTACCTTAATTGTATTCATGATATCTGCCTTTCTTTTACTATTGTAAACAAATTACTACACATTAATCTTCTTTTGACAATTTTACCATCTTAGTATAACGAAGATTTACAAATAATCCAAGTAAAACTCCTACAGCTGTAAGCACGATGTTCATTATCATAACCTGCGATGGCTGCATCTTTGATGCTGCTGTAAGTATCGTGTAGTTACAAAGTGATGAAGCGATCATAACAAGTGCTGTCACAGTTCCCTTGATCTTAGGGAAAAGCATATTACATACAGATGTTACGATCTGTAAAAGTCCGCCTGCTCCTGCCCATCCGATTATGAATGCGCCTGCGATCATAAGTGGCTTTGTCTGTCCGGCTAATACTACGATCATTGTTGCAAGACAGATCACCGGGTAAACAAGGATAAATCTTACATCCTTGATCTTTCTTGTCAAAAATGCTGTTACGATGAGGGCGATCATTGTTCCTGCAGAATAATATGACTGCATAACAGATGGGTCAGCCCAGCCTACGTTTTCTTTTGCAAAGTTCTGTGCACAGTTAAGCCATAACTGGAATGTTCCTGTACATGTAAATCCAATGATGATCATTGCGATCGACTCTACAGAAAAATGTGTGTGTTTAAGGCTTGCGATAAGTCCTTCTTTCTTTCCTTCTGCTTTTGCATCGGTATCAGGAAGCGGGAATATCATTACGAGTACTAAAAGTACGATGTAAATGATTCCGCATCCGAAGAAAAGTGTATTATATGATGTAAGTCCTGCTGCTGTTGTAGCAACTGTCATGCCAAGTACGAATGGTAAAAGCATCTGTGCGATGGCGATGAAAAATTTGATTCCCATTGTAGCAACGCCCGGTGCCTTGTAAATGATCTCTGATACAGCAGGGTAAATTCCTGTGTCGAGGAATGAGTTTGCAATACCGCCGACTATAGCACAAACATATGCGATCTGATATCCGCCATTTGTTCCGGCATTAAATGCGAGTGCAAGTCCTATAAGGTAAATAGCATATGATCCGCTTCCGATAGCTGTTGAGATACGGCGTCCAAGCTTATCTGAAAGTGGTCCTGCAAACGGAAGTGCGATAAGACGTCCGAGTCCGAGTGCAGCTGATATAGCTGTGATAGCCATAACCTGTACTCCCCATGAGGCTGCGAGAGCTTCTTTTATCACTGCCTGTCCAAGTATTGAACAGCCAACTCCGTGTATAAAGTAGTTTAAGTAAAGGATCAATGCGCTAGGTAAATATTTTTTATTCATCAGTGTTCTCCTTGATTTCTGTTAAAATATTTCAATGTGATTTCTGCGGCCGGTTAATTTCTTCACGACCGCATTCTTCCATCATGTTTATACTCTGTTATATCCTGATCAATCATCATATCTGATGTTTAACACTTCTTTCATATGCTCGATCGGCATATCCTGGCCTGTCCAGAGCTTGAACGCTGCTGCTCCCTGGAAAAGCATCATTCCAAGACCATTCATTGTCTTGCAGCCCACCTCTTTTGCCATAGAACGCATCTTTGTCTCAAGTGGAGAGTAAGGTACGTCGATTACGATAAGCTCAGGACGGAAGAATGATTTGTCAGGTACTACAGACATTCCCTCGAGCGGCTTCATACCAACACCTGTTCCGTTTACGAAGATGTAAGAATCAGCCATCTCTTCTCTTAACTTCTCCTTGTCATCAAGGTCGTAAAGAGCAGCCTTGCAGTCTGTCTTCTCGTTGATCTTTCTAACTGTCTCCTCAGCGTTTGCCCAGAATTTGTCATGGATGTTAAAGATTGAGATTTCTTTTACTCCGTCAAGTGCAGCCTGGATCTCGATAGCTGTTGCAGCACCACCGGCTCCTGCGATCGTCATCTTCTTTCCGATAACATCGATGTCGTTATCCTTGAGCGCCTGCATAAAGCCGATACCGTCTGTGATATGTCCTGTGAGAACTCCGTTCTCATTTACAATCGTATTTACAGCTCCGCAAAGCTCTGCTGCAGGTGAAAGCTTATCCAGATACTGTCCTACAACTGTTTTATTAGGCATTGATACGTTTGATCCTACAAGTTTCAATGCACGGATTCCTTTTACAGCATCCTCAAGTGTCTCGTTGTCAACCTCGAATGCAAGATATGCATAATCAAGTCCTAAATATGCAAATGCCTCGTTGTGCATTGCCGGTGAACTTGAATGTCTGATCGGATAAGCCATAAGTCCGATAAGTTCTGTGTGTCCTGTGATTCTCTCTGACATAATTATGATCTCCTTTAAACTTTACTATACCTTTTGTTTTTACTATGTCTTTTGTTCTTAACATCGTCTGCCCACTTCGTTAAAAACTTAACAACCTCTGATACTGATATTATACAATAGAATTTTTAATACATCCAATGCTTCTTTTGTGCGTTATTAATAGCTTTTTGCTATCAATTAGGGTATAATATACACAAATACAGCGTTCATTTTTGTAACTTATAGATATTTTTTATTATTTAATGAGGATTCATGCATGACACTTAATCAATTAAACTATTTCTATCAAGCGGCAATGCTGCAGCACTTTAATCAGGCAGCAGAAAAACTGAATATTTCGCAGCCGTCACTCAGCCGTTCCATAACAGCTTTGGAAGACGAACTCGGAATTACATTATTTGAAAAGAGTGGACGAAACGTTGTGCTCACAAAGGCTGGTAAAATTTTTTTAGAGCATGTCACACAGATACTAGACGACGTAAAACGTGCGGAACTGAAAATGCACCAGCTTGCAACAGACGGCGGGCACATTGATATCGCATATGTTTCTCCTCTTGCAAGGGAGTATATACCGCAGCTTGTCCGTTCATTTCTTGCCATTTCAGAAAACAAGAATATAACATTTAATTTTCATCAGGATATTACCTCAGAGAATGTTGAGGGATTGAAAAAAGGTTCATATGATTTGATATTTGGCTCATACTCTGCAAGTGAGCCAAACATAGAGTTTGTTCCTATTATACAGCAGGAGATCGTTGCCATCCTTCCAACAGTCCATCCCCTGTGCCATAAAGAAGCTTTGTCTGCAACAGATTTTGCAGATTGCCCTGTTCTTGGATATGCAAGGCACTCGGGACTTGGAAAATATACGAGGAGTTTCTTCAAAAAACATGACGTATCCCCGAACTTTATATGTGAATCGCCGGATGAAAACGGAATTGCCTCACTCGTTGCGCATGGTTTTGGCATTGCGCTCGTTGCGGACGTCGATACAATATACCGTGACGATATATGTATCCGCCCACTTGTGTCAAACGAATCATTCTCACATACTGTATATATGGGATATATCCGCGGCAAATACCAGCTTCCGGCAGTCCAGAGATTCATCGAATTTGTAAAACAGCATGGCTGATATATGGATATTTTATTGTGAATTTTCCACACTCTATTTGCTATAGATGCCGTCCGGTGTGTGTGGAAATTTTAGCAAATAATATTACAGTTGCAATAACTGCTGCTGATATAGCTGTTTTTAAGATTGCATATATTCCTCCAATCACTTCGTAATATTTCATTTTGTTTCCTCACATACAAATTGTATAAATGCCTTTGCGACAGGTGAAAGATAATGTTTTTTTAGTGTCGCAATATATACCGAACGCTCATAAAACGGATTATAAATATCAAGCGTTTTTAGCCCCAGTGCCCTTAATATCGTAATATCCGGCATGACAGCGATTCCAAATCCCTGTGCCACAAGCCCTGCCATGCTCGAGTCCTCCTCCATCTCAAATGCGACCTTCGGAAACTGGTTAATTTTTTCAAACATAGAATCTACCACAGGGCGCAGACCGCTGCCCTTTGAAAAATATATCTGCGGATATTCTATCGTGTCACGCAGATCAACACTGTCTTTTATTGCAAGCGGATGATCCTTCGGCACTGCAACGACAAGCTTCTGTCTGCCTATCTTTTTGAAATCTATATCCGGCTCACCATCCTGAAATGATGAAAAGACTATGTCGTATTGATCACTTTTAAGTCCATCAAGTATCTCACCCGTAGTTCCTACCGTAAAATGAAAGTCAATTTTATAATCAGGAAATGTATCTATGAATTTGCGCACCATGCGCGGTGCAAAATCACTTCCCATTGTATATATATACGCAAGGTTGATCATTCCCTCCTTGCTTCCGTTAAGTTCGCGTGTTCTTTGTACACCATCATCCAATATTTTAAGTGCATCTTCCACATATGGCAGAAATATTTTCCCATATCTGGTCAATACTATATTACGTCCCTTTTTCTCAAAAAGCCTTGTTCCAAGCTCCTGTTCAAGCTGCGCTATTGCATGTGAAAGTGATGGCTGCGTGATCGAAAGCATCTGTGCCGCTCTTGTGTAATGTTCCTCATGGGCAAGTGTCCGAAAATATTCCAGCTGATTTAAATTCATAGTACCCCCCTTCATATATGCTCAAACTTCCCCTCTGAATTGCGTGTTGGAAATCATGCAGTGCAGGTGGGAGCAGCTACCATATAGGCTCTCATAGTTTCTTCGCCTAGCAGGTGTAAATGCCGCATAGACGTATTATTTATTACGGCAGAAAAAATCAACGCGCCGCGACCCGCTATCACAATATGAAAACTGTGAGGCTTGAACGAGAATTTTTTGTGCCGATATCTACGTCTATTGCGGCATTAACGCCTGCACAGCTCATACACAAATCGAGTCTATATGGTAGCTGCTCCCACCTGCACCGCACGATTTCCATTCTGAATTTCCACGGGAAGTTTGAATTATATATATGTTTAAATTTCCTATATATAAGGATAACAATATTTCAGACGGCAATCAATAGATATTATCTATGAATTCACGCCAAAATATGAATTGGACTTTTTGATGATTTGATAGTAATTTGAAGATAAAGAGATGGTTATACCATCTTCTCGTTTGTTAAAAAAATAACATTTTAACATATGCCCACAATAACTAATCGCATTTACACTAGAGCAATCACTAACAATCTCATGTTGCGTTATCAGCACATCATATTTTTTATTTTGTGCCGGACTATTACACCAATATTCAGATTAAGGAGATTAAATATCATGAGAAACAAGTATCCACATATTTTCGAGCCACTTACAGTACGCAGAATGACAGTTAAAAACAGAATCGTCATGACACCTATGGGAACTAACTATGGTGAGCAGAACGGAGAGATGAGTTTTCTTCACATCAATTACTATGAGCAGAGAGCCAAGGGAGGCACAGGTATGCTTATCGTTGAGAATGCCAGTGTTGACTCTCCACAGGGTTCTAACGGAACCACACAGCTTCGTATCGACCTTGACAACTATATCCCAAGACTTTTCAAGCTCTGTGAGAGCGTTCATAAACATGGCGCATGTATCGCTGTGCAGCTCAACCACGCAGGTGCTTCTGCAATGAGCTCACGTATCGGAATGCAGCCTGTTTCTGCATCAGATATTCCTTCAAAGGCAGGCGGAGATATACCACGCCCACTCACCAAGGACGAGATCATGCACATCGTAAAGAAATACGGTGAGGCAGCCAAACGTGCACAGATCTGTGGTTTCGATGCTGTTGAAATCCACGCAGGACATTCTTACCTTATCAGCCAGTTCCTTTCACCTATCACAAACAAGAGAACTGATGAATTCGGTTGTTCTGCTGAGAACCGTGCAAGATTTGCAAAATTAGTTATTGAGGAAGTCCGTAAACAGGTTGGACCATTCTTCCCTATCTTTGTCCGCATCAGTGCTGACGAGCTTATGGAAGGCGGAAATACTCTTGAGGATACACTTGAGTACTTACAGTATTTCGAGAAAGAAGTAGATGTATTCGACGTATCTGCTGGTCTTAACGGATCAATCCAGTACCAGATCGATGCCAACTATCTTCCAGACGGATGGCGCTCATACATGGCAAAAGCCGTTAAGGAGAAATACGGCAAGCCATGTATCACTGTTGGAAATATCCGTGATCCACATGTAGCTGAGGATATCCTTGCAAGAGGAGATGCTGATTTTATAGGTATGGGACGTGGACTTATCGCTGATCCTGAGTGGGTTAATAAAGTAGAGTTCGGTAACGAGTGTGATATCAGAAAATGTATCTCATGTAACATCGGATGTGCAGGACACCGTATCGGTCTTAACCAGCCAATTCGTTGTACAGTAAACCCGGCCGTAAACAGCGGTGAGGATTACATGAAGAAAAAGGTTAACAAGCCTTGCAACGTTGTTGTGATCGGTGGCGGTACAGCAGGTCTTGAGGCAGCCTGTACAGCAGCAGAGGTTGGATGTACAACCTTCCTCATCGAGAAGAAAGCCGAACTTGGCGGACTTGCATCAGTTATCTCTAAGATCCCTGATAAGAAGCGTCTTGCAGATTTCCCTAACTATATGATTCATCGTGCAAGCAAACTTCACAACTTATTCATCTTCAAAAATACATCAGCAACAGCTGACATGGTTAAAGGATTAAATCCAGATATAATTGTAAACGCAACAGGTTCTGTACCTACCCTTCCACCTATCACAGGTCTTCATGACCTTGTTGACAAGGATGGTACAAACGTAGCAACAGTCCTTAAGATGATAGAGCGCATCAACGAGTATCCTGAGGATATGAAAGGACAGAAGGTTGCCATCATTGGTGGTGGTGCCGTAGGCCTTGATGTTATGGAATTCTTCACAGAAAGAGGCGCAGAAGTTACAATGGTTGAGATGCTTCCAATGATTGGAAACGGACTTGACCCTGTCACAAAATGCGATACAAATGCTAAAATGGCTAAATACGGTGTAAAACAGATGACAAATACAGCCCTCCAGGAAGTTAAAAACGATCGTTTCATCGTAAAGAATCCAGAGGGTGAGATTGAGGAGATCCCATTTGATCATGGATTTATCTGCCTTGGTATGAGAGCAAACACACCTGTTCTAAGCGAAATCGAAGATGCATTCATCGACACAAACGTTGAGATTGTAAATATCGGAGACAGCAAACGTGCCCGCAGGATCATCGAAGGTACAGAAGAAGGAAGAAATATCATAAACGTGCTTGCCCGTCACGATTTCCTTTAATATATAAAAATAATGACATTATCCCTTTAAAAATAAAATGCGTCTGCTTTTTATGTAGAGCAAAAAACATGCCGGAAATTCATATGATGTGAATTTCCGGCATGTTTACTTGAAGTTATTTTCTTTAAAATTATCTGCATTCTTTGAACGCATCTGTATTTTTTAATTATTTGAAATATAATTCTTTTACTTCATCTACAGGCATATCCTGTCCTGTGTAAAGCTTGAACGCGGCAACTCCCTGCCATAAAAGCATTCCCTTGCCTCCGATACAGGTACATCCTGCCTCCTTTGCTTCTCTTAAAAGCTTTGTCTCCTGTGGATTGTATACAGCATCCGCTACTACAAGTCCCGGACGGAAAGCAGATGTATCCTTTACTACGCTTTGATCATCGAGTGGTTTCATTCCCACGATAGTTGCGTTGGCAAATATATCACTCGTATTGATTTCTTCTGTCATTTTTGCGACATCATCTATGTCGTATACATTGACTACACATTCCGGAACAGCTTTTCTGATCTTTTCTGCAGTCTCAAGTGTTCTTTCAAAGAAATCATCCTTTTTGTTGAATATTGTGATCTCTCTTGCACCATCAAGTGCACACTGTACCTGGATAGCTGTAGCAGCACCGCCGCCTCCGGCTACAGTGATCTTTCTGCCTTTTATATCTATGCCATGATCTTTTAGGTTATTTACAAAACCCTCACCATCTGTGATGTATCCTGTAAGTTTTCCATCATCATTCACGATAGTGTTTACCGCACCGATGATCTGTGCTGCCGGTGAAAGCTCATCCATATATTTTGCAGCCTCAACTTTATCAGGCATTGTGACATTACATCCACGCATATTGAATGTTTTCATTGCATTTATGGCATCTTTAACTTTATCCTCTTTTATATCAAAAGCTACATATGCATAATCCAGACCAAGCTTCTGAAAACTATAGTTATACATTTCCGGCGAACCCGAATGACCAACCGGTGATCCAATAAGTGCTAATAAGCCTGTGTGACCTGAAATACGCTTTTCCATTGTAAATCCTCCTAAGTGTTTCGTTTTATATATGATAACTCTTTTATCAGACATACGCAAGTACTTTTTTCATTTAAAGTGTTAAAGTTTTTTTCTGTTTGTTATCAGCCAGCGCAGATAATCACATTCTTCAAAGCTTTTTTCTTCCTCTGCTGTTTTATGATCTTTAAGCGAATCATAGATCTTCTGCATTAAATGTTTTACATTGATCTTTTCATCCACAAAACAATTTTCATCTGCCGAACCCATTTCATATCCTCCGCCTGCTTTCAAAGTTTTGTAGGCAGAATAATTATTTATTGCACCCGGAGCTGTTCTGCCTTTATATCCTTCATAGGACAGCAGCGCAAACATTTCCATATCTGAAGCATTTGAAATATCCACATCATTTACATGTATATGATATACTTTTCTGTCATCCCCCTGCCCATAGGCAATCTGCACAACCGGATCATCTTCACCTGAATCTTTCACATATGAAGCAAGAACCACTCTGCTTTCTGCATCAGATATCCCAAAACTGGTTAATCCGATACCCTGCAGCTTCTCCTCGGAAACCTCATCATCCGCACCCACAGCTTCAACTGCACTTTTTTTATATATCCTGCTTTGGCTTTCATATGCCGAAGATCTTACTTTTTCATATAAATCCTTTGAAGGGTCTGTCAGAAGTTTATTATGAAGGGACTTATTATGTTCAGATAACGTATTCATATAATCTTTACAAATGTCATCATATAATTTCATTATGGATTTGTATTCATCACTTGTTTTGTCTACTTGAAATTCGGAATCTATTTTGCTGGTTTGAAATCCAGTGTCTATTTTACCTATTAAAGAATCATTATCTTTCCTAACCTTTGGACTATATTTAAAACTATATGACCTCGTAACATCTGTTCCCACACTGTTTAACATATTTTCCTCCTTCTTAATTATCCGAATCTAGATTTACACTATATATCTCGACATTCAATTGCATTTACATTAGATATAATATTTTTTTACATAAAAACCGAATCCGTAATTTCACGGATTCGGTTTTCGTAGTATACAAATGCCGCCCTATTTTACAATCAGATATACGAACAAAGGCAGTGTTAACACCATTAATATAGTATTCTGCATAACTGCTGACGTTGCAAATTCTATATTGTTTTTATATTTCTGTGCCATGATCACATTCAGCGAGCCTGACGGCATTGCTGCAAGTATTACTGCCGTCGCCCTAACCTCAAAGTCTACATTTATAATTTTCATGACAACATATGTCAAAATGGGAAATAACATCATCCTAAGCATACTTACACTATATGCAGATTTGTGTCCAATCACTGTTTTTATGTTCATCCCGGCTATTTCTGCTCCTATCACCAGCATAGACACCGGCATCATACAGTTTCCAATCAGATCAAATGATGCAGTAACCACCTCCGGAAATCTATATGGCATGATATATAAGATCACAGTCAGAAAAGCAATCCATATCATTGGATTTTTAAACAGCTCTTTAAATTTTGAAATCTTTTCTGTTTTGCTTGAGCTATAATCAGCCAGACTATCACTATTTTGAATGCACCTATCTGACGTTAACATATACATTCCATATGAAAAATACAATATATCAAAAACGCTGTTATATATTGCGCCATAAAGCGTTCCCTGATCACCTATTATCTGCTTTAATATAGGCATCCCGATAAATCCGGTATTTGCAAAGGCAATAAGCAGTGTAAACATTGCCACCTTTGCACTGTCCATGCCTCTGATCTTCCCTATCAGTTTCCCTGTCGCAAAAGCGATCAAATAATATACAAATGCTATTATTGCAATATAAACTGTGCCTTTCAGATTATTAACCGTAAAAGGCTGCTGCGATGAAGCAAGCATACTCACCGGCAGCAGCAGATCTACAAGAAGTGATGAAAGTTTTTCCTTCCCATTATTATCTATAATTTTAGTTTTTGCAGCAATAACCCCTATTGCCACAATAATTAATATTTCAAATGTCAGCTTTATAACAAGACTCAATTCCTACACCTATTTTTCTACAATTTCTGATATATTATTGTATTTTCCTGCCAGATAGTATCCCATATTTGCACCGCTTATGATCTGCAGCTTTTCGATCGATTCACTGCTGTAAAAGGCACTGTGCGGTGTTATTATAACATTTTCTCTTCCTGTCAGACTACAATTTTCCATGTCAGGATTTTCATCTTCCAAAACATCAAGACCTGCCGCCCTTATCTGCTTTGTATCAAGTGCATGCTCCAATGCCTTTTCATCGACACTTCCTCCTCTTCCGACATTTATAAATATCGGATGTTTTTTCATTTTTGAAAAAGCTTCCTCATTAAAAAAATGATAATTTTCCTCTGTAAGATTCATATGATTTGTGATTATATCTGCACGATCTAGTGCCTCCTGTGCTGTTACAACAGAAATTTTATATTTTGCAGCCTCTTCTACGCATTGTGGATTTTTTGCCACATATGGATCTACTGCAAGAACCTCCATTCCGTATGCTCCTGCTATTTTTGCAACACGCTTCCCAATTTTTCCGAATCCGAATATTGCGATCGTCTGGCTTGAAAGATTTTTACTGCCGGCTATCGTATGATATTTCCATTCGTGATCATTCTCTATTTTTTCTGAATAGTACTTAAGACTTCTGTTTAAAGCAGCGATCAGTGCAAAGGCATGCTCCGCGACCTCCTGTGTACAGTATTCTCTTATGTGGCATATGCACACTCCATGCCTTTTTGCAGCATCCATATCTATATTCGAATATCCCACACCGCTTACAGATATACATTTAAGAGAATCTGCCCTTGACAGAATAGATTCATCTATCTCAAGAAACCCTGTTATCAGCCCACCTACATCCTTAAGTTTTTCTATGAGCTTTTCCTTATTTTCATATGCATATATTTCAAAATTAATGTCTTCTGTTCTGTTATCATTTGCTATGTATGAATAATATGCATTTGTTGCACTCTGTATCGTTGTGCTGTAGTCGTTCTCCAACGCATTCGGATAATCACATATAAGAATTTTTTTCATTTTCTACCTCTTTTTCATTTCAGACTGCAATTGCCTTTTCTTTTTCTGTAGTCTCCTTAATGTATTCATTTAATATTTCTTTTATCGCAATGAGCACAACTTCCATCTCCTGCCTGGTTCCTATAGTAATACGCAGGTATTTTGTAAGACGTTCATCCGCAAAATGTCTTGTAAGGATACCCTCTTCTTTTAGTTTTTCACACAGTAATCCTGAATCTATCGCATCATGATAACAGAATACAAAGTTTGCTTTTGATGGAATAACTTTAAATCCAATATTTTCAAGATCTTTCTTAAAGGCTTCACGGTTTGCAACGATCCGGCTTACACATTCATTCAGGTAATCTGTATCTTTAACTGCTGCAATTCCTGCTGCCATTGTCACAGAATTAAGGTTAAACGGATTGAATGAAAACTTAATCTTGTTCATATCCTCTATTATATCCTTACTGGAAATTGCAAACCCGATATGTGTTCCCGCCATATTGCGCGATTTCGAAAAAGTTCTTACAACGACAAGATTAGGATATTTTACAGCAAGCGGCAGGCATGTCTCCCCCGAATAATCTACATATGCTTCATCTACTATGATCATTCTGTCCGGATTCCTCTTTACCAGTTTTTCAATATCGGATACCGGTATAGTAAGGCCTGTCGGATTATTTGGATTTGCAAAAATTATATCGCCATCTAGATCCATATAGTCGTCTATATCTATCGAAAAATCATCCTTTACAGGTATTTCTTCCATATCAAGACCATATGTTTTTGCGTATGTGCGGTAAAATCCATACGTTATATCAGGAAAATATATCTTCATTCCCCTTCTGAAAAAACTCATAAGTACAAAGCTGAGTACTTCATCCGCACCGTTTCCGACAAAAACTTCATCCTCTGTAACACCATATACTTCTGCAACAGCACGTCTGAAATCGTGGCAATGCGGATCTGCATAGTAGCTCATATTCCATATTTCACTTTTAGATACGGCCTCAAATACCTTCGGTGACGGGGGCATGGATGTCTCATTTGCATTCAGTTTTATGTATGGCTTATCCTTCGGCTGTTCTCCCGGTACATATGGCTCCATATCTTTATATTCATCTACTAAAAAAATACTCATTTTATTTTCCTCGTTTCTATAATACTTTTGATAAAAATTCCTTAAGGCGCGGACTCTCTGGATTTTCAAATATATCCTCCGGACGTCCTTCCTCCTTTATCTTTTTTTCGTCTATAAACATTACTCTGTTTGCAACTTCTCTTGCAAATCCCATCTCATGCGTCACAACGATCATAGTCATCCCATCATTTGCAAGTTCTTTCATAAGTGCCAAAACTTCTCCGACCATCTCAGGATCAAGTGCCGATGTCGGCTCATCAAACAATATAAGTTCAGGATTCATGGCAAGTGTCCTTGCTATCGCTATACGCTGCTTCTGACCTCCCGAAAGCATGTCCGGATATTGATCTGCCTTATCCAGTAGTCCTACTCTCTTTAAAAGTTCATCTGCTCTTTTTGATGCTTCCTGTTTTGTCATTTCTTTGAGTTTTACCGGTGCAAACATTATATTTTCTTTTATTGTCATATGTGGAAACAGATTAAACTGCTGGAACACCATTCCTATGCGGCGCCTTACATTATTAATGTTTACACTGCTCCCGGTCATATCCACCCCGTCAAAATAAATGCTCCCGGATGTTATTTTTTCCAGCTGGTTTAAACTTCTTAAAAATGTAGATTTTCCACATCCTGAAGGTCCTATTATTGCTACAACCTCACCACGTTTTATTTCTGTCGAAATATTATCAAGTACAACGTTTTCTCCATAAGTCTTTGTAAGACCTTCCACATATAATAGTGTCTCAGCGCTCATTTTTTCTCAGTCTCCTTTCCATTTTTGCCACTCCCATAGTAAGAAGCTGGACTATCACCAGATAAATCGCAGCTACAAGTATAAGCGGCATGAATGCGTCAAATGTGTTACTTCTTATAATATCTCCGCCTCTTGTCAGATCAGTAAGACCGATATATCCACAGATTGACGTTTCTTTTAACAAAGTTATAAATTCATTGCAGAGTGCCGGAAGCACATTTTTTATTGCCTGTGGTAAAATTATGGAAATCATTGTTATCCTATAACTTAATCCAAGACTGCTTCCTGCCTCAAACTGTCCATTGTCAATTGACATAATTCCACTTCGCATTATCTCAGCAACATAAGCACCTGAATTTATCGCAAACGCAATAATCGCAACAAGCACCTTGTCTACATTGACAGCCTTAAATACAACATAATACATTATGAGGAGCTGGATCATCGTCGGTGTTCCCCTCACTACCGTGAGATATAACTTACATATCCAGTTTAAAATTCCAAGACAGTTTCTCTTATCATGCGTTGCTCTTATAAATGCCACCATAAATCCGAGTAAAACTCCAAGAACTGCTGAACATACGGCAATGATTATCGTATTTTTCAGTCCTTTAACTATATATTTCCATCTGTTATCTTTTATAAAATTGTTTTTAAATTTGGAAACTACATCAAACTTACTGCTGCTATCGCCTGATTTTACAATGATTACCTGTTTTGAATTTGTATAAGGATCTGAAAAATCTATTGATTTAAGCCGGTCCTCTGTCACTGTAAGTCCTGCAATTCCGACATCAGCTTTTCCGGAATTAACTGAATTTATAATCGCATCAAATTCCATATCCGATATTTCAACTTTCATCCCCAGTTTGTCTGCAATAGCCGTTATTATATCTATATCAATACCTGTTACTTTTTCATCCTCATAGTATTCATAAGGTGGAAATGTCGCATTAGTTGCCGCAACAAGTATCCCGTTATCATACGTCGTCCCGGCAGGAGTGTGGTAAGGATTTTTTCCTGCATTGTTGCCTATATAATTAGATATAATTTCATCTATCGTTCCATCACCCTTTAACTCTTTGAGTGCTGAATTTATTTTTTCTTTTAAATCATCATTTCCTTTCGCTATGCATATTGCATAATCCTCATTTGTAAATTCCTCATCGAGAATTTTTAAATCATCATTATCTTTTGTCACTGAAAGCGCAGGCTGTTCATCAATAATTACACAGTCTATTTTTTTCTGCTTAAGAGCCTGTACAGCATCAGCCATTTTATTATATCTTTCAACTGTTGTTCCGGCATCATCGCCTTCATAATCAGAAGCATATATATCTCCTGTCGTTCCAAGCTGGACACCGATTTTTGCTCCTGTTATGTCCTCAACCGATTCCACTTTCTTTGACTTGTCCGATGAATTTGTACATCCTGTAAATGCAAATATACAAAACATCATAAACACTGCTATCTTAATTTTCTTTTTCATATTCTCACCCTTTTTCATAGTTATGCTTTTCCCCTTAGCAAAGCTACATCAATCAGGTGTCTTTTTTATCCTCTTAACAGAGGAAATGTCATACAGTGTGGTCCTCCGCCTGCTTTCAATATTTCCGTGATGTCAAGTTCTATTACTTCCATGCCTTTTGCCGCAAGTTTTTCATTTACGTATTCATTCTGTTTAAGCAACATGACACGATGTTCTCCAAGTGCCTGAAGATTACATCCGTGAAGATATATAGCCTCCTCCGGCACATCTATTATTTCAATATTTCTCTTCACAAGCAGCTCTCGGAATTCTTCCGGCAGGCCTTGTCTGTATGACACCGCCAGATGATCATCAACAAGGTTAAAGCACATATCCAGATGCAGATATTCTTTTTTTAGCGGAACACCTGTGACCTCATATCCAAACGGCTCTAATATTTTCTTTATCTCCCCAAGTCCGGCTTCATTAGTTCTGTCAGCCATGCCTACAGCCACCCAGTGTTCATTCATAAACATAAAATCGCCGCCTTCGAAAAGCCCTTCTTTTACTTCACCGATCATCGGTATTCCCAGTTCTTCCATCCTTTTTTTATAATCGATATGTTCTTTATAGCGCATATCCAGCTTAAAGCGCCCCATTATATAGCCTTCCTTTACACATCCACCAAAGTCCCTGGCGAATACCGAATTTGGTCTTTCTTCATCGGGTTCCAAAAATTCAACCTCAACACCCGCCTTTTTATATGCCCCAACAAACAATTCATGTTCTCTTAACATAGTCGGTACATCCATAACTGTATCCTTCCATTTTTTTGCTATTTCATTTATCGGTGCAGGTTTTAAAAACTGTGGTCTTGAAACTAAAACCTTCTTTAATCTGCTTGTTCCATCTTTTACATACATGATTTTTCCTTCCTTTCATTTGCGTCAATCTATGTCTGCATCATATGCATAGCCATGTTTTATAAAAAAGCATCCAGCGTTTTAAGTATCAGCTTGGGTAGGACTTCAAAACTATATGGTATATACAACCTTTCCGTCCACTTATGTGCATCTTTCCCATGTACACCAAAATTGACTGCTTTTATTCCAAGATTTTTCATTTTTTCAAACGGCAGAGGATATAACTGATCCATCTGGGGGAAATTATTTTCCAAAGTATCTATACTGCTGTCCGGATCATCTATCGTAAGATAACTGCTGTCAGAAAGACTCGGGAAAAAACGGCATACGTTATACGAAACTTCTGATTCTTTTTCCACCTCTTTTGTCACTTTTCTTAGCTTATCTATTATTTCCCTATCGCTATCGTCCTTTAATGTATTATGCGGACAATATGGAGCTGCAAAATAAAGAACTATCACCGGATGATATATTCCTGCCTTTGTAAGAAGCAGCCTTATAAGATAAATCGGGATTTCTCTTTTATCTGTTTTTTCTGATAAAAGTTCTTCCGTTTTTTCTTCCATTATCATTTTTATATCAGGACAATTTTTTACAGCCTCGTCATAAAGATTTTCATATGTGATCACAGACCATTCATTTTTTATAGGAACATATTCTTTTCCTGACAATTCACAAAAACTTTTATATCTTACATTTACTGACCGCATTGTGGTTTCGACTGAATTATGTACCGCATCTGAAAGCTTTTTTATAATTTCCTCTGTTGTGGCATCATGCACAAAATAGTTAAAGTACACAAATGCCTCTTTTGCTGTCTGAACGTTGTACCATTCTTTGAGATCCTTTAGCTTTAACGCCACCGGCGGAAGCGAATACTCCCCCTTATACTCATCACAAAATTGTGTGTTCAGATTAATATATGATGTAAGCTCTGCTGCTATTGTCGTCGGATCAAACCCTTCAAAACACTGTCCTACATGGGTCTCACGCCCTCTTATATAAAAGCATGGGAGAACCTTTCCTCCTACTCCCGTATATATATACTGATGTTTGTCATCCGGATACATAGGGCATGTATAATCATTATTTATTGCAAGGACATACTTTAATCCAAATTCACTTTTTATCTGTTCTAACACATCTATGCCCTCTATGATCCCTGTATGCAGGTTTTCCTCAACAGGGTTTAATGACAGTAAAATGTTGCCCGAAAATTCTTTTATATGCTCTGCTATATGTTTTATGATAACCATAAAAACTGCATCTCCGCTTTTCATATCACAGGCACCTCTTCCGAAAAGATAATCCCCCGACTCAAGATCACTCCTTACATCTTCCGGCAGATTTATTTTTTAAAGCTCCTGCTTAAGCCTGTCTGTGTCAAATGCATACTGCTTTAACTCTCCGTAATCTTCAACCCCAACAGTATCTGTATGTCCGTGAAAAATTATTGTATTACGATTATCGTCCTTTTCCCCGCGAAGCAGTGCGAACACATTTCTTCTATGAAGTCCGTCATCTTTTAATTTCTGTATGATAACATTATCAGGATGTTCCTTGAAATAAGGTATGCTTCTCAGATAATTTTCTATAAAAATTCCAATTTCTTTTTCTCCTGAAGTTGTGTTTACACTTGGAACAGCAACCATCTGTCGTGTCAATTCCAGCATCTCATCTCTCATGTGATCCTCCTTTATCTTTCTATGTACTCTCGGAATCTTCTAAATGAAGCATTCTGAGATAGATTTTCTATATAATAAAAAAGAGGGCCTGCATTTATCTCTGCAAGCCCCATCGCTTTCTATGCATATATTTATATCAATTAAAAATACTCTGCGCAATGTATTAAAAACAAAGTTTTTTGCTTCATTTTTGTAATTTTTACAAAAAGTTTGTTTTTTTAACAACCTCATATGTTATACTTTACAGCATAAATCCCAGAAAGGATAATTGTTAAAAATGTTAGATGTCGCATCACTTGAAAAATTCGATTTTTTAAATAATTTTGTTCTTGCCGCCGGTCATAATGGTCTGTCACGGACAATTTCAAATGTCGTCATACTTGATCATGAAGGAATTGATGGCGATTTCAGTGATTTTCATGAAGGAGATTTCGTAATTACCAATCTTCTTTTTGCAAAAAACTCTCCCCAAAAAATATATTTTTCATTCGAAGCTCTTATTTCTATAGGTGTATCTGCCTTTGCAGTAAAAACCGTTTTTTTCAAGGAGCTTCCTTCCGAAGTCATAGAACTTGCTGATAAAAAAGAAGTTCCCGTTTTCCTCTTCAATGATATTTATATAGAAGACGTTATTCTCGGCATTACCGACCATCTGCGCTCATCCTCTAATTATAATTATTATGAAACTCTGCTTGATTCCTTTCTTGCACCTCCATCACATGAAAAACAGCTTAACGAATTTCTGGCAGCATTGATGAATGATAGTGCTGTTTCCCTGAATGGGAAATCTGTTTCCTGCGTATACCTTATATCTCCACAGGATATCGATGAATTTTCTTTACAGCGGAACATAAACAAACTCACTCTGCAATCCAGACATATGATAAGTAATGCTTCTTTGCATATTTTGAAATATAAAAAGGGAATTCTGATCTTGACCTTTGATTTTCCTGACAATATTTATGGATTCTGGATGAAAATAATAAAAGAGCTTCATCTCTCTTCCTACACAATAGGAATAAGTGATAAGCCCCTTAATATATATAAAACTGATATCGCTGTTGAACGAAGCATTAATTCCGCAAAGCACGCACTTAATAATCACATTGCGGTCTTTAAATACAGCGATCTCGGACTTGAAAATCTGATATATTCTATCTATAAGGATAATTATTTCTGCGAATTTATTGGTGAAAAAACACAATTGCTTTCATCCCCTAAAAATCAATCGTTACTTAAAACAATGCACCAGCTCGTTTTGAATGGTTTCGATATAGATAAAACAGCAGGTGCATTGTTTCAGCATCCTAATACGATCCGCTACCGGATTGGAAAATTGAAGTCTGTCATGAATGTGGAAACTGATCTGGAGTTTCAGATACTTGCAGTTCTTTTTCATAACGCTACAGCTACTACATCCTTGGATATTATCAGCTGACTCTCCTGTATTCTTCAAGTGCTTCTTTTGCTTTTGGTGTGAGCTGGCGTGGAACCTGTATCTCAACTGTCACGTACTGGTCACCTTTCGCATTCGTATTTTTCATACCTGATACACCTTTTCCTCTGAGCCGGATCCTGCTTCCGGCCTGTGTACCTGCCTTTATATTACATTCTACATCTCCGTAAAGTGTGTGCACCCTGGCTTTTCCACCCAATGCGGCGGTTGTAAACGGAACTCTTATGGTACTGTATATATTCTGACCTTTTCGCTCAAATTCTTTGCTTGGTGTAACATTTACTTTAAGGAGCACATCTCCTGCCTGGCCTCCGTTTCTTCCCGGATTTCCCTGTCCTCTTAATCTGACAGTTTTTCCGGATTCTATACCTGCCGGAATATGGATAGACAGAGTTGATGTCCTGCCTGTTGACGGATCCTGCAGCGAGATTGATTTTTCACAGCCGAATACCGCTTCATCAAACGATATTGTAATATCTGCCATCACATCTGAACCCTTGTGTCCTGCTGAGTGTCCACTACCTGTAAAGCTGCTCCAGTCACTGCTGTTTCCCGTAAATCCACTGTTTTGTGATGTACTCCAGCCTCCATAACTGCTTCCACCATGCGAGAACATATCTCCAAACATTGAGAAAATATCATCCATATCTGCTGAACCGTTCTCAAAATGAAACTCCTGATGTGTGAATGGTTCCCCATTTGAGCTGTAAGAACCACTAAAGGCGCCATTGCCGCCGAAACCTCCAAAACCACCAAAGCCTCCGTGTGAAGCCTGTCTTGCAGCTTCTTCTGAAAAGCCTTCCTGCAAACCGGCGAATCCGAATTCATCATAAAGCTTACGTTTTTTTTCATCACTTAATACATTATATGCCTCGGTAACATCCTTAAACATTTCTTCTGCGTGTGCATCGCCTGCATTCGTATCAGGATGATACTTTTTTGCCAGTTTACGATATGCTCTTTTTATTGCTGCCTTGTCTGATTTTTTATCTATTCCTAATGTCTCATAATAATCCCGCTTTGCTGCCATCATACTCACCTGCCTTTCCTGTATAATAACTTAAGCTGTAATAACATATGCTGTAATAACTTAATCTGTAATAACATATGCTGTAATATCATAATCTGTAATAACATAAGCGGACTGCTCATGCAGCCCGCTTGATATTATCCCTCAATGGAGATACATTTATGTTCTTCAACCTGTGGTTTAGGCTGCTTCTTTGGAATATCCAGACGCAGGATTCCGTGTTTGAAAGATGCCTTGATGTCATCCTGCTCGATTTCATCACCGACATAGAATGTTCTCTGGCAGCTTCCTGAATAACGCTCACGGCAGATGTATTTCTTGCTATCTTTCTCCTTTTCGTCTTTCTCTATACCTTTCTCAGCTGTAATGGTCAGATAACCATTTTCGAGTGTAGCCTTTATCTCTTCTTTTTTGAATCCCGGAAGATCCATCTCAAGTTCGTAGCCTTTATCGCTTTCCTTTATGTCTGTGAGCATCATTCTGTTTCCATGACGTCCATATAATTTCTTCTGTGCCTTCTGAATGTCTCTGTCATCAAACCAAGGATCGCTAAACCAAGGATCACCGAAAAATGTATCAAATAAGTTGTTGTTTGTAGTTGTTAATAACATAAGTCATTCCTCCTTCTATACTTGTGATTTCCTTATTGGAAATTTGCTTTCTTTTGTTTACAAGTATGTTATAGCACCATTATTAGCACTCGTCAAGAGTGAGTGCTAATAAAAATTATAAACTTTTTATTAACTCTATTTACTTATACAAACTTCTCTGAGCTCTTTGTTTGGGATAGCAGGTTCAAGATGAACCGCTTTTTCAAATGATTTAACCTTAATTGGTTTTACCCTTAACCACCTTACAGTCCTTTTTAAAGCATGAGATTCCGTATTTAATAAAATTACGCATGCCATCCTGCTTTAGCTTTGCAACATAATCCTTATCTTCAATCTGCTGCAATGCCTCTTTGCATGCCGATTCCATATTTCCATTCTCTGCATACTTAATCTCAATCACTATTCCGGTTCTGTTGGTAGGAACCTCTATCAGTATATCACTATATCCGATTCCGGATTCAGCATTGGATTTTATGATCCAATTTGCTTTATATCCAAGAAGTCCCAGTAAAATACCATGATAAAAATTCTCTTTCTTCTCCTTTGCAATGGCAGTATCACGTATGCTGATTGTATTCCACAGATAGTCGCCAAAAAGCTGCTCTATTTTCTCTGTATTCTGTTCTGTAAAGGCATTACAAAAGTCCTCAAGTGTCTTTCCGTCATTATGTGACACATCCCTAAACCACTCTCTGATTTTCTTTACAAAAAGATTTCGTATTTCCATGTTTGGAATTGCCAAAAGACAGCCACCTGTCTTTGTACGTCCCTTCTGTGTCAGATATCCCGTAGTAAAAAGCACACTCCAGAGATTTTCGATTTTGTTGTCCAGCTCATCATATGTAAGCTCCTGTAACACATCTTTCTCAATACATTCTCCCGCTATCAGATGCTCAATCTCATTTCTGGTGCTTGCATTTGCCTTGTCTATGAATCTGCGGACAATTGCATTTCCACTGGAATTCGACCAGAAATCCTCCGGCATAGCTGTTGGTTCACTTTTTAAGCGGTCTGCATAATTAATAACATCCCACGGACAATACACATCCATATTTCCGAATCTGTAACCATCATACCATTCCTTTATTTCTGTAAGATGTGATGACAGTCCATAATCTGCAAGAAGTTTTTTCACCTCATCATCAGTAAACCCAAAATGCTCATCAAATCTGCTATCCAGTATAGAAAGTACTTTGAAATTATTAAGACCGGTAAAAATACTTTCCTTTGAAATTCGTAAACACCCTGTCAGCACTGCAAATTGCAGAAAATCATTTGTCTTTAATGCCTGTCCGAAAACTCCTCTTATAAGTTCTACCATTTCATGATAATAGCCGTTCCCAAAGGCCTTATCAAGTGGAACATCATACTCGTCTATTATGATGATGGTTTTCTGACCATAGTGCTTCGATAAAAGCCTGGATAATAGTTTTAATGAAGAAATCGCAAGACCTTTCTCTATATGATATCTTCCATCCTTTATTTTAAGAAAGCCTCGATATTGTTCCCTTTCCGTTTCAGTCAGATTATCGCTTTCCAACAGAAAATAAAACCGGCTGGCTTCGTTTCCTATTATCTGCACCAATGCATCAAATGCATCCTCATACGTATGACCATCAACGTCCTTAAGTGAAATAAATATTACCGGATATTTTCCCATGTATTCATCGCACAGTTCCTTATTGTCAGCAATGTATAATCCGTCAAATAATGATTTATCTGTCCCTATTTCAAAGAAATTGCGCAGCATACTCATATTAAGAGTCTTGCCGAAACGACGCGGACGGGTAAAAAGATTTACTTCTCCCCAATTTTGCAGGAGCTGCTCTATAAGCTTCGTTTTATCTATATAATAGAAACCCGATTTTCGTATTTTTTCAAAATTATCTATTCCAACCGGTAATTTTAATGTTCTATCCATCAAAGCCTCCATAAAAATAATCCGCTATAACTGTTAATCATAGTATAGCGGATTATTTTATAAAATACAATAAATGCGGTATTTTGTACGCTGGTCACACTGTTAGTTGTGAACAATAACAATAGATTTAAACGGAGAATAAAAAACTCCGGAGCAATCTGCCCGGAGTTCATATATTCACATTCTTACCCAGCCTTTAACACTTTCCGATTAGGAAACTCTGATATCTCCAGCATAGGTGCTTTTTTCTCCATATCTGATTTTGTACCCCCCTCATTGCGTGTAATCGGATACGGCAACTCAAGTTCCATACTTGTTCCTTGTCTCAAAGAAAACGAGATTCCGGGCATATCCGGATACATCGTACAGAATACATTCTCACTTACCATACTCATATAATTATCACCAACAAGACTGTATCTGCTAAGCATAAGACCGCCTTGTTCACCCATATCACAGTCGTCATTATAAAAACGTACCTTGAGCAGACAATAAAATGGTGTATTTTTTAATGCATATTCCTCTACCTCGCCCATATTGTATCTGTCATAGAGTTCTTTTGTGTCGACCAGTTCATAACCCAATACCTGTATGGCATATCCGGGTATTGCTTCATCTGCGTTATCTATGTAGTCAGTTCCAAAATCTACTACTTCCCCAACATTGTAAATAACAACAGGTGTCCTTTCTGCATCCTTATTGACCACAACCACCCGGATGATATACGTTATAGCAATAATGGACAATATTATAAAAGTCAGTGCCCTTTTTCTCACTCGCATATTCTGCCCTCCTTAAGTCTTACAATCTCATCTGAGAGTTCCTCAAGTGTCTGCATTTCATGACAAGAGATAATAACAAGTGCACCTCGTTCCTTCTGCATTTTCACTATGCGCTTAACCATATCTTTACCATCATCATCAAGAGCATTTGTAGGTTCATCAAGTACAACAATATCCGGATTTCCAAGTACTGCTGCCGCAATTCCAAGTCTCTGTTTCATACCAAGAGAATATTTCTTGTATTTTTTGTTTCCGGCACTTTTCAGTCCCACCTCTTCTATCAGACTGTCTATTTCCTTATTAATCATGTCTGCCGATATATTGTTATCCACTCCAGCGAGCAATCTTAAATTATCCGGTCCTGAATACATATCAAGAAACGTTGGATTCTCCAGCAAAAATCCAATACTTTTCGGAAAATCCATATCCTTTCCCAATTCCTTCTGATTGATTAATATCTTGCCACTTGTAGGATGTATAAGTCCTATAAGTGCTCTCATGAACATTGTCTTACCCGAGCCATTTATCCCTTGAAAGCCATAAACCTGCCCCGATACCATATGTAGGTTAATATTATCAAGTACCATGTTTTTATTTATTGTTTTACACAGATTCTTAACTTCTATCTCTGTCATTTTCAATTCTCCTCCTGAATGATATCAAACCTTTTAAAGCGCATAAATCCGGCAATTACAGTAAACACAATTAGAACACACGTAACAGGTATGCCTATGCTACAATCCATTCCATCCACATTTATCCATGAATGCCTTATAAGCATTGCATAATTTCCTATTAAAAAAAACTCTGAAAATACGCTGACGCAAGCATCAGCATACACATTATCATAAAACTGTATACCGGCTTGAACCACAAACAAAGCAACATCTGAAGCTGACATATTGTTACTGACAATAGAAACACCAAAACCAGCTCGCCAAATGGCATAAATGCATCTTTTACAAGTTCTGTATCCGCATCCGGTTCAAAAAGAACGGTCTGCATCTCGGTATTTATATGCATATCAAATGGTATGCCTTTTATCTGACAAAATATCAGAATAATAACAATTATTATGCCAAAAAATATCGCATTACACAGCAGATTCCACAAACACTTGGACAGCCACCATTTAATCCGATTTTGTCCCTTTACAAGCACCTTGTTGCCAAATCCCTGTAAATTTGTCATTGGATAACTAAGCGTAGCAAACAAAATCAATACTAAAAATACTGTCCAGATTACCGGAAACTCAAAAACTTTTTCTGCAGACAAAACATATTTAGGCATACCTCCGAAATTGTATAACAATATATCTCCCAAATGTTTTTCCACTTCCATGCCGTACTTCTCATACGAGACCACTTTCTGCATCATCGCAAACAAAACCACAATCTCGTATACCATAGGAAACAATAATAATTTTATATTTTTCAGACAACCGTTTTTGATGTCATACCAGCACATTTTCCATAGTTTCATATATCCGGCCTCACATTATATCTTTTTTACGCATAAAAACAGTGTTGAATACTACTGTTACAATTACTATCAATAACAACATACCGACAATAATAGACAGTTTTGTCGGATAACTCGTCTGAACACATTTAGTAAAATAGAATGGCGATAATTGGTAATTAACCGCTTCCGGTTCATTAGAGCATATTATATTTCCAAGCAGTGCTATTCCCATACAAACAACAAACGGCAAAATACAGTTTATCCATTTATATTTTATGAAACTAGCAGACAACATAGTAAGACATGTCAGAGCACCACAAAACAGGAAATCCACAAACAGGTATAGTAATACATATACCAGCGGATGTGTATAATATAGTTCTGAAAAAATAGAGTTTCCAAATACTCCATACGTTGTATCATATGTAGGAACCGGCTTTATCGCGGGAACAAACAATGCTGTAAGCATAAAATTCGTAATCAGCGGGACTACCATGGTAAGTCCACCGGAAATAAAAGTTGCAATATATTTAGCCGTTAAATATCTCTGTTTTCCCGTTCTTACTATCATCTGACTCATATATCCGCTTTTTTGTTCTCCACAGTAAGACCATCCATACGGAATTGCAATAAGGATTGGAAATACAAAAAAATACAAAGAAGACCCCAGTGAAAAACCCTCTCCACCAATCCAATGATTAAACAGCGTAAATGCCTCGTAACACGGATTCATCCCATCATATCTTTGATTTCCACAAAAAAGTCCTACATTATAAACCAGTCCCAACATGCTGATAAGTATACCAATAGCAATCGAGATGATAAAATATCTTGTCATGATTGCTTTTTTTATCTCTGTTCGCAAAACTTTCTGCATATACTACTCCAATCCAAGCTTTATGTACTGCCTGTTTTCTTCTTCGCCGTTAAAATTAACAGCTAAATACAACTTACTCATATCCATATCACTTATCTGCAATAAATCAGGATCTACACACCAGCCAAGCTGTACATCCATTGATTGTCCCTGAAGCAGATTATAGTCATAATTTCCATTATCAAAATCTTTTGCCGCTGAAAAATATACCGGACTGCCTACAAGCCGACATACTCCGTCAACCTCATACACCAGTGAAATATCCCCTACTGTACATGTGTTATCCTCTACATTTTTGACAGATACACCGCAATATAAAAATTTTCCTGAGGCTGCTTCTTCCTTTTTCATTACTTTAGGCTTCTCCGGATCTGCACCCATGTAATAATCAATCTCAATAAGATTATCTGATACTCCATCCACCTCAGCAGCTGTATCATATAACTTAACACTGTTTACGGTATAGCACTTTTCGATATACTCTCTGTCAGTACCATACTCTATGGTCTTTACCTCAATTTCATCCCCTATATTGTACATATCGTCCTTGTCATCTATGACTACATCCTCTGCCTCCGGCAGATCACTTTCATTGCCTTTTCCTATATTGTCTGACACATTCTTTGCATTAAACGAACATGCTGTAAAGCATGACAGGCAAAGAGATAATGTAAGAATTGTCGTGATTAGTTTTCTTTTCATAATATTCTCCCAATAAATTGCTTCTTTAATATCTATTTACACAAAACGACATTTTGCAGCTATCTTACTCTAACGTATACTCAACATCATTAACTGTTATAGATGAAATCTGATCAGTGTCTACCAGACGGTTAAACAACATCACATATTCTCCCGTCAGAGTTCCACAACTGTAAGCCGTGTTATCTTTTTCAACGTCACACGAATGACGTCCGTCAGCATTACTTTCCATAACAACATAATTTGTTCCATCTTTATAATTTATAGCTACATAATAACAGTTCACCGGATCTGCTGCCTGAACCTCGCTGAGCCCGAATCCTTTGCTCATGTCCACTTTAAGAGATAAAGGTGAAGCTTCTATTTTACCTCCGGCAGGATTAACAAATGTTGTCTCCGCTACCACATTACTGCTAAATGGAATTTTGGTTTGTGATGATACAACCTGATTTTCTAATTCTTCCCGTTTAGGATCTTCGTAATCAAGCGCATAAATTTCCTTTAATTTACATGGATATTCCTCTATCTTCATTTCAACATAATTTTGATCATCATCTAATGTTATATATTCATAACAATACAGTTTTTCATCTGTCGAATTTTCTAAATCTACCATTGTACTTCCACTTCCTATACTAAAATTAAAAGTAGATTCCTCAGAAATCCATGCTCCTTTTGCCTCATTATCCAACTGACTATAATTTAAAGCATCCACCCCACCTGCTTTTTCAAGTGTATACTCGATTACTGCAGAATTATTATCTCTGACAACGGATAAAATTGTGATTGTTGTGCCATCAATCTCCTTAGTAATATTTGGATAAGACATACTGTCTCCAATAAGAGACTCTGCTTTCTGTGGGTTCACATCTTCATATGTTCTTTCCGGATAACTTGTAGTAAATGTTCCTTCATCCTCTCCCAAATATATCGTTTCCTCATGAGCAGCCACATCTTTGTGTCCTGCTTTTCCCCATATTCTTGAGAAAAGTTCTCCGTTTGATGCTGCATTCGCCACAACAGGACTTGCTATAAGGACTACTGCACATGCCACGGCCACTTTTGCTGTTTGAGCTCCTGTCGATGACCATACACTCTTTCTGTAATCCTTTAACATCTTTTGCTTATTTTTCTTATACTTTTCCGAAAAAACATGCTTTTCATTCATTTTGTCAAACTCCTCTATCGAAATATCATACAGCTCTTGATTCTTCATATCCGCCACATCCTTTCATTATTGTTTTAAGTAACAGTTTTGCTCTTTCAAATCGTTTCCGTACATTATCTTCTGAAATGGAAAGTTCCTTCGCAGTTTCTTTTACAGACAATTCCTTTACAACCATGCAGTTAACTACCGAGTAATAATTTGCAGGAAGCTTGTCCATCACTTCTCTGATCTGCTGCTGTTGTTCGTCCAAAGCTTCTGGTTTGCTCCGGTCAAAATCACTATTCTCATCCGAGAAAAATATTAATTCCTGTTCCCTCTTTTTCCGGTTATATATGTCAATGGATGCATGCTTTATTATTGTAATAATATACTGCTTACACTCATCTGACTTTGCATCCTTAAAATCCACATTACTCTTTATCAACTTTAAAAATGCTTCCTGAACCGCATCCTCTGCCAGTCCCTCATCCCTTAATATGCAATATGCAACATGATACATTTTCTGTTCATATAGCTTGTAGCATCTTTCAATAAATCTAATCGATGCTCTTTTCTCATTCATAATGATTACACCTCCTGTAGCAGTTTTAAAATCATTCATCGTACGATTTGTGTTTTCACTATATATAACCGAATTATATAATGAAATGTGACAAAATATTAAAATTATTCAAAAAAGTCAACTTAAAAAACCGAATCCAAATTTTCATGGATTCGGCAAATTATTATCCTTATTAAGTTAATGCAATCACTTTCTTAGTGCAATAGCTGATGCTCCATCAAACTCGGGATTTGCAATAGTTCTAGTATTTTATTCATTCTCTCACTATGTTTCCAGCCTCCATCTCATATACCTCATCACATAAAATATCTATATCCTCAGAAGAATGAGATGCCATAATAATAGTTTTTCCTTCATCTTTCATCTGCAATAATAAACTGCGCATTTCAGTAACACCTTTTTTGTCCAACCCATTAAAAGGTTCATCTAAAACTAAAATATCAGGATTTTCCATTATTGCCTGCGCAATCCCAAGTCGTTGTCTCATCCCAAGTGAATACTTTCCGACAGCTTTTTTATCATCTGGATTTAACCCTACTCGTCTTATAGCATTCTTTATATCATCATTTGTGATTTTTTTATTTAAATCAGCAAGAAATTTCAAATTCCAATATGCCGAATAGTCTTTTAGGAATCCAGGTGTTTCAATTATCAATCCTACATTTTTAGGCATGTCCACATCTTTGCCGATTACTTTATCTAAAACTGTTATTTCCCCCGAATCTAATAATATGAATCCACATATGCTTTTAAATAAGACTGTTTTTCCACTGCCATTTCTACCTATTATTCCATATATTCTTCCTTTATATATTTCAAGTGAAACATCATTCAGTACAACCTGCTCACCAAATTTTTTATAAGCATTTTTTATAGATATTACCAATTCATTCATCAAATCATCTCCAATACATTCAATGTACACTTTTTACCTTTTTTCAAAATATATGTAATTAATATAATAATTACCAGTATTTCAACCGTAACAATATATATAATTGATATCGGATTATTTTTCCTCATAAATATGAATATATTTGTCCAATGAATTACAGACATATACTGAAGCTTATAAAGCCAGAATACGTCTATAAGATTCGAAAATACAATCATCGCTGCCGCTATAGAAGCCCCAAATATTCTATTATTTCCCAAGTTTGCAGCAAAAATTATAAGACCAATAATAAAACCGGCTGATACATTTAATAAAAATGTTATTAAACATGCTATTATTGGTGAAAAATATATAACCGCTTCTTCATGCAATACAACACCTGCAAGTGCAGGATTATGAGATAGATTAATCCAAATATCTCCCCATTTTGCCGATGGCGCAACCCATGGAATAAATACAATAATGCTTACAAAAAACATCCATGCAAAATATATGACATTTGCTAACAAAATATATAATATTTGACCACAAAACCATTTTTTTCTGCCTAATCTGGAAAGTGCAAATAATTGGTGTTCATCAATAAATGGTGCATTACATAACAAAAGGATTATCCCAAAATAAAATAACATTCGTGTTATTGAATCATCCATTTGAAATGTAAAAAAAAATGGTGTAACTGAGAGTCCTTTTAACGCTGCATAGTTTTTTATACTATCACTTCTTATGTACGTAAAAACTGCTACAGCCAAAAACGCAATATATACCCTGTAATTATTGCGCCATTTTCTAATATTACACCACATACTTCTAAACATTTTGTATTCTCCTTTTCATCTTCCAATAACACAATTTATACATAATAAAAACAATGCAACCAGAATAGCATATCGCGTAAAGCCAATGATATAACATATTATCAAATATATGTGTAAATGCGAAATACACACAGGATGGTAATAAATATATATTACTACACCATTTATTCAACAGAGTCATAACCATATACAAAATCAAAATCGGAGCTGCCGTCCCGACAAATATATTAGGAATAAAAATTGTAACTGTAACCGCAAGACAGGATAAAGTTCCACATAACAATGAAAAGATTAATCCTGTCCAAACATTTTCTGTAAAATATGCCCAATCTCCAATAATACCATTTCGTGGCATATAACCAAGTATAATAAGTGAAAATATAATTAACACTCCAAAAACTATAATTGATAGTAAAGCACTAATACTTCCCCAAATAAATGCCGAAAGCAACTCTGCTTTTATATAATCTTTTTTTTTCGTCTTTGCAATTATGAATTTTATATATCCGCTTTGCAAATCCTGGCACAGGTTTAGTCCTCCACCAAATACACTTAAAATATAATACAAAATAATAAAGCCTGACGAGATGCTAACAGCTACTATATCATTAAATGATGCGCTCTCTTTCTGTTGTACGATTGCTCCCAGCCCATTTATATATAAAGCTGCAATCATTCCAATAATGCATAAATATGATTTTTTGCTGTGAAAACTTCTAGACATGCACATTTTCAAATTTATTATCATTGTATTCTATAGTCCTCCCCTGTATATGCGTCATATACATCATAAAGAGCCATTTTTTGCTCATAACTGTTTTCTCCTGTCACCAATTGGTTTTGATAGTAATAAACCACCCAAACAGGCTTAATATCATAAGTTTCATTTTTATCTGCAAACAACATATATTCTAATGATATTTCACTTACCTCAATATCCCCGGATGTTACGTATTTTTTTAGTTTATCAACCTCTTTTGAAAGTATAGACGATGGATGTAATATCTCACCAGTCTCAGTTGTCTCGACCCAATCATACAATGGTGGAATATCTAAAAACGAAATTCCCTTTTCATCCATAGCTATTACCAAATGATTTTCTTGATTTGCATAACCCGTTAACGTTTCATTTTCAGGGCATCTGCTATATGGAATACCATACACGTCCGGAAACAAAAAAAATACATATGTATCATTTTGTTTATCTGTATCATACTCTGGAAATATTAATGTATTTTTATCATCAAGAACGTATAATTCATTTTTTTCACAAACATTAATTTCAAGTTCTTTCGCTGTTTTAACCGCTAATTCTTCCGCCTCTTCGGCAGACATAAACATTAGTTGTTTGCCAGTTCTAAACTTATCTTTATCATTAAACGGTGAGTAATATGTGCTAAATTTAGACGCACTAACAGCAAGCTGTCCGTCATGCGTCTCGGCTAAAGCTGAATCATTTCTGATTGCTATGCTATCCTGAGTATAATTGTTATCCCATAAATAAATCTCATTACCATTCTCAGATCTGTGGCTTTGTACACATACATCCTTATTTAGATTAATCGCTTTTGCTAATTTTTCCATCAGATCATAGCATTTATCCTTATTTTCCGAAAAATTAACAGCCTTAACTTTTCCACTTTTAACGTAATAACTTGTTGCATCCCAGATATTAATTTCTGAATCAATGCTTAGCTTATCATTTACAATACATTTTACATTTTGCGGAAGTTTTCCTATCTGTTCTTCATCCAAAGATTTTAGCACATTTTCATAATCACTTAAGTCTGTAGTATTAGCTTGTGTACCATCATCTATTACGCTTTCAGTTGGTGCACAACTAACAAGTGAAAAACATAGTATAAGTATTATATAGCAGATTTTCTTCATTAAATCCCCCCATTGAATGTTAATACATTTTACGGATTCCAGTAACCTGAGACTGTAACGGTCACGCCACCATTACATATAACTTATCCCATTTCGTTACAAGCGTCCATGTATAATGCACGAAACGACATTTTTATGTCCTTTTTGGTCGATTTCACTGCCAAAAATAACCTCTTTATGTCTTTTATGTCATTTCCTTGCTATCCTTGGTGTACTTCTCTATAATAATCTTAACCGATTTTGACGAGGAGATTTCATATGAGAATACTTATTTGTGATGATGATTCATCAATTATACAATCGCTATCCCAGATAGTGACTACATATTTTAATAATAAGGAAATAACATGTCCTGAAATTGTAACCTTTGATAATGGGGAATCGCTCCTGTCCGATAAAGGTGCTAAAGATATTGTCTTTTTAGATGTTGAAATGCCCGGTTTTAATGGAATATATGTAGGTAACAAGCTTAAACAGCAAAATGAATCCGTTATTATTTTTATAGTAACATCCTACATTGAATATCTGGATGCAGCCATGCGCTTTCATGTATTCAGATATTTATCCAAGCCAATAGATAAGCAACGATTATTTCAAAATCTTGATGATGCGCTTGAACTGTATTATTCTGCCAACAAAGAAATCGCTATAGAAACAAAAAATGGTGTTACTACTGTATCAACTAATGATATCGTATATGTAGAAGCTTATGGCAGAAAAATCATAGTACATACTCTCACAACCGATTTCGATTCTACCCAGACATTACAATTTTGGATTGACCATTTACCGGTATCTATGTTTTTTCAATCGCACCGCAGCTATATTATCAATCTCGCTAAGGTAACCAGTTTTGACCATGAACTTATTTACCTTTGTGATGGACAATTTAATGCATACCTTACTCGTAGAAAGTTTACTGAATTTAAAAAAGTGTATTTGCAATTTATGGAAAGTAAGAGGTAATCCTTATGACTACAACAATTTATTATAT
Organism: uncultured Lachnospiraceae bacterium; assembly: GCA_905209075.1. Classification (GTDB taxonomy): domain Bacteria; phylum Bacillota; class Clostridia; order Lachnospirales; family Lachnospiraceae; genus Roseburia. The sequence goes on along the minus strand of CAJLRL010000001.1, from coordinate 13,222 downwards.
TCTGGTATATTTTGCCGAGGCACTTATCTGCATTCAATATACCTCAACTGTATTTTTTAAGCGACATTCACAATTTAAAACATATTTTACTATATTTATTTTATATTCAGTATTGTTTGCACTTTCATTTTTACAAAATCCATATATTAATACTATCAGCTTCGTTCTATTACAGGGATTAGCATTTTATTTTCTATACCATACTACACTGATAAATGCTTTTTTTCACGCACTTATTCTTACAATAACAATGACATTCACAGAACTCATTGCGCTAACTATTTTTTCTTATACAAGCTTTAACTTTTATGAAAACATAAATTTCAGTAATTCTACAACCGTGATGGTTATTATATGTAAATTACTATATTTCATAGTTTCCTTTTTTATATCACATACAATATGCCACAAAAATAGTAATGAGATTAGATTTTCTTCTAAGGAACGTTTACTTTTGTGCACCATACCATTGCTGTCATTATGGATATCATCTACTTTTGTACACCTGTGCCTTACAACACCCTTAAAATATAATCTGAATATGATGATAAGTATCAGTATGATTTTTATTCTGTTCATCAACATCCTCGTCTTCAGTCTTTACGAACACATAAAGCAAAAGAATGCCCAGATTGCCGAATTAAAACTCCAGAGCCAGCGTGATGCCGATTCTGCGGAGTACTACAGGACTCTTTCCGAACAGGATGAACAGCAGAAGATTCTCATTCACGATATCAAGAAGCATCTGAATGCCATTGCAGATTTAAACGAGCATCATGAAACCGACAAAATTGCAGCCTATCTTACCCTGGTACTCGGTTCTCCCGAATTGCAGCACTCCGTGCGCGTCTGTGACAACGACCTGCTTAATTCTCTCATATGCCGTTATCAAAAAATCTGTCTCATGAAAAAAATCGCATTTCACATCGATATCAGAAGCAAGTGCATTGATTTCGTAAGCTATGATGATTTAAGCATTCTTTTTGGTAATCTTATGGACAATGCCGTAGAATCTGCCGAGAAGATGGCAGTTGATCCTTTTATCGAATTAAGTGTCTTTCGTAGAGAAAATACAAATATGACTATCATCACTCTGATAGATTCATGCCGTGTGAACCCTATCGACAAGGATGGTAATCTTGTGCGTACAAAAAAACCGAATCCACAGTTTCATGGATTCGGTGTGAAAAGTATTGCCAATGTTGTGAAAAGATATGATGGAGAAATGACTTTCTACTATGATGATCCCTCTAAAACATTTCATATGATAATGATGCTGCGGAATCCCGATGATTATATTTACAGACACTAAAACAGACTATTTATATTTTAAATAACTATCAATAATTGCAAGTACTCCCTCTGTTCCAAGCCGGGACACATTAAGGCACATATCATAGTTATCTGCCTGCCCCCATTCCTGTCCGGTGTAGTACTTGTGGTAGGTCTTTCTGCGGTCATTTGTCTCATGCACGATTGCCTTTGCTCTTCTTGCAGATACTCCGTGCTTTTTGGCAATGGTATCAATACAGTCTGACTCGTCTGCTGTCAGAAAAATTGATATCACATCATCCCGTTCCTTAAAAGCATAGTTGCCGCAGCGCCCCTGTATCACATAACCGGGATCATCTTCTTTCCTCTCAAGTCTGTCTATAAATGCAAGTGCTTTTGCCGGTGTCTGGTAAAGCACATTGTCTTCTTCTGTTTCCATAACTATCGAATACAATAATGAATTAACAGGTGTCTCGCCATAGAATTCCTCATATTCATCATAACAGCCACATTCTTTCGCCTGCGCCGCAATTGCATTTTTGTCCAAAAATTTCAAACCATATTTATCTGCGATGGCTCTGCCTATAAAGTCGGCATCACAACCACATTTTCTTGCTATTGTAATGATCATGTTTATTCCTTTCCGGCATATATGCCAGCCTTCTGAATTTTTTAATTTCTCACCAAAATGGTGCAAGGTTTTAATAAAAATTAGCAAACACGGAGGCAAATATTACTGTAAGTATTCCTGCCACAGCGATAGCCAGCGAACTCATCGCCCCCTCAACTTCTCCCATCTCTATAGCTTTTGCTGTTCCGATAGCATGAGCTGATGAGCCAAGCGCAAGTCCCTTTGATATAGGTTCTGTAATTCTAAATATTTTGCATACAAATTCGCCAAGTATGTTTCCAAGCACTCCAGTCACGACTATAACAGCTACCGTGATAGTCACATATCCTCCGAGTTCCTCGGAAACTCCCATTCCTATAGCTGTAGTTATAGATTTAGGAAGAAGTGTTACATAATCCTCATGTGAAAGTCCCATGATCACAGATAATACAAGCACTGTTACAAGGCTTGTAAGCACTCCTGCCGTAATCCCGAGGGCTACCGCTTTTATGTTTTTTTTCAATAAATTCCACTGTTCATAAAGCGGAATCGCAAGACATACCGTTGCCGGTGTCAAAAACCAGCTGAGATACGATGCTCCTGCATTATATGTATCATAATCGACTCCCACTGCCACAAGTACAACTATCGTAAGTATTATAGATATAAGCAGCGGATTTAATATTGCCAGCTTAAACTTTTTCTTGAGTGCCATACCTATTATATATGCCACCAGACTGATCGTAACTCCTGCAAAGAGCGATGTTTCAAATAATTTATCCATTTTTTTCTCCTGATTCTTTGCTTTATCTGCCTTGATTTTCCTTGCGTTTTTGTCTTCGTATCACAAACTGTGATACACGTCCTGTTGCTGCCATAACTGTGATAAGTGCAGCTACTGTTATGATGCTGACCGGAAGCAGTACCGGTTTTAATGTTCCCCATGATGACATAAGTCCGACTCCTGCCGGGATAAACATCACCGGCATTATTTCTATAAGGAATTTTCCTGCATCCTTTACAGACGCAAGCGGTATGATACCTGTCAAAAGTCCGATGAACAATATGACCATTCCGTATATGCTTGCCGGAACCGGAAGCGGAAGTAAGTATTTAAGCAGTTCACCAATAAATGAAATTGCAAGTATAATCAAAATTTGTTTTAATAGTTTCATGAAATTTTCTCCTGTTATCTATGTTCCTTAATCATCATCGCACATACTATTGCAAGCAGTATACTTGAGATCCATATTGCTCTTATTCCGATATGTAACGAACATATGCCGCCAATGCCTGCTCCTATTGCAAAAATAAATATTATCCCGTAATAGTGTGCCGCTTTTTTTAGTGCTCCATGCTGTTTTTCTCTCAAATATATTGAAAGGCTTTCCGTTCCACTCCGCAGGTTTCCTATACACATTGTGCTTGCATATCCATAGCCATTTACTTTTCTGAATGCCTGAACCTGCATAGAACATGAAAATGATACGAGCATCGTGGCTAGCATGTCATATCTTTCAGGTATGAAGCCTACTGCAAACAAAATAACTATTTCTATAGCTACAATTATCTGTCTCCAGTGGATCCGTTTTGCGCCTTTATATCTGTGCCCTATCCTCTCTGCCACAAGTACTCCTAGAGCAAAAGCAACTACCGGAAACAGATAGGAAAGTCCTTTCATCAGTTCTCCCATCATAATATGCTGGCTCATAAGCACTATATTTCCAGTCTGCGCATTTGAGAATACTTCTTTTCTCACATTGTATGTATATGCATCCTGAAAACCACCAGACATAGCCAGTATTGCACTTAGCACAAATGTCTCTGATGTCTGGATCTTATTTTTTTCAATTTTCACTTTATGTATCTCTCCTTAATCCATGAAAAGCAGCAGACCTACGAACAGGTCTGCTGCTTTTCTTATTTTTTAATAGTTCACAAGCTATCTGCGGACTATAAATTGCACTGCTCGTTGTCTCGTACAATTATAGAGAAACAGTCATAATATTTCAAGTTTTTAATTCAGCACATAATCCAAAAATGCATAATTGCCTTTTTCTCTTGTTTTTACTTTATATAAAAGCTCATCTGCCTGATGTATCAGATTATTTATATCTTCCTCACATTTTACATCTCCAGCCTTTGCAATTCCCATTGAGCAGGTGATCCTTGAATCTTTATCGACAGATATAGGATGACCGAGATAATCTTCTATCTGCTTCTTAAATCCATCTGAGCGTTCTATCTTTGCATATATGTTTTTGGCAATTTTTTCAAGCTTTTTGTCATCAGCAGTACCCAGTATAATGATAAATTCATCCCCTCCATACCGGCTGACAAATCCATTTCCTATAGCTTCATTCTGAAAAATCGATGCCATTTCCTTTAAGATCAGATCCCCTACATCATGGCCAAAGGTGTCATTATATATCTTAAAATTGTCAAGATCGATAAACATAAGCCCTATATCGTGCTGTTTATCGGAAGTGCTGTAGAAATCGATCATTTCTTTTATTACGGCATACATTCCAGCCCGGTTATAAATTCCGGTAAGAGCATCTGTGACTGCTGCCACATGGAGTTTGCTGTTCATCTCGTAAATTTTCTGATTCGCCTCCATGCGGTTTATAGCGTACTCCATCTCCCTGAACAACAGGGAATAGATCTTTAGATCAGACTCATTTAACATATATCTTTCTATGGAACCATGCCAGTTGTCTTTCATTCTGACATACGTTATAAAAAGGCTTGTAAGCCTGCCCTTTTTTATAAATGGCACAGCAACAAGGGAGCAAACGTCATCTATTCCAAAAAAAGATGCGATATCCTGATGTTCAAGGAAATTATCACTTATCTTAGATATTGCAAACCCTTGCGGATATTCAAGCATTATCTTCCCGATCCTTCTATTTATCTCATCGGTTATAACACACCCTGTATCATTATAAAGTACATGTGCCTCTTCATCGTGATAGCATATATACAGAGCACAGTCGAGGCTGAAATGATTCATAAATGTGTTCAATGCATTTTTTACCATCGCATCTACATCATTATCCGTGACATCTATAAGCTTCTGCCACGTCGTTATAAATTCCATCTGCCGCCGGCTTGTCGTATAGTCACGCATGAGTCCTTCATGCTTAATAAGTGACTCTATATCCCTTTCTGATATGCGGATATCCTCTGTATCCCTGTTAAGATCAATGCTTTTTAATATTTCATCTGAAAATGAATCTGTAATATCAGCATTTATATCCTCATATTGCTTTAAGATCATTTCCTCATGCTCATATCTTTCAGACTTTCCCATGTCCTTAAAAAACTTCATTCTCTCTCTTCGGAATATCCTATAACTGAAAAACTCATTTCCTTCTGTCTGCTGTAAAAATTTTTCTGCCTTATCAAAATTCTGCAGAGCAGATTCTTTATCCCCATCAAAACGCTTCAAAAGACCAAGCGAAAATGTATACAGGAACATATCATCATCACACTTTGCAAAATCATGAATAACTTCCATATCTTTTTTTGCTTTTTCTTTTTCTATTATATAATTCAGAAACTGTCTGCAGTTTAACAAATATCTCTCACAGTTAAACCTGTCATTCTGGAGAATACATAAAAGAGCAAGTAATCCGTATAGCTTTGAAAGATTACATACACGCAGACTGTTAAGATGAAGCTTATCGATTGCTTTCATTACAAGCAGCAGACTATTTTCAGCCTTTGCATACTGCTCCTGCATTATGTAGCTTAGCGACATATTATAATAGACTTCTGCTATATCTTCTGGAACACGCAATCTGTAAAACACCCTGATCGCATGCTCATAATATTCCATTGCCTCATCATTTTTGCCCATCGCACTAAGGTTGTAGCCTATGCCTGATAGGATCCTGCCATAGAGTATATTTCCTTTTGTTCGCAGAAATTCATATGTGCGGACAGAATAGAGCATCGCTATCTCATTCATTCCGTTTGTCGATGCGATCATTATATTTTTCTGATAAGCATCATAGACAAGCTGCTCGTTTCCTATTTCCACAGCAAGCGCAACTCCCTTGCTGAAATACATAAGACATGCCTCAGAGCGGTACGCTTTCGCTACCATCTCTGCACCATTATCGTATGCATATATATAAATATGCGCAAGATGATTTTTGTAGCCGTTCTTCATCAGCTTTTCTATAAGCGTTTCATCTATATGCACATCCTGGACACAGAAAAATATGTTATACCATCCGGACATCTTTGCCATTACGGTAAGCAGCTCTGCACGGAATATAAGATCCTCGTCTCCTGTCAGCTTTGCTTCATGACGTGACTGCTTTGCATATTTTTCTGCCATCTGCAGCTTTCCCTGATACATAAGACAGGTGCCCTTGAGATAATAGCATTCGCACATATAGCTATGGCTTTTCTGTACCATCTCCTGCTGAAGTGCATAATTTACCATTTCAAGTGCCTTTGATAGTTCTGCGAGTAAAATTGAGTTATATGTATAAAGTACATAGTATTTACATAGTGTTCCCTCATCAATTCTTACATCTTCAAATTTAATCTTACATTCAATATCCTGAAGGTATAATTTTGCCTGTTCATAATCCAGGAACTCATACATATACTTTATTTTTTCAAGAATCTTATCATAGTCCCTCGTTTCGATCAGTATATCATTATTCCATGTGTCATGTTCTTTTCCTGAGCTTCCTATATGATATATATGACTGTGGTCTTCAAGATACTCATATATCTCCTCCCAGACACTGTTTAATATATCATTCTGCGGACGTTTTTCATTTACACCAAGTACAATACCGATATTTGATGAAGGTTCATTTATCAGTCTCCAGATAAGCTCCATCGTACTTCTGCTGCTTATCTGAAAGCGATTCAACACTATAAGTATAGGTGTCTTTTCGGATAATTTATGAAGCATATCAGCTATCGCCCTGCAAAGCCTTGTCTGCTCATATCCAACCTCATTTAAAAGAACACCCTCTCTTCTATAGCATGTTCCTTCTTCGAAATATCCTTTTAGCAATGATCTATGTAACTCATACACATCACATTCTTTCATGAACTCTTCTATATCAATAGAATTTCTATCCAGCATATCACGCACTATATCCAAAAATGGTTCATATGCTCCACACAATCTGCCATTTTCGTATTCATGGTATGCAAAAACAACGTTATCATCTGCCAGATAACGCTTAACACTTTCTAATTTTGAAATCGAAAACACGTTATTGTAACTTACCATTACAATATTGTTATCCGACTTTCCCAATTTGTTATAAATCTGCTCAATTACGCCATTATAATACTTTTCTATCATGGCTCCCCCTGTAACTATATAGAAACATAATATGGCAGCATCCCCCAGCTGCCGTTATTTTCGATAATTTTAGTTAACTATATAGTATTCCAAAATAAATCAAAATGCAAGGAATATTATGCCATTATTACTATATAACACTATTATATTACTGTTCACACCTAACAATGTGACCAGCAACATAGCTTGACAGCGCAGTGTCAAGCTTGCGTCTAAACATTAACACTATTATGCAAAATGTACACACTGTATCAGCAGTAACCATGCAAGTCCATAATATGTCACAACAGCCACAAGATCATTTACTGTTGTGATCAGCGGGCCTGATGCAACGGCCGGATCTATTTTTATCTTGTGGAAAAAGAGTGGTACAAGTGTTCCGACAAGACTTGATATTATCATGGCTACGAGCAGTGAAATTCCTACACAGCCAGATATCATGACAGCATTAAATAAGGTATACCCTTTAAATATCTTTATATAGATTCCCAGAATAACAAGTGCCATTATCCCGAGAAAAAGTCCATTACAAAAACCGACCTTCATTTCTTTTATAACCAGAAACGCTTTATCTTTTCCTCTTAAATTTTCATCCATAAGCACACGGATAGTTACGGCAAGTGACTGTGTTCCGACATTTCCTGCCATATCAAGTATGAGTGACTGGAAACAGATCACTATAGGCAGTGCAGCGACAACTCCCTCAAATGCACCTACAACAGTAGACACTCCCATTCCAAGGAAAAGTAAAACGATAAGCCATGGCATCCGCTTTTTCATGCTCTGCATGGTTGTTTCTTTCAAGTCCTCCTCTGCTGTCAAACCAGCTAACTTCGCATAATCCTCGCCCATCTCATCATCGACCGCTTCAATGACATCCTGTGCTGTAAGTATACCGATAAGTTCTTTTTCACTGTTAAGTACCGGCAGTGAATCCTCCGCATAATCCTTTATTTTTTCAATACTCTCTGAAATTTTTTCATGATCCAGTAAATACGGATATGAATAACTTATAAGATCATCGAGTTCATCATGTACCCTTGCAATTATCAGATCCTTTAAATCAATGGCTCCACAAAATTTTCCGTCCTGATCTGAAACATAAATCGTTGATATATTATCGTTATCTCCAGCCTGATGTACAAGCTCATGCATAGCCTGCCGGATATTGAGATTCTTTGAGATATTGATATAATTTGTAGTGATAAGACTACCAATTTCATCATCATCATATGAATTTATCAGGCGTATATCCGCTTTAACATCTTCATCCAATATCGGACGCAGCTTTGCTTTTACACTCTCATCAATATCCTCTAACAAGTCAACCGCATCATCTGAATCCATCTCATTGATGACTTCTGCCAGTTTGTCAATGGCCAGCTCCTCAATATAAGGCTTGGGGTCTTCTATATATGAGAAAATATTTGACATCCATTCTGTGCCAAGATTGTTATATAATGAAAGTCTTTCATCTTTTGTCAAAAATTCCAGACTTTGTGCGATATCATTCTCATGATAATCATTCAGACGATCCAATAATTGTTCTTTATCGAGTCCGCTTCTTATTACTTTTACAATATCTTCTACGAATTTTGGTTCTTTTAATACTTCTTTTTCCATTTTAAGCCTCCATTCTCCCTAAAAAAGGGCATAAAAAATCCACCGTCAAAATGTTTATACAAACATGTTGCTGTTTCTGCATTTACAAACGGTGGTAAGGCTTAAATAACTTTTATATATGCATTATGAGGCATATACAGACACTTGAAGATAATCCAAGACTGTACCACCGTTATATATAGTTCGCCCATGACTATCACAACTGTCCATATATTTTCGCCTCCTTTAAATCTTTGTCTTTTATTTGCGCCAATATAATAACACTGTCAATTTTAAAAGTAAATCAAATTTTTTGTAAAATTTGTAGTTTATATGTTACTGTTCAGACGCAAGCTTGACACTGCGCTGTCAAGCTATGCGCCATAGTGCTGATCATAAAGTGATTACAGCCCCTGCCTCGTAGAGGCACTTTAAATGGGCTGTAATCGTTGCTGGTCACACTGTTAGGTGTGAACAGTAACATTTATATTTGGATTTAAAACTTTAAAGTTCTTTCATAAATTCCAAAGAGACATAAGTCCGGTCGTTTATGGCAGCATATGTGCCTCTCTTTTGAAATTTAAAATCCATGCTTCGTATAAAATTTTCAGATGCTGCATTTTCTTCAAAACAGCACGCCCATAGATATTTTACTCCACCCATTTTTAATGTTTCCTGTATGGCAGTTACAGCTTCTCTGATGTACCCTTTTCGCCTGCATTTTTCATTTATTGCAAATCCTAATTCTTTTGTATCTTCACATTTTTCTTCTCTTGAATCCACTGCCACGTATCCTATTACCTTGTTACTGTTCTTTAATACAATCGCCAGACGGCGGGGATTTCCCGCCCATCTGCCAATTCTCTCCTGTGTCTGCTTAAGCTTTGTAAATGCAGGATACATTCCAACAAGCCGCATTGCTTCATCATCACAAAAAATCGGATGGATCTGCAGTGCATCTTCAGGTAAAAAACATCTTAATATCAATCTTTCCGTCTCTATATTTTTTGTCATATTGTCTTCCCTTTTCATATAATCCAAACCATCATATAAGTATATGTGCCTACGCTATAATGTCATTTTATCCCAGACATGCCCTATATTTCCGTATTCTACATAATGCTTCCCATAAGTGTTGACATCACAATCATAACGATTGAAAACATAAATGAATTAACTGAAATAAGTGTGGCTCTCTGCTCTGACGGTATCATTTCATTGAGAATAATATCCGTGCGTACTTCTACGAAATCATCGAAAAAAGAGCCCGCAAATCCACCAAGTATCATAACATATGGCAGTTCTGTAAATATCATTGCAAACGCAAATATAACACCTATGCTACTGATAATGATATATTTTTTATATTTCAATTTTGGAAAAAATCCGGCTGCTTTTGCACCAAATGCCGCTCCAAGCCCCATCACAAAAAGTGCCGGTCCAAGCAGCGCATCATTTAATCCTGCAAGAGGAAGCTTCGCCTGTAAAAAGAATAGTACCAAGGTTGAAACTGCCCCTATAAGTGCATTTATAACCATTATACTTCTGGCCTTTTTATTCGTGATCATGAAACGCCAGCTTTCTGTAATGACATTTTTGAGCCGGTTTCCTATTTTTGTATCTTTGTTTGCATTTGGGTTATTGTTTTCTGTGTTATCTGTATTTTCATCATTTGACACATATACCTCACGCAAACTACACGCAATCCCTATTGCTATGAGGCTGAACAAAATATCAAATGCATATGCCTTTCTGTAGCCAAGCCACAACGCAAAACCTGCGCACAAAGTAGCCGTTGAGCTTGTTATCCTATACAACATCATTTCAGTTGATGCAAATTTATTATATTTTTCCTCCTGACCGGCAAATTTTAAACTATCGTATGCCAAAGCTTCACGTGTGCCTGATTCGAGATTGTAGCTTAAGGCGCTAAAGCCTATAGCAAATGCAACCGACCAGAAATTGTTAGACAGTATCATAAAAAGTCCCGATACAAAACTTACCAGACTTGCAAGCACCATTGTTTTCTTTCTTCCGAACACATCCGCAACAACCCCTGATGGAATCTCAAAGCTGCTGCTTACTATGTGAAATATACTTTCCAACATTCCTATCTCAAGCATCGAAAAACCTCTGAGCGCAAGAAGTGCAACCCATGAAGCCCCTGCTATCCTGAAATATCCTACTGTGGTCAGCGTGTACAATTTATGTATCTGTGCTTTAATATTAAATTTACGCATAAAAAATCTCCTTTTCAAAACAGTTGTCTTTAAATATTTTGAACAGGAGATAGTGCGTTTCAGTTTTATTTTAACTTAATTTATTTAAGCTGTTTACCTAAAAAAGAGCGCACTATCCCTGTAAACAGCTAAATAGTTACCTTTCATGAGGTGAAGCGTAGTTGTTTTCCAGCTCATAGTTGCACTCCTTTCGTAAAATCATCATTTTAACTATAATTATTTTAAAGCCTGATTAAATTGCTTAACTTAGCCAGTATATACCTTTATACTTTGATTTGTCAAATATATATACAGTTATATGTACAGTCATTTCCATCAAGGTTACTGTTCACACCTAACAGTGTGACCAGCAACTTCCTCAAACAGTTCTATTTCCTCGCCAAGCGGTCCTTTGCAGAATGCTATGTGGGCAGGAAACGCCGGTATTGATGCGATTTCTATATCCTTCGACTCAATAAATACCTCATATCCTGCTGCTTTTACAGCCTCCACACACGCATCAACATCATCTGTTGCAAACGCAAAATGACGTATGACACCTTTATCCAGCGCTCCATCTCCATCATTAAAAATCTCAACCATTCCGTTTCCAGTATCAAACATGATTCCCTCTGGCCATTCCCTTGCAACCGGGATTTCCAGAATGTTTTTGTAGAAATCTATTGTCTTTTCATATTCCTCTGTGCTGCTGCACTTCATTGATACGTGATGTATACCTTTTATTAAGCTCATTTTTTTCTCCTGATCAGTTGTTTATAGTATTGGGGTTTCCTGATTAGTGATATATCTTTTGGATTTTACTTTTCTGTTTTGGTATTTCTCTATTTTGTTAGTCTTTTGTATTTTCAAGATAATTCATGACTTCAAATAAATTTTCTATTACTTTTTCTGTCAATTTTTCCATTTCCTCATTGGCTGGAAGTAGATCTGGCACCATAATAGGTCTTAGTCCTCCAGCATAGGCAGCACGTATTCCATTATAGGAATCCTCAATTGCATATGACTTTTCCGGTTCTGTTCCAATCAGTTCGCATGCTTTTAAGAAGATATCCGGCGCCGGTTTGCTCCGTGATACCATGTCCCCACATACAATCCCGTCAAAATAATCGTATATTTCTGCCTCACGAAGCTGATTTTCAACAGTCTGCCTCCTTGTTGATGACGCAAGTGCTATCTTTTTTCCGTTTTTCTTTAGAAATCCCAGCAGCTCTGCAACTCCTTTTTTCATTGGAAGCCGCCCACCATCATACCTCTTGTGATACATAATAGATGCTTCGTGCGCATAATCATCATATGGGAAATCATCACCATATCTTTCAAGCATTATCTCTCTCGTCCGCACCATTGTTGTTCCTGTACATGCAAGAACCGACTGCTCTATATCTTTTATATTATATTTTTCTGCCAGAGTTGTCCAGCAGTCCATAACTGCCCTCTCCGAGTCAAAGATGACTCCGTCCATATCAAATACTACTGCATCAAATTGTCTTGTTTTCATCATCTGTCTCCAAATAAATACTATCATTGTCTAAAACATCCCACATATAGAATGTTGATAGTGCCGTCCGTGATGTGTGTCTGCACATTGCCACAATAGAATGTAGGAAGTTTAATCCATTTAGAATACTGTATTGTAATTATGTGACAATTTTAAGATATAAACAAGTGTTAATGACAAAAATATTTATGTTTAACTACAAGCTCTAACATGTTGTGCTTTTTCTTTTCCTCTATTATACTATGATATGACAGACAACAGATTTTCATATTCATTTATGATAAACAGGAGGAACATTATGATAATAAAAAATGGTATCGTAGCTGATCCTGCATCAGGTCTCTACGAACATATGGATATACTTGTAAAAGATGGAAAAATAGAAAAAATAGCACCTGACATATCATGTGCGTCAGACGCTGCTGCAAATGAAAAAGAAGAAATAATAGATGCAGCCGGAATGATCATAGGACCTGGACTTATCGACACACATGTACATTTCCGTGATCCGGGATTCACATACAAGGAGGATATCCACACCGGTTCCCTGGCTGCCGCAAAGGGTGGTTTCACAACTGTCGTGTGCATGGCAAACACAAAGCCGACAGTGGACAATGTGGATACTCTAAAGGACAACCTCTCACGTGGAAAGCAGGAAA